>DATDAH010000072.1:0-21996 GCA_036525535.1 Acidimicrobiales bacterium
GGTGCCTCTCACCTTTGGCTTCAGTCCGTCTTCGCCTTGCCCGCAGCCTTCTTGGCCTTCTTCCAGGCCCTGACGTCCAAGAGCTCGGCCTCGGAGCCGATGTCGGCCACGGAGCGGGGTTGATCGTCGGCAAACGGGCCGGCCACGGCTTCCCAGCCAGCGGGGGCTCGGTTGAAGCGCTTGGCCAGCAGAGCGATGAAGATCATCGACTTCTCCTTGCCGAAACCGGGAAGGGCGTTGACCCGAACCGATAGGTCCTCGGCGTCGGCCGCGCCCTCCCACACGTCGGCGGCGTTCCCGCCGTGGTGCTCCACCAGGTACTCGCACAGCGCCTGGGCCCGCTTGCCCATCGACCCCGGGAAGCGGTGGAGCGCCGGCTTCTGGCTGAACAGGTCGGCTACGGCATCGGGGCCCATGGCGGCGATCTCGGCGGCGTCGAGGCGACCGCCCAGGCGTTCCCGCAGCCGAGCGGGGCCTCGGAACGCCCACGACATGGGCACCTGCTGGTCCAGCAGCATCCCCAGCATGAGCGCCAGGGGGTCGTCGATCAGGAGCTGGTCGTCATCGGGGTTGCCCGTGATGGGAAAGCTCGGCTCGGCCATGGTCGTCGGAAGCTACTGCCTGGGCAGGTTCAGCGGGTCCAAGGTGGGGCTGTCTCGGGGTCGATGTCGTAGCGCACGATCGCCTTCTGCACCACGTCGGCGGCGACGGTCCCCTCGGCGGCGAGCCCGGCGAGCACGGCTACCACGACGTGGCCGGTGTCGGTCTCGAAGAAGCGGCGCAGGGCTTCTCGGGTGTCGCTCCGGCCGAAGCCGTCGGTGCCCAGGGACAGCCACGGGCGGGGTGACCACCGGCTGACCTGGTCCGGCACGGACCGCATGAAGTCGGTCACGGCCACGATCGGGCCTTCGCCATCCGCCAGCAACTCGGTGAACCGCGCCGTACGGGGGTCCTCGTCGGGGTGCAGGCGGTTGTGGCGCTCGACGGCCATCGCCTCTTCGCGCAGGCGCTTGTAGGAGGTCGCCGACCAGAGGTCCACGCCGACGTCGAAGTGCTCGGCCAGCTCCGCCTGCGCCTCGCGGGCTGCGCCCTGGGCTGAGCCGGAGAACAGGACGGTTGCGGGGTGCGCGGTCCCGTCCGGCGCGGGGGCGAAGCGGTAGAGGCCCTCCAGGATGCCGTCGTTGACGCCGTCGGGCTTCGCCGGCATCGCGTAGTTCTCGTTGTAGACCGTGATGTAGTAGAAGACGTCCTCGCCCTTGGCGGTGTCGCCGTCCGGGTACATCCGGCCGATGCCGTCCTGGACGATGGCGGCCAGCTCATACGCGAACGCCGGGTCGTAGGCCTCGCAGGGAGGCACCGTCGACGCCAGGACCAGGCTGTGGCCGTCCTGGTGCTGGAGCCCCTCGCCCAGCAGCGTGGTCCGACCCGCGGTGGCGCCGAGCAGGAAGCCCCGGGCCCGGGCGTCGGCCGCGGCCCAGATGAGGTCGCCGACCCGCTGGAAGCCGAACATCGAATAGAAGATGAAGAAGGGCAGCATCGGCGTACCCCGGTTGGCGTAGGACGTGGCCGCCGCCGTCCAGCTGGCCAGGCCGCCGGCCTCGGTGATGCCCTCTTCCAGGATCTGGCCGTCCTTGTCCTCGGTGTAGGACAGCAGCAGGGCGTGGTCGACCGGCTCGTAGCGCTGGCCGTAGGGGGCGTAGATCTCGAACTCCCGGAACAACGAGTCCATGCCGAAGGTCCGGGCCTCGTCGGGGACGATGGGCACGACCCGGGGGCCGAGCTTCTTGTCCCGGGCGAGGTTCCGCAGCAGGCGGGTGAACGCCATGGTGGTGGAGGCCTGCTGCTTGCCGGACCCGGCAGCGAACTCGTCGAAGGGCTTTTCGCTGGGGAGCTGCAGCGGGCGCCGGTCCCGCACGAGCCGGCTGGGGATCTCGCCGTCCAGGGCCTTGCGCCGATCCATCATGTAGCGGTACTCGACGGAGTCCTCGGCCGGCCGGAAGTAGGGCGGGGCATCGGCGTCGAGGGCGTCCTCGGGGATCTCGTCGTGGAGGTGGAGGCGGTCCCTCAGCGTCTTCAGCTCGGCGACGGTCATCTTCTTGATCTGGTGGGTGGCGTTGCGGCCCTCGAAGCCGGGGCCCAGCGTCCAGCCCTTCACGGTCTTGGCCAGGATCGCCGTCGGGGCGCCGGTCTGCTCCGTAGCCGTCTTGTAGGCGGCGTAGAGCTTGCGGTAGTCGTGACCGCCCCGGGGCAGGTTGCGGATGTCGTCGTCGGACAGGTCCGCAGCCAGCTCCCGCAGGCGGGGGTCGGGCCCGAAGAAGTGCTCCCGGGCGTAGGCCCCGTCCTCCACGGCGTAGCGCTGGTACTGGCCGTCGACGGTCTCGTTCATCTTGTTGACCAGCACCCCGTCGACGTCGCGGGCCAGCAGCTCGTCCCAGCGCCCACCCCAGACCACCTTGATCACGTTCCAGCCCGCGCCCCGGAAGATGGCCTCGAGCTCCTGGATGATCTTCCCGTTGCCCCGGACGGGGCCGTCGAGGCGCTGCAGGTTGCAGTTGACGACCCACGTGAGGTTGTCGAGGCCCTCGCGAGCGGCCAGGGAGATGGAGCCCAGCGTCTCGGGCTCGTCGACCTCGCCGTCGCCCACGAAGCACCAGACCCGGGAGCCGCTGGTGTCGTCGACCTTGCGGTTGTGCAGGTAGCGCAGGAACCGGGCGTGGTAGATCGAGTTGAGGGGCCCGAGGCCCATGGAGACCGTGGGGTACTCCCAGAAGTCCGGCATGAGCCGGGGATGGGGGTAGCTGGACAGGCCTTCGCCTCCGACTTCCATGCGGAAGTGGTCGAGCTGGTCCTCAGTCAGGCGTCCTTCGAGGTAGGCCCGGGCGTACACGCCGGGGGCGGCGTGGCCCTGGAAGTAGACGGCGTCGCCGGGCAGGCCGTCGGCCTTGCCCCGGAAGAAGTGGTTGAAACCGACCTCGTACTGGGCGGCGGAGGAGGCGAAGGTGGAGAGGTGGCCGCCGATGCCGTCGGCCTTCTTGTTGGCCCGGATGACCATGACGGCGGCGTTCCAGCGGATGAAGGCCCGGATGCGGCGCTCGATGTCCTCGTCGCCGGGGAACCAGGGCTCGTGCTCGGCCGGGATCGTGTTGATGTAGGGGGTGGACACCGACGCCGGCGTCCCGACGCCGAGCTGTCGGGAGCGCTCGAGGACCTTGGAGAGCAGGAAGCGGGCGCGGGCCTCACCCTGGGCGCTGACCACTGCATCCAGGGAGTCCAGCCACTCCTGGGTCTCCTGGGGATCGGTGTCGGGCAACTGGTGCACGAAGCCGTCGATGAAGGTCACATCTGCAACCATGCCCCGGATGACGACGATCGTCTACACGGATGGGGCCTGTTTGGGGAATCCGGGCCCCGGGGGCTGGGCGTGGGTCGTGCCGGGAGGGGCGTTCGCCAGCGGGGCCGATTCCCACACCACCAACCAACGCATGGAGATCGAGGCCGCCACCGAAGCCCTCTACGCCATCGACGGCCCCGTCAACGTCTTCAGCGACTCCACCTACGTCGTCCACTGCTTCACCAAGAAGTGGTACGTGGGCTGGAAGGCCAAGGGGTGGAAGAACTCGAAGAAGGAGGACGTGGCCAACCAGGACCTTTGGCGTCCGCTGATCGACCACGTGCTCGAGCGGGGCAACGTGACCTGGACCTGGGTCAAGGGCCACAGCGGCGACGAGTGGAACGACGTGGCCGACCGGCTGGCGGTGGAGGCGGCGACGACCCAGCTGGGGCGGTCGGGGGACCGTCCCCCCGACTTCCTGGGGCCGGCCGACGCGGTCGGGAAGGCTTCGGCGGCGCCGGCTGCTTCGGCGGCCTCGCCGACCCCGGCCCAGGCGAGCCCGTCGAACCGGCCGGAGGGCCACGCCGTGGCGGTGCTCGGGCACCGGCCCCCGGAGCTGGGGGGCTATGAGCCCAACTTCCTGCAGGCGGCGGTGCAGCGCCGCCTGGGTGATGTGCTCGCCGCCCAGGCCGAGCTCGACGAAGACCTGGTCCTGCTCACCGGCTTGCAGCTCGGGGCCGAGCAGCTGGCGGCCGAGGCGGCCCTCGAGCACGGCATCCCCCACGTCGTGGTGCAGCCCTTCCCGGACCCCGACAGCAAGTGGCCGTCCGCCTCCCGGGAGTCGTATCGGCGCCTCCTGGCGGGGGCGCGGGAGGTGGTGCTCCTGCAGAAGAAGCCCGTGCGCTCGCCGGGCGACGTCCGCCGGGCGATGGCCCAGCGGGATGCCTGGATCACCCGCTCCGCCGATGCCGCCATCGTGGTCTGGGACGGTCGCGACCCGCTCCTGGGCAAGGCGGTGAAGGCGCTCGAGCAGCAGGTCGGCGACGAGGTCTGGATCATCGACCCCGGTGAGCTGGCTTAACGCTTGAAGTGCAGGGCGCGAAGTGTGGCGTGGGCCGCGTTGATCTGGGCCATGCGCTCGCGACCCATGGCCTGGGCGTCGACGGAGTACGTGACCAGCCGGTCCGGGTGGTAGAGCTTGGCCAGGCGCCGGTGGGCCGAGGTGATCTCCTCCCAATCGACGCCGATGGCGATCTGGAGGACGAGGTAGGCGGAATCCAGGTCCATCCCCCCGGGCACCGGAACGCCGGCTGCGGACGGGTCGTTGGGTGGCGGCGTGTCTCGCGGAGGTCGCTGCCGGGCCCGCCGCTCGAAGAGCGATTCGGTCGTCCAGGTCCGGGCGTACTCGGACTCCGGTTCCGGCTGCTCGTCGACTGGCGGGGGGTTGGGCGCCTGGGGCACGCCCGCCACCCCCTCGCGGGCCGCCCACCAGGCGTGCTCGTCGTCGCTGAGGTCGGCGCCGCGGCCGTCGAGGTCGTCTTCCCCGCGACTGAAGAGGCGGCCCCGCCTTCCGGTGGTCGTCACGGGTGCCTATCGGCCGCCGGGACCGATGCTTGACGACGGGTACATTCCGCAGCGATGCGGATCGGGTCGGACACCGGAGGCACCTTCACCGACCTGGTCGACGACCGGGGGCGGGTGGCGAAGGTGTTGTCGACCCCGGAGGACCTCACCGAAGCGGTCCGGGCGGGGATCGCCGCCTTGCGGGGGCGCCGGGTCGATCTGCTGACCCACGGCACCACCGTGGCCACCAACGCCCTGCTCGAAGGGGCGTTGGCCCCGACGGCGCTGATCAGCACCGAGGGCTTCGCCGACGTCATCGAGATCGCCCGCCAGGACCGTCCCCGGCTGTACGACCAGTGGGCCGACCGGCCACCGCCGCTGGTGGAGCGGTCCTGGCGCTTGGAAGTGGCGGGGCGGCTCACGGCTGAGGGACAGGAGCTGGATCCGGTCGGCGAGATCCCGGAGGTTCCGTCGGGGCCCGCCGCCGTGGCGGTCTGCCTCCTGCACGCGGACCTGAACGGGGATCACGAAGCCCAGGTGGCCGCTGCGCTGCGAGCCGAGGGTCACGTGGTGTCGGCTTCACACGAGGTCTCCCCGGAGTTCCGGGAGTACGAGCGCACGGTGACCACCGTGGTGAACGCCGGGCTGGGTCCGGTGTGCCGGGCCTACCTGGAGGCGCTGGCGCCCCTCGCCGACCGCGTGCTGATCATGACCTCGGCCGGCGGACTGTCCCCGGTGGCCGCCGCCGCCCGGACGCCGGCCAGCCTCCTGCTGTCCGGGCCGGCCGGTGGGGTCCGTGCCGCCGCGGCCTATGCCGTCGCCGCGGGGTACCCCGACGCCGTCACCTTCGACATGGGCGGGACCAGCACCGATGTGGCCCTGGTCCTCGACGGCGAGCCCCAGCCCGCGGGCGAGCGGGAGGTGGCGGGCTACCCGATCCGTCTGCCGTCGGTCGATGTCCACACGATCGGGGCGGGCGGGGGCTCGATCGCCGTCGTGGACGCGGGCGGGGCATTGACCGTCGGCCCCCGGTCGGCGGGTGCGGCCCCGGGGCCGGCCTGCTACGGGCTCGGGGGCACGGAGGCGACGGTGACCGACGCCAACCTCGTGGCCGGGCGCATCCCGGCCGGCGTCGGCTTCGAGGCGCTGGGCGAGCTGGACCAGGACGCGGCGGAGGTCGCCCTCGAGAAGCTGGGCCTCGGGACCGCCGAGGAGGCGGCTGAGGGAGTCCTGGAGGTCGTCGACGCCCTGATGGAGCGCGCCGTGCGGAGGGTGTCGGTCGAGCGGGGGGTCGACCCGACGGGGCTGGCCCTGGTGGCCTTCGGCGGCGCCGGGCCGCTGCACGCGTGTGGGCTGGCCGACCGCCTGGGGCTGGCCGCCGTGGTTGTCCCGCCGCGGGCCGGCGTGCTGTCCGCCGTCGGCATCCTCGCGGCGCCGGTCCAGCACGACCGGGTGCGCACCTGGCCGACGCCGGCCGATCACGAGGGCCTGGCAGGGGCGCTGGCCGAGTTGGGCCGGGAGACCGTGGCCGCGCTGGTCGCCGATGCCGGTGGCGGGGTCGACGACGTGGAGCTGGTGCTGGCCCTCGATGCCCGGTACGAAGGCCAGAGCCACGAGCTGCGCGTCGACGCCTTGGCCGACTTCCCCGAGCGCCATCGCCGCTACAACGGCTACGACCGGCCCGGGCACCCGGTGGAGGTCGTCGCCCTGAGAGCCAGCGCCCGGCGGGCGTCGCGCACCGATCCCACCAAGCTCAAGGCCCGCAAGCGCCCGTCCATGACGGGCCCGACCGTGGTGGTCGAGGACGACACCACCATTTGGGTCCCGATCGGCTGGAAGGGTGAGCCCGGCCCCGCCGGCACCCTCGTCCTGACCCGGGACGACCCGTGACCGACGACGCCAGCGCCGGTGACGCGGAGATCGGCGACGAGACGGACGAGGAGCTCGACGACGAGTCGGGTGCCGCGGCGGCGGTCGAGGACGGGCCCGAGCCGGTCGATCCGGTGGACGACGACGGCGATGGCGACCACGAGGCGACGCTGGGCCCGGCGGCGCTGCAGGTCCTGATCTCCCGACTGGCGGGCATCGCCGAGGAGATGGGGGCGGTGCTCCGGCGGGCTGCGTTCAGCCCCAACATCAAGGAGCGGGCCGACTGCTCGGCGGCGCTGTTCGACGCCGGGGGGGAGCTCCTGGTGCAGGCCGAGCACATCCCGGTCCACCTGGGGTCGATGCCGGCGGCGGTGGCGGCGGCCATCGACGCGTTCGGTGACGAGATCGAGCCGGGCGAGCAGATCGTGCTCAACGACCCGTTCGCCGGCGGCACCCACCTGAACGACATCACCGTCGTCGCCCCGTGCCACGTCGACGGCGAGATCGTCGGGTGGGTGGCCAACCGGGCCCACCACGCCGACCTGGGCGGGGCCACCCCGGGGTCGATCCCGCCCGACGCCACCGAGATCCAGCAGGAGGGCCTGCGGCTGCCACCGGTCCGCCTCACCGCCGATCTGCGGGAGGTGATCGTGGCCAGCTCCCGCACCCCTGACGAGCGGCGTGGTGATCTCGATGCCCAGTGGGGGGCCAACGTCGTCGGCCTGACCGGTCTGGCGGCGGAGGCGGGACGGCCCCTGGATCAGGTCGCGGCCTACGGCGAGCGCCGGATGCGGGCCGCGCTGGCGGACCTGCCCGACGGGCGGTGGGACTTCACCGACGTGCTCGACTCGACCGGCCCCCGCCCCAGCCAGCAGGCCGCGGCCACGATCTGCCTCGGCGTGACCATCGACGGCGACGAGATCACCTTCGACTTCACCGGCACCGACGACCAGCGCTGGGGGAACATGAACGCGGTCGAGGCGGTCACGCTCAGTGCGGTGGCCTTCGCCCTGCGGTCGGCGGTGGTGCCCGACCTCGAGGGGGTGGGCGGCTCGATGCGACCGGTCACCGTCATCGCGCCGGAGGGGACGATCGTGGCGGCGCGGCCACCGGTCGCCGTCGGTGCGGGCAACGTCGAGGTCAGCCAGCGCATCGCCGACGTCTGCCTGGGGGCGTTGGCCCAGGTCGTGCCCGACCGGGTGGCGGCGGCTTCGCAGGGGACGATGAACAACGTCCTCATCGGCGGCGACGGATGGGTGTACTACGAGACCGTCGCCGGCGGGCAGGGCGCCCGACCCGACCGGGACGGCATGAACGGCGTCCACACCGGCATGACCAACACGCGCAACACGCCCATCGAAGCCCTGGAGCGCTCGTTCCCGCTGCGGGTCCGCCGGCTCCGGCTGCGCCAGGGCAGCGGTGGGCGGGGACGGCAGCAGGGCGGCGAGGGCATCGAGCGGGACCTCGAGGTGCTGGAGCGGGCCACGCTGTCGCTGATCACCGAACGCCGGGTGTTTCCCCCGTGGGGCCTCGACGGCGGCGGCCCGGGCGCCCTCGGCGAGAACTGGCTGCTGCGCGGCGGTGACGAGGACCGAGCCGAGCGGCTCGGCGACAAGGTCGGCATCGACCTCCGCCCCGGCGACGTCCTCCGCCTCCGCACCCCCGGCGGCGGCGCCCACGGCCCACCCCCCGCGTAGTCATCTACGAGTCTTCGTTCTGGTGATTGAGGTTTGTCACATGAGCAAATCTGGATCACCAGAACGGCGGACTTGCGGACGGTCAGAGCCGCCGGTGGGTTGGGGGCAGTGGGTCGGGCCAAGGGCAGCCGGCCGAGTGGAGCACGATCGGAAGCCCTTCGGCCGCGGCGCGTCGGGCGGCGCGAATCATGGTGAGGACGGCGGGAGGCCGTGACCACAGGTCCCTCTCCCAACCGACGCCCACCGTGAAGCCGGCGTCGTTGAGCGCGGCGTACCGGATGACGTCGGCCTCCCGGTCGGTGGGATTTGTGTGGTACAGCTCGCTGTTGACCTCGACGGCGAGGGGCAGTTCATCGTCCCGGAAGTCACAGCGACCGATCGGCTCGTGCCCCCCGAGATGGGGCTGGCGCCGCAGGCCCCGTTCGCCGGCGTTGGAGAGCACGTCCTCGAACCGATCTTCCTGCCGACTGTCGGTAGGGCTCGAGCCGGGTGGTCGAGCCTCGGCTAGGGCTCGCATCAGCACGGTTCCCGCCCGGCCGCGGCGCTGGAGTCCATCGACGCTCTCGGCCAGCGCGTGCCAGGTGACCAGCTTGCGGCGGTTGGCGATGTCGAGGAGACGGCCGATCTTCGCGGCTCCGACGTCGAGGAGGTCGGGTCGCGCGTAACGACCGGCCTCGCTCCAGATGGCGCGCAGCGCCGTTTCCGTCACGACGCCTCGAGCCACGAACACGTCGTGCGCACGTACACAACGAAGGTCGTGCAAGCGAGCCAGGTTCGGCACCATGCGCGTGATCCCGCGCGGTCGGGCGACGTGTAGTTCGCGCAGGTCGTAGGTCCCCACGCCGAGCCAGGCGAGCGTTGAGCGACCATGCAGCACAGCGCCCGGACTGGCGTCGAGGACGGCGCCCAGAACGCGCTGCTCGTCGGAGGCGGGTGCACCACCTGCAGCCAAGACCCGTGCGCTCATCGCCGGCCACCGGCCGCTTCGGCGAGCGTGCCACCAGTCGTCGATCGTGCAACCGAGCGTCGGAAGCTGGAATCGAGCCACGAGTCCGTACTGCGTCCTGGCCTTCTCACTGAACCGTTCTTCCCAATGCATTCCGTCATCTTTCAGATGACCTGTGACATTTTCGTTCTGGTGACTGAGGTTTGCCCGGGGAACAAGCCCGAGTCACCAGAACGAAGGGCGTGCGGTCTTGGTGATTGGATCGGCCCCGCGCCGGGTTCGCGAGCCGAAGGGGGCGTCACTAACGTCGCTGGGCATGGACATCAGCGGAGCATCAGCACTGGTCACCGGCGGGGCCTCGGGCTTGGGTGGGGCCATCTCCCGCTTGCTGGCCGAGCTCGGTGCCAAGGTCACGGTCGTCGACCTGCAGGACGAGAAGGGCGAGGCCATGGCGGCGGAGATCGGCGGGAAGTACGCCCACGCCGACGTGACCAACACCGAGGAGGTCGAGGCCGCGGCGGCCACGGCGAACGCCGACGCCGACCTGCGGATGGTGGCCAACTGCGCGGGCATCGGCTGGGCCCAGCGGACGGTCGGCAAGGGGGGTGAGCCCCACGACCTGGCCGTCTTCGAGAAGGTCGTCCAGGTCAACGTGATCGGTACGTTCAACGTCATCCGCCTCGCGGCGTCGGCCATGAGCCAGAACGACCCGGTGGGGGAGGACGGCGAGCGGGGGGCCATGGTCAACATCGCCTCGGTCGCGGCCTTCGACGGCCAGACCGGCCAGGCCAGCTACTCCGCCGCCAAGGGTGGCATCGTGGGCATGACCCTGCCCATCGCCCGGGACCTGGCCGCGGTCGGCATCCGGGTCTGCACCATCGCTCCGGGCACGATCGACACGCCGATGTTCGCCTTCGCCTCCGAGGACACGAAGGCGGGCCTGGGGGCGGGCGTGCTCTTCCCCAAGCGCATGGGCCGGCCCGAGGAAGTGGCCTCGCTCGCCGCCGAGATCTTCCGCAACAGCTACTTCAACGCCGAGACCATTCGCCTCGACGGGGGCATCCGGATGCCCCCCAAGTAGCTCAGCGCCGCCGTCCGACCCAGACGGGCTCGTGGGCGGCGGCCAGCAGCTCCCGGTCGCCCGAGGAGTTGCCGTAGGCCCACAGGCGCTCCGGGCTGTCGCCCCCGAGCCAGTCGGTGAGACGGACGACCTTCTCCGCCCCGCGACAGTTGGGGCCGGCCATGCGCCCGGTCAGGCGACCGTCGTCGGCCACCTCCAACTCGACGGCGCAGACGCCGTCGAGGCCCAGGTGCTCGACCACGGGGTCGAGGTAGGCGCGCAGCGACGCGGAGACGATCACCACCTCGTGGCCCTCGTCCTGGTGCCAGCGGATGCGCTCGACCGTCGCCGGGCGGAACTGGGCCGGCAGCTGCCGGCCGTAGGCGAGGGCCGCGGCCGTCAGGTCCTCGGCGGGCACGCCCCTGAGCAGCTGGTGGAAGACCGCAGCCTTGTAGGTCTCCCGTCGATCGGGCCCGGTCAGGGCTCCCGGCAGGGCCTGGACGAAGGCCCCGGCGAAGCGGGGCAGGCCGCGAAACCGGCGCAGGAACGGGACCAGCGTGTCCTTGCGGGTGATGGTGCCGTCGAAGTCGAATGCGGCCACCAGCCGCCCGCGGGCCTCACTCACCGGCGACGACGGTCTCCAAGCGCTCGAGCGTCTTGGCCATGTTGTCCGGATGCTTCTTGGGGTACCCCATGAACTCGATGACCCGCGGTGAGCGGGAGGTCGACCAGTCGAAGGTCTCGGTCACCTTGGTCCCGCCATCGACCGGCTCGAACTCGTACCGCCAACGGTGCTTGCCGAAGTGCTGCCAGGCGATCAGGCGGTTCTCCTCGTACTCCACCACCTCGTTCTGGATCCGGTAGGGCAGCCCGATGCGCATGTTCATGCCGAAGCGGGAACCGAGGACGAGCGGCTCGGGGTCACCGGTCGCCCCCTTGACCGAGCCCGAGCCGTCGAAGTCGGCATGGCGCCGGGCGTCGGCCACGACGGCGAAGATCGCCTCGGCGGGGGCGTCGATGACGCGGCTGACGGAGACCTGCTGGGTGTCGCTCATGTGGCGGCGAACCTACCTGTCCAGGACGGCCCGGAGGGCGGACTCGAGTTCGGGGTGGGTGAACCCGAACCCGTCGGCCTCGAGCACCGTCGGGTAGACCCGCTGGGAGGCGTACAGGAAGGTCTCGGTGGCCTCGCCGCCGAGGATGAGCTTGGGGCCGAACCGGGGGACGGGAAAGAGCGTCGGTCGGTTCAGGACCTCCCCCAGGGTGGAGGTGATCTCCTGGTTCGTGGCCGGCTCCGGGGCGGTCAGGTTCACCGGCCCGGACACGTCGTGCTCGAGGAGGTGGCGGATGGCCCGGACCTCGTCGTCGATGGTGATCCAGCTCCAGTACTGGCGCCCGGAACCGAGTCGTCCACCGAGGCCCAGCTTGAACAGCGGAAGGAGCTTCTCCAGCGCCCCGCCGCCGGGCGCGAGCACGATGCCCGTGCGGATGGTGGCGACCCGGATGCCGGCCGCCGCCGCCGGCGCGGCGGCGCCCTCCCAGTCCCGGCAGAGGTCGGCCAGGAAGTCGTCGCCCGCCTTGCTCTGCTCGGTGAGCTTCTCGTCGCCCCGGTCGCCGTAGTACCCGATGGCCGAGCCGGACACGAGGACGGGGGGCTTGGCGTCGAGGCCGGCGAGGGTGTCGGCCAGCAGGGTGGTGCCCACCACCCGGGCCTCGCGCAGGTCGTGCTTGCGGGCTTCGGACCAGCGCTTGTCGCCGATGCCGGGGCCGGCCAGGTGGACGACGCCGTCGACCCCTTCCAGCCCGTCGCGGTCGATCTCGCCCGCCGACGGATCCCAGCGGACCTCGCCGGACCCCCGAGCCGGGCGGCGGACCAGACGCCGCACCCGGTGGCCATCGGCCTCCAGGCCGCCCACCAGCGCGGTCCCGATGAGTCCACTGCTGCCCGTGACGACGATCTCCATGGAGCCACGGTACGGGAGTGTCGACATGGGATTGCAATATGTGACATAGGATTGCAACATGGTTGACGGAGAGAGGAAGGGGCCCGTCGGCGCCGGCGCCGTTGCGCTGGTGCTCCTGGTGCTGGCTCTGCTCGCCTTCGTCCTCCAGAACACCGAGGACGTGCAGTTCAACTGGCTCATGATCGAGCTCACCATGCCCCTCTGGTTGGCGTTGGTGATCACCGCCGTCCTGGGGGCGCTCATCGCCAACCTGGGGGGCTGGATGCTCCGGAGGCGTTCGACCTGATTCCCTCAAGTTCGGTCGGCGCGAGCCGACAGAGGGAGGTGATGCGTCACTTCCGGATCCTCGTGGCCCTGATCGCCGTCGTGATGGGCCTCGCGGCGTCGCCGGGGGCGCCTCCCGCGGCCGCGGGCGCGGGTTCCCGCGCCGACGCCATGATCCGCATGGTCGGCCAGGCCTCCTGGGCCGGGAACGGCATCTACAACACGACCGGCGCCGGTCAGGCCCGGGAGCGGCGGATCGGGGCGACCGGACGCGGGATCTTCTACATCCACGTGGAGAACGACGGTGCGGCCGCCGCCGACTACCGGGTGTCGGGCTCCCTGCACACGGCCCGCTTCTCCGTCCGCTACAAGGTCGGCTCGCTGGACGTCAGCGATGCCGTCAAGGACGGTCGGTACCAGATCAACAACCTCGCCCCCGGCGCCCATCGGACCATCACGGTCGAGGTGCGCACCCGGCACGCGGTGCCCAGGGGCACGGCCTTCTCGGCGCGGCTCCGGTCCCGGTCGATGGCCGACGCCACCGTCGACGTCACCCGGGCAACAGTGGTCCGACCGCTCTACAGCGAAGACCAGGCCACCGTGCTCGGCCAGATCAACGGCTCACGGGCGTCGAACAACCGGGCGCCGCTCGCCATGCACCGGATGCTGGCGGACAAGGCCCAGGCCTGGTCCGCCCACCTCGCCGCCATCGGGCACCTGGCGCACTCGAACCTCACCTCCGGCGTCCCCTCGGGCTGGGAGGCCCTCGCCGAGAACGTCGGCTACAACCAGGACCTCGCCTCGGTGCACCAGGCGTTCCTCGCCTCCAGTGGTCACCGGGCCAACCTGCTCGGGCCCTACAACTACGTGGGTACGGGCGTGACCCGCTCCGGCGGCCGGGTGTGGGTCGTGCACGTGTTCATGCGGACCTGAGGCTCAGAGCCGCTCGAAGCCCCGACGGACCTCCCAGTCCGTGACGTACTTGTTGAACTCGTTCCACTCCTGCACGGCCGTGTTGACCAGATGCCGGTGGACGACCTCGCCGAAGGCCTCGCGGGCCACCGTCGACCCCTCCAGCAGCTCGATGGCATCGACCAGCGTGTGGGGCACCCGGAGCAGGTCCTCGGCCTCGTAGCCGTTGCCTTCGTAAGGGTCGCCCGGATCGAGGCCGTTCTCGATGCCGTGCAGGCCGGCGGCGACCTTGGCCGCCAGGGCGAGATAGGGGTTGGCGTCAGCCCCGGGGATGCGGGACTCGACCCGGTACCCCTGGCCGTGGCTGACGACCCGCAGGCCCAGGGTGCAGTTGTCCCTGCCCCAGCCGATGGCCGTGGGGGCCCAGGAGTCGGGCTGGTAGCGCTTGTAGGAGTTGACGAAGGGGGCGTAACACCAGGCCAGCTCACGGGTGGCGGCCATCTGGCCCCCCAGCCAGCCCCGGAACACGTCGCTCATGTGGTGGTTGCCGTCCTCGTCCCACATCAGTGAGGTCTCGCCGTCGGCGTCCCACACGCTGGAGTGGATGTGGCAGCTGGAGCCGACCTTGTCGAAGGCGTACTTGGCCATGAAGGTGATCGCCTGCCCGTTGAGGGCCGCGATCTCCTTGACGCCGTTCTTGTAGATGGTGTGGCGGTCGGCCATCTCCAGCGCTTCGGCGTAGTACAGGTTGATCTCGTGCTGGCCGTGCTCGGCCTCGCCCTTGGAGAACTCGACGGGCACCCCGGCGCCGTCCATCCCGTTGCGGATCTGACGGATCAGGTACTCGTCCTTGGTGGTCTGGAGGATGTGGTAGTCGAGGATGTAGTCGTTCTGTGGCGTGAGGCCCCGGTAGCCACTGTCGGCCGCTTCCTCGTAGGACTGGCGGAAGAGGATGAACTCGAGCTCGGTCCCGCACTTGATCGTGTAGCCCAGCGCCGCCGCCTTCTCCAGCTGGCGGCGCAGGATGGTCCGAGGGGCGACCTCGACGGGCTCACCCGTCTCCTCCTCGAACAGGTCGCAGACGACGAGGGCGGTGGCCTCCAGCCACGGGATCCGGCGCAGGGTGGCCAGGTCGGGCCGACAGCTGAAGTCGCCGTAGCCCTTCTCCCAGGTGGCGTACTCGTAACCCGGGAGGACGTTCATGTCGACATCGACCGTCAACAGGTAGTTGCAGGCCTCGACCGAGCCGTCGATCACGTTGTCCAGGAAGTAGTGCCCGGTGACCCGCTTGCCCATGAGGCGACCCTGTAGGTCAGGGAAGACGACGAGGACGGTGTCGATGTCTCCCGAGCGGATCTGGTCTTCGAGGTCGCTGCGCTCCAGCGGTGACGGGGCCATGGTCGGTGAGCATGGCACGGTCCCCGGATCTGTGCGCTCCCTACGATGGCCCGATGGCCGAACACCGTGACCTGTTGATCGGTGGCGTGCTCCGCCCCGCGGCCGAGGGCGAGACCTTCGCCGTGGCGAACCCCCACGACGGGTCGGTGATCGCGTCGGTGGCCAAGGCCGGGGCGGCCGACGTCGACGCCGCCCTGACCTGCGCGACCCGGGCATTCACCGAGGGGGCCTGGCCCCGGATGGCCGCCGTGGAGCGGGGTCGCGTCCTTTTGCGGGCCGCCGCCCTCCTGCGGGAGCGAGCGGACGAATTCGTCGCCTGTGACGTGGCCAACGCGGGCAAGCCGCTGGCCAGCGCGCAGTGGGAGGTCGAGGCCACGGCGTCCACCTTCGAGTACTACGGCGGGGCGGCCAACAAGGTCCACGGCGAGGTGCCGCCAGTGGCCAAGCCCGGTTTGGCCGTGGTGCTGAAGGAGCCCATTGGGGTCTGTGCCCTGATCGTGCCGTGGAACTTCCCGCTGATGATCGCCGGGTGGAAGGTGGGGCCGGCCCTGGCCTGCGGCAACACCGTGGTGCTCAAGCCGGCGACCTACACGCCCCTGTCGGCCCTCCTGCTGGGCCAGGTCCTGGTCGACGCCGGGGTCCCGGCGGACGCGGTGTCGGTGCTCCCGGGCCCGGGGGCCACCGTGGGTGACGTCCTGGTCGCCGACCCGCGGGTGCACAAGGTCAGCTTCACGGGCGAGACCACCACCGGGACCCGCATCCTCCAGCAGTCGGCGCCCAACATCGCCCGGGTCGCCCTCGAGCTCGGCGGCAAGTCACCTTGCATCGTGTTCGCCGACGCCGACCTCGACCGGGCGGCCGAGGAGCTGCCCATGGCGGTCTTCGACAACGCCGGCCAGGACTGCTGCGCCCGGGCCCGGGTCCTGGTCGAGCGTTCGGTGTACGACGACTTCGTGGCCGCGTTCGCCCGCCACACGGAGGCCGTGCGGGTCGGCGCCCCGACCGCAGACGGCACGCAGATGGGGCCGCTGATCTCGACCCGCCAGCGGGACTCGGTGGCCGGCTACGTCGCCCTGGGCCAGGAGGAGGGGGCCGAGCTGGTCACCGGCGGCGAGGCTCCGGACGCCGACGAGCTCGGGGCCGGCAGCTACCTGACCCCGGCCGTCCTCGCCGGCGTGGACAACGACATGCGGGTGGCCCGCGAGGAGATCTTCGGCCCGGTGGCCACGGTCATCCCGTTCGACACCGAGGCCGACGGGGTGGCGCTGGCCAACGACTCGATCTACGGCCTGTCGGGCTCGCTCTGGACCCGGGACCTCGGTCGGTCAATCCGCATGGCCAAAACGGTGCGGACCGGTGTCCTGTCCGTCAACTCCAACTCCTCCGTGCACCAGGAGGCCCCGTTCGGGGGTTACAAGCAGAGTGGCCTCGGTCGGGAGAGCGGCCTGGCCGCCATGGCCGCCTACACCGAGCAGAAGACGGTCTTCTTCGCCGACGCCTGAGCCGGCGCCCGGGCCCTCAGCCCGCGGGCCGGAGGAGGCCGATGAGGTGGCTCCGGAGCGGGCCGAGGTGATGGAGCCGCTGGTACTGGCGGGGGAGGGCCCGGGCCAGAGCAGGGGCCAGGGTGATCGTCTCCAGCTCCCGGTCGGCGCCGGGGAAGAGGCCGGCCAGGTCATGGCGGCTGACGGGGCGGGTGGCCCGATTGGCCGGGCTGGGCCAGCGCTGGTCGTACCAGAGCACGACACCGTCGGGGGTGAGCGTGCGGACGATCTCCGCAGCAATGACCCGGCGATGGCCTTCGGCCGGGATCGAGCTGAACACCTCCATGGCCAACACGACGTCGAAGGAGGCTGCTGGGAAGGGGAGGCGGGCGCCGTCGGCCTGAGCCACGGGCCCGGGCGCGAGCCGGAGCCGGAGGATCCCGAGGTCGATGCCGACGCCCCGGACGCCGAGAGCGCTCAGGGTCTCACCCCGGCCGCAGCCGAGGTCGAGGGCCCGACGCACCGGTCGTCCCAGGTGGTCGAGGAGCTGACGGGCCCGCTCGTCGCGCTGCTCGTGCATGGCCTGGTCGGCCGGGTCGCTGGCGCCCGAGGGGGGTGTGGTCATCGGCCCGGCACGGTCAGTCGTCGGTGATCCCGGCGAGGAGGAGGTGGTCCTCGCTGTCGTTCCAGCGGCCGGTGACTTCGTTGCCGTCCTCGGTGAAGCCGTTGCCGGTGGCGTCGTCGAACTGCCAGCCGTCATCGAGAGCCACGTCGACCGTGACCTCATCGGGATTGATGGTCGGCTGGCCGGCGACCGTCAGCCGGTAGCCGTCGGTGAGGTCGACCCCGCCGTCCAGCTCGAAGGTGACCGTCACGGTGCCGCCGGGCGGCACGGTGACGTACTGCGCGTAGACGTTCAGGCCGAACTCCTGCTCGAACTCGACGTCCAGGGGGACGCCGTCGACCGACGCCGCGGACAACGAGTGCGGGGTGTACAGGGAGAGGTACATGATGTTGTTGCCCGGAGGCAGGTCCGGCAGGTTGGGGGTGCCCCCGGCTTCGTTCACCCCGATGATGACATCCGGCAGCCCCCCCGCCGGGGCCTCGTTCACCAGCGTCACCGTGGCCGTGGCCTCGACCGCTCCGGTGTCGGGGTCGACGGTGGCCTCGTAGCCGACCTGGCGGGTGAGGAACGAGTCCCCCTTGTTGTGGGCGCTGTTCGTGGTGGTGACGGCGACGACGTCGCCGCCGTCGCGGCGGGGGAAGGTCCCGTCGAGGCCGATCTGCTCGAAGAAGGCCTGCTCCTCGGGGTGGAAGCTGTGGGCCAGGAGGCGCCCCTGGTCGACCATCGGACCGAGGACCTCGGTGACCCGTCGGGGGCCGGGGAGGTCGCCGGCGGTCAGGGCCTCGAACGTGCGACGACTGGCCTCCTCCAGGAAGTCCTTGCGGACGTCCCGATCCCCGAACGTGAGGTACTGCTCGCGGAGCAGGACGTCGGCCGCATTGTCGACGGTGAGGGGCGTCGGGTAGCCCTCGACGGTGATGGGCCCGGTGAAGGTGAGCAGCGCCTGGAGGGCGATCGGGTCGACCAGGATCACGCCGTCCAGCTCCTGACCGCCCGACTCGGCGTAGACCTGCGCGATGACCCTGGCCACCGACGGGAGGTCGGGGGACATGGTGATGTCGCCGGGCTCGATGCCTGGCGCGAAGCGCCCGTAGCGGGCCACGAAGTCGGCCGGGGCGGGTGGGGCGGTGACGGTGGCGTCCATGGCGCGCAGCGGCCGCTCGAGCGCGTCGATCTCGTCGGAACGGGCCAGGTTGAGGTCGCCCTCGTTGGCGGTGAGCACGCCGAAGTTGCCCATGAAGCCCCCGAGCGCCCGTTGCTCGGCGGGGGTGACGAAGGCCAGGAAGTAGCGGCGCAGGCCGTGGCCTCCGAACAGGCCCGGGGCCACGGCGACGCCTGCCTGGGCGATCTCGGCCTGGGGGCGGGCTTCGTCGATCTCGGCGGCGAACTCGTCGACCCGGCTGGCCAGTGGGGGCAGCAGCCAGCCGCTGTTCACCGTCGTGACCGTGTCGTCGGCGGCCGCCAGAGCGGCCTCTGCCTCGGCCAGGGGGGCATCGAACGCGGACACCTGCCTGAGGTCCAGAGCGCCATCGGTGAACCGGAGCTCCTCGATCGGGGCGTCCTGGGCCGCGCCGGACGCGGTTGCGGCCAGGTCGGCACCCGCCGAGGTGATGTCCTCGACCGCTCGGGCGTGCTGGCCGAGGAGCGGCACGGCCCGTCCGGCCAGCGCCCACGGGGCGGTCAGGCTGTCGTTGGCTTCGGTGAAGGCGTCGGCCGCGGCGTCGAACTGCTCGACGGACGCGGCCTCCTCGCCGTCGCGGGCGGCATCGAACCCGGACTGGGCGGCGTCGATGCCGGCGGCCACGGATGAACGGGCCTCGACCACGACCAGGGCCTGGGCGATGGCGAGGCCGGTGGCGGTGAGGCCGAAGGCCACCGCACCCACCTGCACGGTGCGTCGGATCGGTTGGCTGGCGCGCCGGTAACCGGACACGAGCGCGGGGAGCACTCCGGCCGCGGCCACCAGCGAGGCCAAGCCGTAGGGATCGTCGAGGTCCAGGCGCAGCAGGCTCTGAAGGGCGAGGGCCAGGACCACGGCCCCCACGACCCGGGTCCGGCGTTCCCCCACGACGCTGACGAGGGTGATGACCAGCCCGAGCAGGGCGGGGGCGGCCACGGCCAGGTCGGGGGCGGCCGCGGCCCCGATGGCGGCGGCGGTGAGCCAGGTCCAGCGCCGGGCCTTCGCGCCGGCCAGGACGACGACGACGGCGAACCCGGCGGACCACACGATGTCGGCCGGGCGCCAGCCCGTGGGCTCGCAGGAAGCGAGGACGGCCCCGATGGCGGCGGCCCCGGCCGCGGCGGCGACCGCGAGGTGATCCACCCGGGTCGGGGGTCGGGCCGGGGGGTCAGGGGGCAGGAGGGGCATCGTGGCAGTGCGGAGCGCGGACCCCGAGGACCTCGGGCCGAACGGGCCCGCTGAATCTAGCGAAGCGGGCCGGGAGAGAGTCGGCAGGGCCGGCGGCTGCCAGACTGAGGCCCCCATGCGGTTCCTCGTCACCGGCGCGCCCGACCTCGGCTCCCACCTCGCCCGGCCCCTGGTCGACGGCGTCCCAGGTGTCCGGGCGACCGCTTAGCGGTGCGGGTCCTGGTCACCGGCGGGGCCGGGTTCATCGGGGCCAATCTGTGCCGCTCGCTGCTCGCCGACGGCCACGACGTCCGAGTGCTCGACGACCTGTCGACGGGCCGGCTCGGCAACCTCGACGGGCTATCGCTCGACCTGGTCGAAGGTTCGATCGTCGAGCCCGCCGTCATCGCGGGGGCGGCCGCCGACGTCGACCGCATCGTCCACTTGGCGGCCCGGGCCTCGGTACCCCGTTCCATCGCCGAGCCCGTCGCCGCCCATGAGGCCAACGTCACCGGCACCGTGAACGTCCTCGAGGCGGCCCGACCCCGGGGCCTCCCCGTGATCGTGGCGTCGTCCTCGTCGGTGTACGGCGACACCGCCGTCTCGCCGAAGCACGAGGACCTCCCGGTCGCGCCTCGTAGCCCCTACGCCGCCTCCAAGCTGGCGACCGAGGGCTACGCCCTGGCCTACGGCGTGGCCTACGCCCTCCCCGTCCTGGCCCTGCGCTTCTTCAACGTCTACGGCCCGCTCCAGCCCGCCGACCACCCCTACGCCGCCGTCGTGCCCCGGTTCATCGACGCCGCGCTGGCGGGCCGGCCCGTCGAGATCCACGGCGACGGCAGCCAGAGCCGGGACTTCACCTTCGTCGGCACCGTGGTCGGCGTCCTGGGCCGAGCCGTGAACGAGGCCACGACCGCGCCCGGCCCGGTCAACCTGGCCTTCGGAACCCGGACCGACCTCCTCGACCTCGTCGCCCGCCTGGAAGCCCTCCTCGGCCAGTCGATCGCCGTGGAGCACACCGACCCCCGCCCCGGCGATGTCCACCACTCGACGGCGGCAGGGGACCGCTTGGCGGCCCTGTTCCCCGGCGTGGCGCCGATCGACCTCGACCAGGGACTGGCGACCACGGTGGACTGGTTCCGCAGCCGCTCCTGACCGAGTCTTCAGAGCAGGTCGAGGCGGCGGGCGAGGTCGGACTGGAGGGCCTGGTCGGGGTCGACGCGGGCGCGGATCTCGCGCCACTCGTCGAGGCGGGGGTACATGGTGGCCAGCAGCGCGGGGTCGAGGCGACTGTCCTTGGCCAGGTAGATGCGGCCACCGGCCTCGGCCACGTCGCGGTCGAGGCGGTCGAGCAGCGGGCCCAGGGTGGCGTCGCCGGCGGGGATGTCCAGAGCCAAAGTCCAGCCCGCCATCGGGAACGACAGGGGTCCGGGGTCGCTCTCGCCGAAACGCTTGAGCACGGCCAGGAACGACGGCCGACCCTCACCCGAGAGGGCCTCGACGGCTCGGCGCAAGGTGGCTTCGGCGCCGAAGGGCACGACCATCTGCCACTGCAGGAAGCCCCGGCTGCCGTAGATCCGGTTCCAGCCCTCGACGAGATCCAGGGGGTGGAAGAACGAGGGAATGGCCTGGAGCTCGCCCGTCCGGTGGCGAGGGTGCTTCCGGTACCAGAACTCGTTGAAGGCCCGGACCGACAGCCGGTTCAGGGCGAGGTTGGGCACCCAGGGTGGTGCGGTCACGAGCACGCTGGGGTCGTAGGCCAAGGGGTTGCCCCGGTCGCCCTCGGACAGGGCGTCGACCGGGGCGAAGTCCCCGCGAGTCAGCACGGACCGGCCCATGGTGGCTCCGGTGGCGACGAGGTCGATCCAGGCCACCGAGTAGTGGTAGCCGTGGTCGCCCCGAGTCATGCGGTCGAGGGCGTCGTCCAGGTCGGCGGTCCGCTCGGTGTCGACCAAGAGGCGGCTGCTGGTGATCGGCTGCAGGGCGAAGGTGGCGTCGAGGATGACACCGGTCAGGCCCATGCCCCCGGCCGTGGCCCAGAAGAGGTCGGGGTCCTCGTCCGGGCCGACCTCGACGACCCCAGCGGGCGTGCGCAGGCGCAGCGAGCGGACGTGCTGGACGAAGGAGCCGTCCCGGTGGTGGTTCTTGCCGTGGACGTCGGCGGCGATGGCGCCCCCGACCGTGACGTGACGGGTGCCGGGGGAGACGGGCACGAACCAGCCCTGAGGCACGACCACCCGCAGGAGAGCGTCCAAGCTCAGGCCCGACTCGGCGGTGACCAACCCGGTGACGCCGTCGAAGGCCAGCAGCCGGCGCACCCCGGTGGCGTCGGCGACCGCCCCACCAGCGTTCTGGGCGGCGTCGCCGTAGGACCGGCCCAGGCCGCGGGCGATCACGCCCCGGTCGCCGACGTCGGCCAACGTGGCGGCGAGCGCCTCGGGGGTGGTGGGGGAGACCACCGTGGCCCGGGTGGGGGCCGTGCGCGACCAGCCGGTCAGCTCCTGGCTCATCGCTGGTCCTGTCGGCGACGACGGGTGAC
>DATDAH010000073.1:0-13169 GCA_036525535.1 Acidimicrobiales bacterium
ATGTCCCGGCCCCGGTACCGGCGTGGCCCCCGGACGTGTTCGCCCACGGCCACGGTGACCGGACGCCCGGAGCGTTGGAGCTCGTTGGCGATCTGGACGCCGCTCGCCGATGCCCCCACCACCAGCACGCCACCGTCAGCGAGCTGATCCGGGTTGCGATAGGTCATGGGCGTGAGGCTCGCCACCGACGACGGCACCAGTTCGGCCACGTCGGGCAGGCGGGGCACGTTGAACGAGCCGGTGGCGAGCACGACGGTCGAGCACTGCCACTCGCCCTGGTCCGTGACGACCCGATAGCCGCGGGCCGTTTGTGACACCGAGGTCACGGTCGTGCCGGTCTGGACCGGCGCGTCGATCGCCTCCGCGTAGGCGGCGATGAACTCGACGACCTCGGGCATCGTCATGTAGCCGTCGGGGTCGTCGCCGTCGTAGGCGTGACCGGGGAGCCGACACTGCCAGTTGGGCGTGAGCAGCCGAAGCGAGTCCCATCGCTCCGTGCGCCAGGAACTGGCCACCTCGCCTCGCTCGAGCACGACGTGGTCGATCGCACGCTCCGAGAGGCACCGGCTGAAGGCGAGCCCCCCGTGCCCCGCCCCGACCACCACGGTGGTCGTGTGCACGGGCGGCCGGCCTCCCCCGCCCGAACTGGTCAGCGCACCTCGACGCGCACGTCGGTGGGGTTGGTGATCACGTCGTACACGGCGGACCGCTTCTGAGACTGCGCGACGAGCGCCTTGATCTCGTCCGGGCTGGCGTCGGCGTCGATGTCGTAGGTCACCTTGATGTCGCCGAAGCCGTTGCGGACGTCGCTGTCGATGCCGAGGATGCCCCGCACGTCCATCGAGCCCTCGACCGTCGCCGAGACCCGGCGCAGCTGGATCTCCCGGTTCTGGGCCACGGCGGCGACGCCGGCGGTGAGGCAGCCGGCCAGGCCCACGAGCACGAACTCCACCGGCGTGGCGCCGTTGTCCTCGGACGCGAAGATCTCCGGGTGGTCGACGTCGAACGAGTACCGCGTCCGATGGTTCTGCTCTTCACCCAGCCCGAAGAAGCCCTCGACGGTCGAGGAGCTGTGGGTGCCGTTCTGCCACTCACAGGAGGCCCGCCACTCGAACTTCGCCGCGTCGGGCGCCTCGGTCAGGGCCTCCCGAGCGCCCAGAAGGGCTTCGACGTTGACACCGTTGTCGACAGGGGTCGCCGTAGACGTCATTGATCAGCTCCTTGCTCCGTCCCGCAATGGATGATCCTTCGCGGTGATCCCGAGATGTGGTCCCGCACAGTCTCCCCCAAGTTCGTGCGGGCGTGCAGTGAAAGTGCCCGAAGTCACGAGGGAGGTTCTCGGTCAGTCGCTCTCAGGAGGGCGCTAGCGGGCGGCGAGGAAGATCACGCGGCGGACGAGGGGCTCGGGGTCGGGCCCCAGCAGCTCGAGCGCCCGGGTGAACACCGCGGCCCGCTTCGCCGGGTCGAGGCGCTCGACGAACGTCGCGCTCTGGGCGAGGCCCAGCCGCCACCGCACCATGTCGGCGGGCCCCAGGTCGGTCATCGCCACTTCGAAGCGCTCGACCCGCACCGGGGCCAGTCCGCCGGCGTGGATCGCCGCCGATGCCGCGGCCACGGTCCCCCATGCGGCCATGGCCACCTTCAGGGACGCGTACCACTGCGGCTTCTCCCACCCGACCTCGTGCAACGCGGCCTCGACCGCGCCCTTGGCCGGGTGGTCGTCGTCGGCGGCGTAGGTCGAGGCTACGAGCACGTCGGCGACCCGACCGGCCTCCCGCACGCCGTCGGCGGGATCGTCGAGGTGGTTCAGGGCGAAGGGGGCCAGCACGACGTCGAAGGCACCCCTCCGGAACGGCAGCTGACGGATGTCGCCCACGCTCGCCGGCGGGCGAGTGGCCTGGTCGACCCGCAGCATGGCGGGCACCAGATCGGTGGCGACCAGCCGGGCGCCGGCGGCCTGGGCCGCTCGGGTGCCGACGCCCGTCCCGCTGCCCAGGTCGAGGACGAGCCGGCCGGCCAGCGGCACCGGGCTGAAGGCGACGAGCAGCTCGGCCAGGCGTTGGTAGACACGGGTGGGGCCGTCGGCCCACGCTGTGGCGCCGGCCGAGTACGCCGCGCCCATGGTCGTCACAGGAAGGCCGCCCCTTCGCGGGCGCGGTCACACCACCAGCCGAGCTCGGCGTCATCGCCCAACGCCTTCTCCCAGCCGAACTGCACGAGCGCGCCGAGGAGGCACAGGGCCGACTGCCGGGCCCACCATGGGTCGGTCTCGATGCCGTAGCCCTCGAGCGACGCCCGGAGCGCGGCGATGGCGTCCTCCTTGCTCTCCGGCAGGCGGGCCCGGTTCAGCGAGAGGTACCACGCCAGGTCGTGGCCCACCGGAGCCATGCCGGGGTACGTCCAGTCGATGAGCACGGTGCGCCCGTCGCGGGCTGTGCCCACGTTGCCGAGCTTCCAATCACCGTGCACGAGGGCGAAGGGCGTCGTCGAGAGGGCATCCATGAGCGGCTGGACGTCCGGCCGGAGGGCTTCGATGAGGGTGCGCACATCACGGGGCGCACGCGCCTCGAAGCGCTCCCAGCCCTCGGTGGCGATGCGGGGGACGGGGTCGGGGAAGCCGTTGGCCCGCTCGATGTCCGTGTTGGCCTCGGAGAACCACAGGTAGCGGTTGGCCAGCGGCACCAGGCCCACCTCGTCGGTCCACTCCCACGTGCGGGCGGCGAGGGCGGCCATGGTGTCGAGGTAGGCCAAGTGGTCGCCGAGGGAGATCGGGTCGTCGCCCGGTGGCACGAGCTCCTGCGAAAGGTCACGCATGAGCAGGGCCGCCCCCCACCCGTTGCGCCCCAACCCGCCGGCGGCGCCGACCATGCCGTGGTCGATCCGCTCGGGCACCACATCCATGAGGCCGCTGGCCCAGGCCTGCAGGGGCTTGCAGCCGACGTCGCCGCAGAAGCGCATGGTCCAGTCGTGGTCGATGTGGACGTACTTGACGATGTGCGGCTCGCCGTCGATCACGAGCCGCTCGAACCCGGATCCCGACTTCGAGTCGGTGGTGAAGAAGGACTCCCTGCCCGTCGCCCCGGCCAGCAGCTCCTCGACGGAGGACGCGACCGGCCGTGGCGTGAGGCGCTCGCCCATGCCAGCAGCATCCCGCGTCGGCCGGTGTTCTGCCAGGAGCTGGCGATCGACTACTCCGGGGCGGCGTCAAGCGGCCAGCAGGATCTCCTCCAGGTGGTCCAACGCCCGGCGGGCGTAGCCCTGCCACAGACGACCGAAGACGGGGAGGACCAGGGCGCCCCCACTCGACTGGGGGTGGATCGTCCAGGACCAGGTGATCCGGCAGCCTGTGCCCACGGGCTCGAAGGTCCAGGCACCCTCCACTCGAGCGACCAGCGGACGGAGCGGCCCACTGATGTCGGTCAACTCGTACGTGAAGGCGTTCGGCTCGTCGACGGTGACCAGGTGCTCGGTGACCGAACCACCGTCGGCCGTGTGGATGGAGCGCTTTTGGCCGACCGTCGCCCAGGGTCCCTCCTGGTCGACGGCGGTGATCGGCGGGATCGGGCCGTACCGACGGTTGAAGAGGTCGGGGAGCGGGGTGGCGAGGGTGACCAGGAAGGCGTCGTCGAGCGTGACGGGGTAGGTCCGTGAGCGGGCGACAAGGTGGGGGCCGGCCATGCGTCGATGCTCGCCGCACCATCGGACAAGCGCAACCCACAGGTCCGAGACTTGCACCGCTCCGACGGCGGCGACCAGCCTCGCCCGATGACCGACGTGTCCAGCCCGGAGTTCTCGGTGCCGGGTCGCTTCGGGATCGCCGCCCACGTCGATGACGCCGGCCTTCACCTCGTGCTCACCCCGCAGCCGGAGGTCCTGGCCCACGGGGTGGTGCGGGCCAGCGTGCTGGCCTACGCCGTCGACGCCGTCGCCGGCATCTCGATCGATGAGTCCCCGGACGTGTGGACGCTGACCACGGACCTGTCACTCCGAATGCGTCCGGTGCCGGCCCCGGACGCATTGGTGGCCATCAGCACGGTCGTGCGCCGGGGTCGGCGGTCCGTCACCAGCACGTTCGAGGTGGCCGACGGCAACGGTGCCGCGGTGGCCTGGGGGGCCATCGGCTTCGCCACGGTCCCCCGTCGTGCCGCCGATCCCCCGAAGCCGCACGTCACCCCAGCCGTGGCCGCCCAGATGTTCACGGGGCGGTCCACGTTGTCGGAGCCGCTGCGCGAAGCGGCGGGGATCGAGGTGCTCGACGCCGCCGCCGGCGTCGTCCAGGTCACCGTGACCCCAGAGCTGCGCAACCCGGCGGGCACCCTGCAGGGAGCCATGGTCGCCCTGGTCGCCGAGGTCGCCGCGGAAGAGATGGCGGCGGCCAGGGCCGACGCCCCGGTGGTGGTCACCGACCTCGACCTGCGCTACCTCGCCCAGGCCCCCGAGGGCCCGGTACGGACCCGGGCCCGCCGGCTCGGCACCGCGCCCGACGATCCGATGCAGATCGAACTGATCGACACCTCCGCCGACCGGCTCACCACCCTCGTCTACGCCCGGGCCCGAGTCCTGGCCTGACCGTCCGACGGCTCGCCGGACCGCACCAAAGCCCACGCCCGTTCGATCTGTCGCATGAGCGCCGGGTAGACGACCGCGTACCGGAACGGCTTGATGAAGGCCATGTACGCCTTCCCGAACCGACCCCGGGGCTTGACGTAGACGGCCATCTGTCCCCCGTAGCGGCCGTCACCCTGGTCGACCCACGCCAGGTGCAGGACGCCGTGCACGGTCCGGTTCGACAGCTCGGCGGCGAATTCGGTGTCGGTGCGATAGACGGGCGTGAACGGCAACGAGCCGAAATCCAGGTCCGCCACCGTGTGGCGCAGGTCGGCCGGCAGTCGGCCGGCCAGCGAGGTCTCGTTCGTCCCCGGAATCGGCAGCCGGCCCGCGGCATCGATCGGGGCCGAGATCCGACCGAGCCCGAACCAGCGGCCGAGGCGATCACGAGCACCCCAGAGGATGCGGGTCGGGAGCGACGTCGCGTTGGTCGGGTCGGCGGCCGCCATCAGCTCGAGCAGCACCTGGAAGTCCTCGGGGCCACCGTGCGCGGGCAGCGCCCAGACATCCTCCAGCGTGAAGTCGGGTACGAGCGAGCGGATGCGCCAGGGGCGGGAGTCGTGCTCTGCGTTCGGAATCCTCATGCTCGTCCTCGATCCATACGCTGACGTATGGATCGTAGGCAGGTACCTTGCTTCTGTCAATACGGTCCCGTATAGATAGGTCCGTGGCCAAGGTCAGGACTCCACGGGGCGCCTGGGTCGAGGCCGCACTGCAGGCCATGGCGTCAGGCGGCCCGGATGCCGTGCGGGTCGAGGCGCTGGCGGGGAGCTTGGGGGTGTCCAAGGGTGGCTTCTACTGGCACTTCACCGATCGCCAGGCGCTTCTGGACGAGATGCTCGACACCTGGGAGAAGGCCGTCGTCGAAGACGTCATCGCCCGCGTCGAAAGCCAGCCGGCAGACCCAAGAGCCAAACTGCGGCACCTGTTCGCGTTGGCCTCCTCCGTCGACGGGTTCGCCACCGAACTGGCCCTCCGGGACTGGTCGCGCCGCGACCCCGACGTCGCGGCGCGCCTGCACGGGGTCGACAACCGACGCATGGAGTATCTCCGCTCGCTGTTCGCGCAGTTCTGCGGCGATGAGGACGATGTCGAGGCCCGCAGCCTGCTGGCCTACTCGTTGTTCATCGGCAGCTACTTCATCGCGTCGGCGCACGGCGACAAGTCGCGGTCGCAGGTGCTGCAGCTCGCGATCGACCGCCTCCTCAGCGACTCCTGGGGCGCGGCCTGACAGCACAAGCCTCGCTCCCACGAGAAGATGGATGACTCTGGAGGTGGCCCTCATGCCGTTCTTGAACCGCGTCGACGCCGGGCGGCGGCTTGCCGATCGCTTGGGTTCGGGGCGCGGTGATGTGGTTGTCCTCGCGCTGCCCAAGGGCGGGGTTCCCGTGGCCGCCGAGGTCGCCCGCGCCCTCGATGCTCCCCTGGATGTGATCCTCGTCCGCAAGCTCGGGGTGCCCGCGCAACCGGAGCTGGCCATGGGCGCCATCGGTGAGGGCGGTATCCAGATCGCCAACGAGGACGTCATCCGCGCCGCGAGGATCACCAACGACCAGTGGAACGCCGTCGTGGATCGAGAAGCGGCGGAACTGGAGCGGCGAGCACAGCGCTACCGCGGTGATCGCCAACCGATACCCCTGGCGGGCCGCATCGCGGTGCTGATCGACGACGGCATCGCCACCGGCGCTACGGCGACGGCGGCCTGTCAGGTGGCGCGCGCCCGGGGAGCGGCACGCCTCGTGCTCGCCGTCCCGGTCGCATCGCCAAGAGCGCTCGAGGCGCTCCGGTCGGCCGTCGACGAGATCGTGTGCCTGGAGACGCCCGCCGCGTTCCGCGCCGTCGGCGAGTGGTACGAAGACTTCTCCCAGACGACCGATGACGAGGTCGTCGCGACAGGGCTCCCCACTCGGCGAGGCCCCTCGGGGAGTGGGGCCTCAGGCGCCGCTCAGAGCTCGGTGACGGAGGCTGGATTCGAGCCGCCGGCCTTCGGCTAGGGCGCGTGGACACCGCAGGGTGGTACCGCTACTTCTCGGAGGTCGAGACGGCCGGATCGTCGCCGATCTACGAGCGGTTGACGCGGGCGATCTCCGACGACGCCGAGCTCATCGCCCGGCTCGACGAGCTCCCGGCGATGAAGCGCCTTCCGACGCTGCTGCTGGCAGCCAGTCGGATCCTCGACGCGCCGGTCGACGACCCGACCCGCGCCCTTCGGCACATGCACGAGCGGTGGGACGAACTGTCGGCGCTGATGCTCGCCCGGTCGACCCAGACCAACGAGGCGGCCCGATCGGCCACCTTCCTCCCGCTGCTGGCGCAGATCGACGGCCCGATCGCCCTGATCGAGGTCGGCGCGTCCGCCGGCCTCTGCCTCTACCCCGACCGTTACCGGATCCGCTATGACGACGGTCCGTGGATCGGTCCTTCCGAGTCCCCGGTGGCCATCGAGGTACAGACCGCGGGGACGGTGCCGCCGTTTCGGGGAGCCATCGACGTGGTCTCCCGAGCCGGCATCGACCTCAATCCGCTGGACGTGCAGGACCAGGACGACATGGCGTGGCTGGCCGCGTGCATCTGGCCGGAGCACGTAGATCGACAAGAGCGGCTGCGGGCGGCCATCGAGGTCGCGTCGGGGGAGCCACCTGACCTCGTGCTGGGCGACTTGGTGGAAACCATCGACGAGGTCCTCACCGCCGTGCCCGACGAGGTCACCCCTGTCGTGTTCCACTCGGCGGTGCTCGGCTACCTGACGGTCGAGCAGCGGTCTGCCTTCGCGGCGCGGATGCACGCCCATCCTCGAGCGAGGTGGTTCTCGAACGAGATGCCCGACGTGGTGGAGGGGCTCGCCACCGACCTTGCGGCCCCCGAGCACGCCGGCACGATCCCGTTCTTCGTCGTCGGCGTCAGCGGCCGCGAAACCGTGGCGGTGAGCGATCCCCACGGACGCTGGCTGACCTGGGCCGGCTGACGGCTCGACTCCTGTCGCGTACGAGCGGCATGGAGGGCGGTCATGGGTCGCCGGTGGCGGCGATCCCTGGTGGTTGCCCGTGGGCGGCGAGGAACAGACCGACCGCGGCGTCCGCCCAGGCGTCGAGCTCCGCGGGGTCGGGGGTGTGGTCGTCGCCGAGGAGCATCGACTGGTTCAGGGGCTCCGACATGATCAACCAGTTGAACTGAGCCGCCGCGAGGCGGGGTTCCTCGATGTGCAGCTGACCTCGTTCGACCAGGCGGGCGAACGCGGTGGCGAGGGCGGCGATGGTGCGTCGGGGGCCCTGCTCGTAGAAGGTCCGACCCAGTTCGGGGAATCGGTTCGCCTCGCCGATCACGAGCCGGCGCAGCTGCATGATCCTGGGTTGCATCACGAAATGGAGCTGGCGCCGCGCCAGCTCGCGCAGGTCAGCCTCGACGTCGCCGCTGACCTGCAGGTTGCGCACTCCCTCCTCGACGGTGTCGCCGGCCTCGTGGACCGTGGCGGTGACGATCTCGGCGAAGAGGCGCTCCTTGTCGGAGAAGTGCTTGTAGACGGTCTGCTTCGAGACCCTCGCGGCCGCCGCGATCTCGTCCATGCTCGTGCCCCGGTAGCCGTTGCGGAGGAACGCCGCGGTGGCCGCGTCGAGGATCGCCCGGCGCTTGCCGGCCGATGTCGTCTTCTTGTCGCTCATGTCCGCACAGTACTGGACTGATCAGTACCGGGATCGGGTACTGTACCGTCTAGTTCCCCCAGCGAAGGAGGCGTCATGTCACCCACGAACCCGTCGGAACCGCGCGTACTGCTGGACGGCCTCGCCATGGTCGAATCAGCCCGCTGGCACGAGGGCCGGTTCTGGTTCGCCCACTGGGGAGCGGAGGAGGTCGTCGCCGTCGACCTCGACGGCAACCGCGAGGTGGTCGCCCCCGGTCCAGCCGGCCTGGGCTGGTCGATCGACTGGCTTCCCGACGGCCGCCTGCTCGTGACGGGTCAGGAGCTCCTGGGCCAGGAGCCCGACGGCACGCTGGTGCGCCACGTCGACCTGACCCCCATCACCGACTACGGCTGGAACGAGATCGTCGTGGACGGCCGCGGCAACATCTACCTCAACTCGCTCGGGTTCGACTTCAGGAAGGGCGAGGAGCCGACGTCGGGGATCATCGCCCTCGTCACTCCGGACGGATCGGCCCGCCAGGTCGCGGACGGCATCGAGTTCCCCAACGGCATGGTCATCACGCCCGACGGATCGACGCTGATCATCTCGGAGTCGTTCGCGGGTCGGCTCACGGCGTTCGACATCAGGGTCGACGGCAGTCTCTCGAACCGGCGGGAGTGGGCCGGCGGCATCGGTCCGGACGGCATCTGCATCGACGAGGAGGGGGCAATCTGGACCTCATCGGCGGACACGCGCACCTACACCCAACGCGACGACGCTCCTGAGGGCACTTGCATCCGTGTCCGTGAGGGTGGTGAGGAGGTGCAGCGGTACGAGCTCGACCGCGCGTGCTTCGCCTGCGCGCTCGGCGGTCCCGATCGCCGGAAGCTGTTCATGCTGGCGGCGGAGTGGCGCGGCATCGAGCACGTCGACGACGTGATCGCCGAGCGAACCGGCCAGGTGCTCGTCGCAGACGTCGCCGTGCCTGGCGTGGGATGGCCCTGAGGGCTCGGCCCGCACGTCACCGTGGCGGGACTGACGACCGGCGCCGCGGGGTACGCGCGGGTACAGCGACTGGAGGGACTGCGATGGACTCCGATCTGCTCGGGATGTACCGGCGCGCCAGTGAATGGACGGCGACGAAGGTGGAGGGTGCGGGCCGCAACCTCGATGCCCCCACCCCTTGCGACGACTGGGATGTCCGCACGTTGCTGAACCACATGCTCGAGACCCAGAGATATTTCATCGGTTCGGCCCGCGGCGACGCAGTCGCGCCACCGTCGCCGACGCCGCCCGACCTGGTGAGCGAAGACCCGCACGCCGACTTCGAGCAGGTCCGCGCCGAAGCCCTCGAGACGTTCGGCGAACAGGGAGTGATCGAGAAGACCGGCCCGTCCCTCGGCATCGCGTTCAGCGACCAGCTACTCCACGGCTGGGATCTGGCCACGGCCACCGCGCAGGACGCCACCATGCCGGCGGGCCTGCCCGAGGCCGCCTTCGAGATGATCCACGGCCGATTCACCGATGACCAACGCCAGGGTGTCTTCAAACCCGAGGTCGCCGTCCCTGAGGGGGCGTCGGCTCAAGACCGGCTGCTCGCCTACACGGGCCGCGACCCATCATCGAACTGAGCGTCAGCCTTCGTCTGCGCTGGTAGGCGTCTTCAGCCTGGACGACCTCGTCAGGAGCTGCCCGCGACAAGCGCGACGGCGTTGACGACCGACCGGCGTGGACGTACGTTGCCGCCGCGATGGTCGACGCCCTCCCGCCGCAACGGGAGCTGTTCGCCGTCCCCGCGGATGTCGCCTACTTCAACACCGCCACGATGGCGCCCCAGTTGCACGCCGTCCGCGCCGCCGGGGACGACGCGCTCCGCGCCCGGGGCGAGCCGTGGAACATCCAGACGGCGGACTGGTTCGACGACGTCGAGCGTCTGCGCAGCCTGGCGGGACGGCTGTTCGGCGGCGACACGGAGGGCGTGGCGCTCATCCCGGCCACGAGCTACGGGTTCGCGGTCGCGGCCCGAAACCTCGAGGTCCCGTCCGGGAGCAAGATCCTGGTCCTGGCCGACGAGTACCCGTCGGGCATCTACACGTGGCAGCGCTTCGCCGGGCGGACGGGGAGCTCGATCCTCACTGTTGCGCGCCGGCCGGACAGCACCTGGACCGAGTCCGTCCTCGCCGCGCTGGACGAGCGGGTGGCGATCGTCAGCGTGCCCAACGTCCACTGGACCGACGGCGCCCTCCTCGACCTGGTCCCCATCGCCGACCGGACCCACGAGGTGGGCGCCCGGCTCGTCATCGACGCCAGCCAGTCCCTCGGCGTCCTGCCGATCGACGTCGAACACCTCCGGCCTGACGTCGTGATCTCGGTGGGCTACAAGTGGCTGCTCGGGCCCTTCGGCCTCAGCTACCTCTACCTCGCCGAAGAGCACCGTGACGGCGAGCCGTTGGAGGAGAACTGGATCCTCCGGGCGGGCTCGGACGACTTCGCCCGGCTGGTCGACTACCGCGACGACTACCTGCCGGGCGCCCGACGGTTCGACGTCGGCCAGCGGACGAACTTCGAGCTGGTGCCGATGGCCGTCGCCGGGCTCGAGCAGATCCTGGCCTGGGGGATCACGAGGATCGAGGCGACCCTGGCGCAGACCACCGGCGCGCTGGCGACGACGCTGCGCGGCCTCGGGCTCGACGCGCTCCCCGACGGGCAACGGGGTCCTCACGTGCTCGGCGTCGGCCTGCCGCCGGCTCTTCGCTCCGGGATCGTCCCCCACCTCGCTCGGGCCAACTGCTTCGTCGCCCTGCGGAGCACCACGATGCGCATCGCCCCCCACCTGCACACCACCCCGGCGGACATCGACCGGCTCGTCGACAGCCTCCAAGGAGCTCTCCGATGAGCAGCCGTCCGATAGGCGATTATGCCTTGCTGTCGAACCGGCACAGTGCGGCACTGGTGAGCCTGGACGGGTCGATTGACTGGTTGTGCTGCCCGCGCTTCGACAGCCCGTCGATCTTCGCTCGGCTGCTGGGCGAGCCGGCGGGCCACTGGTCGGTTCGGGCGCCGGGCGCCGAGGCGGTCACCCGTCGCTACGTGGATCAAACCATGGTCTTGGAGACGACCTACCGCACGGCCACGGGGACCGCCGTCGTCGTCGACGCGTTGGCTTTGGGGGAAGGCAACCGGGGCCACGATCTGGGGCGGGACACGCCACAGCTTCTGCTGCGCCAGGTGACGTGCAGCGTGGGGGAGGTACAGATCGAGGTGGAGTACGCCCCTCGTCCTGAGTACGGCCTGGTGTTCCCCCTCCTCGACCCGGTCGCCGGGGGACTGGCCGCCATCGGTGGCGCCGATGTCCTGATCCTGTCGTGCCCCGTGCCCATGGCGGTCGACGGGCCGTCCGCCTCGGGCCGGTTGCGCCTTCATGAGGGAGAGCGGGTCGGCTTCGCCCTGCAGCACAGTAAACGGGCCGACAACGGGAAGGCCCGGGTGTGGAGCGAGTCCGAGATCGCGGCGCGACTGGACGACACGATGTCGGGGTGGCAGTCCTGGTCGCGGCTGCATCAGGCCTATGTCGGTCCGTGGCGCGATCTGGTCCACCACAGCGGACGGGTGCTCGAGGCGCTGTCGTTCCAACCCACCGGTGCGATCTGCGCCGCGGCCACCACCTCGCTCCCCGAGGTCGTCGGCGGCACCCGAAACTGGGACTACCGCTACGCGTGGGTCCGAGACGCCTCGTTCACCATCGAGGCGCTGTGGGTGGCGGCCTGTCCCGATGAGGCCCACGAGTTCTTCGACTTCATGACCGCCTCCGCCGCCGGATCCCTCGAGCAGGACGGCGACCTGCAGATCGTGTTCGGCATCGGTGGCGAGCACGACCTGACCGAGCGGGAGCTACCCCACCTGGCGGGCTGGCGACAGTCCGTTCCCGTTCGGGTCGGCAACGGGGCCTGGCGCCAGCGCCAGCTCGACGTCTACGGCGAACTGCTCAGCGCCGTGCATCGACTGTCCGACCGACTCTTCGACAACGGGGCGCGCGGGGCAGGGCCCACGGCCGCTCCTGACCGACGGGACGCTCCGCTCGAGATGGCCCCGGCCACCCGAAGGTTTCTCGTAGAGCTGGCCGACACCGCCGCCCGGCGCTGGCAGGAGAGGGATCACGGCATCTGGGAGGTACGCGGCGAGCCCCGCCACTTCGTCTACTCCAAGCTGATGTGTTGGGTGGCGCTGGAGCGGGCGACAGCCCTGGCCGAGCGTCTCGGGGCCTCGCCTCGCGTCCAGGCCTGGGCGCGGACGCAAGACGAGATCCGTCAGGCCATCCTGGCCGAAGGCTGGAGCAACCGGGTCAACGCCTTCACGCAATCCTTCGGCTCCGACGACCTGGACGCCTCCAACCTGATGCTGCCTCTGGTCGGGTTCCTTCCCGCGGACGACCCCAGGGTGCTGTCCACCATCGACGCCACGGAAGAACGGCTCACGGACGAGCGAGGTCTCGTCTACCGCTACCGGGCCAACGACGGTCTCGACGGCGAGGAAGGCGCCTTCCTGCTCTGCACGTTCTGGTTGGCCCAAGCGCTGGCGATGGCGGGTCGGACCGACCGGGCGCGCGCGGTGTTCGAACGAGCCGCCGCGTTCGCGAATGACGTCGGCCTGCTCGCCGAAGAGGTCGACCCGAGCAGCGGAGAGCTCCTGGGCAACTTCCCCCAGGCGTTCAGCCACATCGGCCTCGTCAACGCGGCCTGGGCCATCTCCGAAGCCGAGGCCGCGCCCCCGCCATGACCAGTCGCCTCGACCCGGTCGATCGTGATCACCGGATCAGCTATCTGCGGCGGCGATTTCGGCGCTGAGCGCCTTCAGCGCGTCGGCGTAGATCTCGGAGAAGGTCGGGAACGGCTGAATCGTGTCGCGCAGCACGTCGAGGGGAAGGTGGGCGCGGATGGCCAA
>DATDAH010000074.1:0-8285 GCA_036525535.1 Acidimicrobiales bacterium
CCCCAGACGGCCCTCGCCGCCGTGGTCATCTCTGCCGCGCTGTCCCTCATGGACCTCGGGATCCTCCGGCGCTACTTCCAGGTGCGCAAGAGCGCGCTCGCCCTGTCCCTGGTCGCCACCGCCGGCGTCGTCTTCTTCGGGGTCCTGCAGGGCATCGTCGTGGCCATCGTCCTCGCCATCCTGATGTTCTTCCGGCGCAGCTGGTGGCCTCACGGTGCCGTGCTCGGCCAGGTCCCCGGCATCGAGGGCTGGCACGGCATCGACGGTCACGACGACGCCGTCCAGATCCCGGGCATCGTCGTCTACCGGTGGGAGGCGCCCCTCTTCTTCGCCAACGTCGGGGCCTTCCGCCAGCAGGTCCGCCACCTGGCCCGGACCGAGCAGCCGTCGTGGATCGTCCTGCAGTGCGAGGCGATCACCGACATCGACGTGACGGCGGCGGACATGCTCCGCACGTTGGATGACGAGCTCAACGCCCAGGGGATCCACCTCGCCTTCGCCGAGTTGCGCAGTCGGCTACAGGAGCAGGCCCTCCGCTACGGCCTGCTCGAGACCCTCGACCACGACCACTTCTACCCGACGCTCACCATGGCGCTGGACGAGGTCCGCGCCGAAGGCATCGAGCGCCGGAACGAGGAGGAACCATGAACGACGCCGAACCCGACACCGCCATCGCCCCGCGCCGCCGCGCCGCCGCCCTCGGCGCGCTCCTGGCCGGCACCGCCGCGCTGGTGACCGCCGTCGTCGGCCTGCGCGGTGACCTCGGGCGCGCCGTCCTCGCCGGCATCGCCGTCCTGCTGGTGGTCGCCTTGGTGTGGACGACGACGACGCGGCGGGGAACCGCGCGACGGGCGGCCGGCGTCGGGCTCCTCGTCGCCATCGCCTTGCTCCTCGTCACCGTTCTCACCGCCGAGGGTCGTGGGCTCCTGGTGATCGTCGTCCTCGCCCTGCTGGCGGGTTCGGCGGCCCTCTCCCGCTACGCCCTGCACCGGGACCGGACCACCCTGGAGGCGGCGCCGACCCCCGGCGCCCCCGTCGGGCCGGCCGTCCGTGGCGCGCTGATCATGAACCTGAAGTCCGGCGGCGGGAAGGCCGAGCGCTTCCACCTCGAGGACGAAGCCCGGAGCCGCGGCATCGAGGCCATCGTGCTGCGTCCCGGCGATGACATGCTCCAACTGGCCCGGGACGCCATCGAGCGAGGCGCCGACGTGGTCGGCATGGCGGGAGGGGACGGGTCCCAGGCCCTGGTGGCGTCGGTCGCCATGCAGGCCGACGTGCCACTCGTCTGCATCCCGGCCGGCACCCGGAACCACTTCGCCCTCGACCTCGGCCTCGACCGCGATGACGTGGTCGGCGCCCTCGACGCCTTCGGCGCAGCCGTCGAGCGGCGCATCGACCTCGCCAGCGTCGGTGACCGGGTGTTCGTCAACAACGTCTCGCTGGGCGTGTACGCCAAGATCGTCCAGTCGGAGGAGTACCGCGACGCGAAGCGGCAGACCACGGCCAAGCTCCTGCCGGATCTGCTCGGCCCCGACGCCGATCCCTTCGACCTGCGCTTCTCCGGTCCCGACGGCACCGACCACACCGGCGCCCAGATCATCCAGGTGTCCAACAACCCCTACGTCCTGACCCGGCTCGGCGGGTTCGGCACCCGCGCCCGGCTCGACACCGGCCGGCTGGGGGTCATGACCGCCGAGGTGCACAGCGCGGCGGAGGCGGCCCAACTCGTGGCCGCGGAGGCCGCCGGTCGGATCCAGCGGTTCCGCGGTGTCCTCGAATGGGCGACGCCGGAGTTCGTGGTCGACAGCGACACCCCCATCGAGGCCGGCGTCGACGGCGAGGCCCTCCGCCTCGACCCGCCCTTGCACTTCCGCTCGCTGCCCGGCGCGCTGCGGGTCCGCATCCCGACGAACGCGCCCGGACGGTCCCCCGCCGCCCTCGCCGCCCCATCCTTGGGCTGGAGCGTGATCGCCCTCGTCCGTGCCGTCGCCGGTCGGGCCACCCCGATCGACGAGGACCGAGGCTGACCGCAGCTCAGAGCGGCTTCGGCCCGCCGCCGAACAGACGCGCCCCGCGGGGTCGGATCTCGACCGTCGGAAGGGACTCCGTCAGCTCGGCGGGCCGAGGGTGGCGGGCGAACCACTCGCCGTAGCGACGCGCCGCCGGAGCGGCGGAAGCTCCGTGGAGCAGGACACTGAGGGCCACGGTCAGTCCCACCACCCTGACGATGAGCGGCGACTCCTCGAGCCCGGACTCGCCCACGAGATCGAGGGCGAAGACGATCGAGGCCAGGCCTCGGGGACCGAACCACCCGACGAAGGCGACCGTGATCGGGCGGGGCCGGCTCCCGACCAGGGCCACGGCCACCGGGACCATGCGCACGAGGGTCAGGCTGAGTACGGCGTAGGCCACCACGGCCCAGGTGACATCACCGAGGACCGGACCCAGGGCCACGGCTCCGAAGATGAGGAACGTGAGGGCGGCCAGGAGCTCGCCGACCTGGTCGGCCAGATAGGTGGGGGCATCGGTGCGCCCCGCCAGCCGACCGAACGCGAGTCCGGCCACGAACGCGGCGATGAAGCCGCTGCCCCGGAACGCCACCGCCGCGCCGTAGGCCGCGACCGGCACCATCAGCAGCGCGATCTGGTGCCACGCCGGCTCCACCCACCGGCGGCGGAGGCAGAAGGCGAGCACCAGGGCGCCCAGGGCGCCGGCGAGGAGGCCCCCGGCGACGCCCCCGCCGATCTCCTCCAGGATCACTCGGAGCGCATCCCCTTTCGTCAAGTCCTCCTCGGACTCGGCCAGGGTCAGGAAGATGGCGAGCAGAGGTACGCACAGGCCGTCGTTGAGGCCGCTCTCGACGTTCAGGCCCTGCCGCACCCGCGATGGCAGCGACGGATCGGTGACCACGGCCTGACCCAGCGCCGCGTCCGTCGGGGCCAGCACCGTCGCCAGCACGGCCGCCGGCCAAAGGCCCAGCTCGGGGAAGAGGGCCAATGCCGCCGCAGTGCCGGCCACGATGGTCAACGGGAGGCCGATGCCGAGCAGGCGCTCGGGAAGGGCGGCCTCGCGGCGCAGGGTCGGGACGTCGATGCGCATGGCGTCGGTGAACAGGACGACGGTCAGCGTGGCCGACGTGAGGATCCTCACCGTCTCGGCGGATGCGCCGGGGTCGATCCAGCCGAGGCCGTCGCCCCCGACGGCAAGCCCGACGGCCACGAAGACCATCGCGGGGGTGATCACCGTCCCGTGCAGGCGACCCGAGAAGGCGGCATAGCCGAAGACGACCGCCGCCACCGTGGCGAGGTCGCCGCCGGTCACCGGTCCCCCTCGGACGATCCGGCCCGGCGGCGCACCAGGCGGGCCACCGTTGCGGTGGCCTCGCCGATCGTGGCGCCGACGAGGGACCCCACAACGACGTCGCCCGGATAGTGCACGCCGGTGTGCACCCGGGAGTAGGCGACCGCGGCGGCCAGTCCTCGCAGGGGCGCCGCCAGCACGGGCATGACACCGGCCACGGCGCCGGCGAAGGCGAACGCCGAGGCCGAGTGCCCCGACGGAAAGGAGGTGGACGTCGGCATCGGCACCCACCTCGTCTCCGGCACGCCGGCCGCGTCCCGATCGGGTCGGGCCCGGCGACTGGCACGCTTCATCGGCAGGTTCACGAGGGCGGAGTTGAGGCCCAGGGCCACGAGGCCGGTCACCGCCGCTCGACGGCCGCGCCGACCGCCCAACAGGGCGAGCCCGCTGGCGATCCCCACCCAGAGCTTCGAGTGGTTCGCGAGGTTCGAGAGCCGGCGCAGGGGGGCATCCAGGGTGGGGGACGGGGTCGACGCGATCGCCTGGTAGACGGACCGATCGGTCTCAGCCAGTTCGTGGAGCGCGGCGGCGACGCCCGAACGGCGCTGGCCTGACCGGGCCTCGAGACGCTGGGCCAGCCATTCCTCCGGAGGACCGGAACCGTCGTCCACGCCCCGATGATGCCCCGCCACGTGTCGGGGCGCTGCCGCCTAGAGGAGGCCGAGCTCCTCTGCCCGAGCTATTGCCTCACCGCGGTCGCCGACCTCGAGCTTCCGGTAGATGTTCTTTATGTGGGTCTTGAGCGTGTTGATCGAGACGTACAAGCGAGCGGCGATGTCAGCGTTGGACAGCCGGCTCGGCAGGTAGCGGAGGACCAGGAGCTCGCGCTCGGTGAGCTGCTCGACCATCTCGGCCGAGCCGCGGGTGCTCACCGGTGGCACGTCCTCCACGAGTCGTCGTAGGAACGGCGTCGGCTCGGCGTGGTAGTGGGCCCGCACCAGACGCAGGACTGCGGGGCCGCCGTCGACGAACGGGCGCACGGCCCCCTCGACCTCGGCGTCGGCGACGACCTCCGCCACGAGGGCGAGAGCCGTTCGGCGGTCCCCTTCGCGGTCGGCCAACACGGCGGCCGCGAGCCCCCGGCTCCAGCGGGCGACGGGCTCGTCGCGATCAACGACGTCCCAGTCGTCGACGAGCTTGCGCAGGGCCGGCCAATCATCGGTGGCGACGGCCAAGGCGGCGGCCGCGGCCGCAACCGACGACGTGTGGAGGCCGTGTTGGCGCTCGACGGCGGCTCGGGCCGAGGAGGGGCTCCCAGCGAGGAGATGGAGCCGGACCTCGAGGGCGGCCAGCTCGGCCTCGACGATCGGTGCCAGGGGTGGGCCCGCGGCCACCTGGGCCGAGGCGATCTGGCCGAGTCCGTCGCCCGTCCGCCCTTCGCCGAGGGCGAGATCGGCTCGTTCCGCCCACTCCAGGGACAGGACACGGGTCCGCTGGTTCAGGCGGGCCTGAGCCAGTCCCGTGTCGAGGTGGCCGGCCACGTCCTCCCCCCGCATGCGGTGGGCCCGAGCTAAGGCGAGGTGGGCCATTGCCGTCCCCGTGTGGTGCCCGAGCCCGGCCTCCTCAGCCACGTCCAGCGCTCGCCGCGCGGTGGCCAGCCCGAGGCGCAGGTGACCGGTTGCCACCGCGACCCAGGCCAATTCCCCGAGGGCGTGGACCAACCAGACCACCGGACCCGGCTCGTCGATCACCGTCGCCAGCCGGGCCCGAGCGCCGGCGTGATCGGCCTCGGACCAACAGGCCACGGCCTGGGAGACCGTGGCCACGGAGCGCAGCGCCGCCGGGGTCAGGACGTCGAGGAGCACGGTGTCGGAGAGGTCGGTGTCCCCGTCGAGCAGGCCTAGGGCCGTCTCGGCCGCGGCATGGGCCGCGGCGGGCGGGAGGTGGTAGTAGACCCAGCCGGCGCGGTTCGTGGCCGCCAAGGCCTGTTGGCCGGCATCGAGGGTGACCGAACTCTCGAGCCGATCGAGAAGCTCCTGGGCGGCCATGGACGAGCCACACATCGTGTGCAGGGTCACCTTCACCAGCGCGGCGTCGGGGTCGGCCAGGAGCACGTCCGACGGCACCTCACCCAGCCAGCGGAGCACGCTGGTGGCCTCGCCCCGCTCGAAGTAGCGGCCGCCTTCCGCTCGGGCCAGAGCGATCACCGCAGCCCAGTCGTTCGCACGGAGCAGGTACTCGGCGGCATCGTCGGCCTCCCCCTGCTCCAGGTGCCACGCCGCCGCTCGATGAAGCAGGTCCTCCTCCACGCCGGGCCGGGTGGCCCGCAACTCGAACCGGAGCAGGTCCCGGAACAGGGGGTGGTAGCCGTACCACTGTCGGCGCCCGTCGAGGGGTCGGATGAAGAGCGACTGCTGGTCGAGGCGCTCGAGCGTCCGCTGCCCGTCGGTGCCACCGGTGACGGCATCACACAGGGGGCCGCTGAGCCGATCGAGCACGGCGACCCGCACGAGGAAATCCCTGACCTCCGGGGACTGGAGGGCAAGCACCTCGCCACTGAGGTAATCGGCGACATGCCGGTCGTCGCCCGCGAACTGCTCCACAAAGCGGTCCGGGTCGTCATGGTCCCGCAGGCTCAGCGCCGCCAACTGGATCCCCGCGGCCCAACCCTCCGTCCGCGAGTGGAGGGCCTGGACCTGGGCCGGGTGCAGGGTCTGGCCCGCGACCCGTTGGATGGCCTCGCCCGCCTCCTCCCAGGAGAGGGCCAGGGTGTCCTGGCGGATCTCCGCTACCTCATCCCGGAGGCGCAGGCGGAGCGTCTTGGGGAGACGGTCATCGCGGCTGACGAAGACGAAGCCCACACCGTCCGCCGCCCGTTCGGCGAGCAGGCCGAGCTCGTCGAGAACGACGGGGCTGGCCAGCACCTCGAGGTCCTCGACGACCACCGTGACCGGAGCCGCATACGACAGCTCGGCGAGCACGATGGCGAGGAAGTCCTCACCGAGGGCGGCGCCGTCCCGGCGAAGGTGAGCCAAGGCCCCCTGAGCCATGGCCGGCACGATGAGCTCGATGGCCTCGGCCAGCCGGCGGCCAAATCGGGTGGCGTCGTCGGTGGAGCGGGCCGCCACCCACGCTGTCCGCCGCTCCGGATGGGCGCGTTGCCACTGGGCCAGAAGGACCGACTTGCCGTAGCCAGCGGGGGCCACGATCCGCACCACCCGCTTCTGGGTCGCCGCTTCGAGGCGATCGACGAGGGCCGGACGGTTCACGACGAACGCGGGCGGAGGCGCGCCGATCCAAGCTGCCGCCTGCCCGGTCACGGTCATCGTGCTCACCTTCCCGGGCCCGAGGTCTGGGGGCCGGAGATCAACGCTAGACCTCCCCGATCCGACGGTCGAATGACAGCCCGCCCGTTCTGCTACTCGACCCGATGCAGGCCCTCTATGGCCACCCCCAGGTCACCGAGCGAGCGCATGAGGCCCTGCAGCGCCGCCTGGTCCTGAACCCAGCCGCGGAGGCGGGTCTGGTCACCGTCTCCGGTGAGCACCTCGAACCCGGGAAGGGCGGCGAGCACGCGCGGCCCCGGGCGGCCGCTGACGACGAGCTCGTAGCGGGACCCCGTCGACACGCCCCCACTCTGGCGCCTCCAGATCGCCAGCGAGTCACCCCTGAGGAATGATCTCGCGACGGATCACCCGGCGGAGGTGATGGCGATTCCGAAACTCAGCGGCTAGAACGAGGGAACAAGCTGGGCAATGTGCCCACAGGGAGGACGAGGTGAGCGACGACATCGAGGAAATGGGGCCCATCGACTGGCTCTTGGTCGAGTTCTCCGGACCGCCGACCGGCGCCGCCGCGCCTTACCTGTTGGACCTCGTCGAGCGGGGACTGATCCGCATCCTCGACCTGGTCGTGGTGAACAAGGACGCCGACGGCACGATCACGATGCTGGAGCTGGCCGACGTCGACGGCGACGGCGAGCTCGACCTCGCGGTCTTCGAGGGCGCCCAATCCGGCCTGCTGGGCGAGGAGGACGTGGCCGAGGCCGGCGAGGCCATGGAAGCGGGCACCTCCGGGGTCTTCCTGCTCTATGAGAACGTGTGGGCCGCGCCGTTCGCCGTCGCCGTCCGCAAGGCGGGGGGCCAGCTCGTGGCCTCCGGCCGCATTCCCGTCCAGTCCATCATCGCTGCCCTCGACGATCTCGAAGCAGCAGACCAGAGCTGAGGAGAGCACCATGATGCGTCGACGAGGAGGTCTCGTACGAGGCGTGGCCCGCACCGCGGTCGTCGCCGGAACGGCCACAGCGGTGTCTGGCCGTGTCCGGCGTCGCCAGGACAACAAATGGGCCGAGGATGAGCAGGCCCAGTACGAGCAGCAGATGGCGCAACAGCCGGCTCCGGCACCAGCGCCCGCGGGTGACGCGGCCGAGCTGCAGCAGCTGGCCGACCTGCACGCCCAGGGCATCCTCACCGACGAGGAGTTCGCGGCCAAGAAGGCACAGATCCTCGGGATCTGACCGCCGTCCGGTGAGCGCCGGCGACGACCAGTACGCCGACCTCGCCGCCGAGTACCACTGGCTCTACGACCCATTGTCCCTGCGCGTCGGGACGCGCACGCCCGGGGTCCAGGCCACGATCGCGCGACTGGCCGACGGCGCCCGAGTGCTGGACGCCGCCTGCGGCATCGGGGTCGACACGCTGTCGCTGCACCGCCGGGGCTTCCGGGTCACCGCCACCGATGCCAGCGCCTCGATGGTCGACGAGTGTCGGCGACGCCTGGCTGCCGAGGACGCTCCCGTACCCGTCCTGGCCTGCCACTGGACCGACCTGCCCGATCGGTTCGGGCCGGTGTTCGACGCCGTGCTCTGCACCGGGAACTCGCTGGCCCACGCCCCGTCAGCGATCGCCCGGCGAGAGGCTCTGGCCGCCTTTGCCGAGGTCCTGCTGCCCGGCGGCATCCTCATCCTGGACTCCCAGGACTGGGGG
>DATDAH010000075.1:0-19611 GCA_036525535.1 Acidimicrobiales bacterium
CAGCGCACCGGGGGCCTCGGTCGCCGCGACATCGGTCGGGGCCTCGTTGGCAGCCGGTGGCGTCACGCCGAGCTGGGCCTGGGCCAGGGCGGCCGCGGCCTCCTTCAGGAAGTCGTCCACCTCCGCGGGGTCATAGCCCCGACGCACCAGGGTGAACACCCGCCGCTCGATCTCGTCTGGAGTGATGGCCATCGCCGTCATCGCCTTCCCCGCCTCGCCCAGCGGTCCCGCTCGTTTCCTGTGACCACAGAAAGTAGCGCAGATGAACGCACTCTGTGAAGTCGGACGGGAAAGAGCTGTGGGCGGCGTTGGAGCCGCCGTGGGTCGGAGGGCTAGCGTCCCCCGCCATGCAGGAGATCCTCGACGCCATCCAGGGGGGCGCGTCCGGTGACGCCATCGCCGCGCTGGCCATCCCCGAGTCCTACCGAGCGGCCTTCGTGCGCCGGGAGGACGCCGAGATGTTCGCCGGCGTCGAGTCTTGGGACAAGGACCCCCGCCAGTCGCTCCACGTGGACGACGTGGCCACCCCCGAGCTGGCCCCCGACGAGGCCTACGTGGCCGTCATGGCCAGCTCCATCAACTTCAACACGGTCTGGACCTCGATCTTCGAGCCCCTGCCGACCTTCCTCTTCCTCGACCGCCTCGGCCAGGAGAGTGCCTGGGGGGCCCGCCACGCACTGCCATACCACGTGGTCGGTTCCGACGCCTCGGGCGTCGTGCTGCAGACCGGCTCGGCCGTCCGCAACTGGAAGCCGGGTGACCGGGTGACCGTGCACTGCAACTACGTCGACGACCAGGACCCCGGCGCCCACGACGACGCCATGCTGGCCGCCAACCAGCGCATCTGGGGCTTCGAGTCCAACTTCGGCGGCCTCGCCGACCTCACGGTGGTCAAGGCCAACCAGCTGATGCCGAAGCCCGCGCACCTGACCTGGGAGGAGGCTGCGGTCAACGCCCTGTGCAACTCGACCAGCTACCGGATGCTCTGCAGCCCCAATGCGGCCCCGATGCGCCAGGGCGACACCGTCCTGGTCTGGGGCGCGACGGGTGGCCTCGGTGGCTACGCCTGCCAGTACGTGCTCAACGGCGGTGGCACCCCGGTCGGCGTGGTGTCCTCGGCCGAGAAGGTCGACCTGCTCCACGAGCTCGGCGTCGAGGCCGTCATCGACCGCAAGGCCGCGGGCTACCAGTTCTGGGCCGACGAGCACACCCAGGACGAAAAGGAGTGGCGCCGGCTGGGCAAGGACATCCGCGGCCTGGTGGGCCGAGACCCGGAAATCGTCTTTGAGCATCCCGGCCGTCAGACGTTCGGCGCGTCGGTCTTCGTCGCCGCTCGGGGCGGAACGATCGTCACGTGCGCCGCCACCTCCGGCTTCATGATCGAGTACGACAACCGGCATCTCTGGATGAAGCTGAAGCGGATCGTCTCGTCTCACTTCGCCAACTACCGCGAAGCCTGGGAGGCGAACCGGATGGTGGCCGAAGGCCGGATCCAGCCCTGCCTGTCCGCCGTCTTCCCGCTCACCGAGGTCGGCGACGCCGCCCTCCAGGTCCATCACAACGAGCACGAGGGCAAGATCGGCGTGCTCTGTCTGGCCCCCGAGGAGGGCCTGGGCATCGACGACCCCGGGTTCCGCGAGAAGGTGGGTGAGGACAGGATCACCCTGTTCCGTCGCCACGGGAAGAAGGACTGAGATGCTGCTCACCGAGATCGACCACGTGGCCATCGCCGTCCAGGACCTCGAGGCGGCGGTCGTCTGGTACGAGGCGGCCTTCGGCGCCACCGTCGAGCACCGCGAGGTGGTCGAGAGCGACGGCGTCGAAGAGGCCCTCCTGAACGTGGCCGAGTCCTACGTCCAGCTCCTCACGCCGATCCGGGACGACTCGCCGGTGGCCAAGTACCTCGAGAAGCGGGGCGAGGGCCTGCACCACATCGGCTACCGCGTCGACGACTGCGCTCAGGCCCTCGAGGCGCTTCGGGCCCAGGGCAACCGGCTGCTCGACGAGGTGCCCCGACCGGGCTCCCGGGGGACGACCGTGGCCTTCGTCCACCCCAAGGGTGCCTTCGGCACCCTCATCGAGCTGGTCCAGGAGTGACCGCCCGGCTGGGGCCCGTCGAAGATCCGACGCCGGAACAGGCCGAGCTGCTGGCGCCCTATGGGACCTTCTCCGGCGGCGAGCCGTTCAACATCTTCCGCACGCTGGTCCGCCACCCGAAGCTGTTCAAGCGGAGCATGGTGCTGGCGACCGGCCTGCTCATGAAGGGCGCGCTGCCGCGTCGGGTACGCGAGATCGTCATCCTGCGGGTGGCCTGGCGCACGGGGTCGAGCTACGAATGGGGCCAGCACGTGCGCATCGGCCTCGACTCGGGCCTCGTTGAAGGCGAGATCGACGCCCTGGCCACCGAGTCGTCCGAGGGCACCTGGTCCGACGCCGACCGCTTGGCGATCACCGTCACCGACGAGCTCTGCACGACCGACGACCTGACCGACGGCACGTGGGAGGCCGCGCTGGCCCAGTGGGGCGAGCAGGACCTGGTGGAGCTGATCTTCCTCGTCGGCAACTACCGGATGCTGGCCGGGTTCCTCAACGCCGCCCGGGTCGAGCTCGACGACGGCCTGGACGGGTTCCCGAGCTGAGCCCCCGGAACGGGGGTTCAGAGCTTCTTGGTCGCCTTGTCGATCTGCTTCTGGGCCTTCTTGCGGATCTTCTTCGCCTTGCGGTCGGTCTTCCGCCGCATGCCGGCGATCTTCTTCTCCGCCTTGTCGGCGATGTCGTCGACGTGGCGCCGGGCCTTCTTCGTCCTGTGCTTGGCCTTTCCGAGGAGCTCCTCGGCCCCGTCGACCACCGTGTGGGCGCCGGACCGCAGCCCCGTCACCGTGTCGTCGGCCATGTCGTCGGCCTTCGCCTTCGCCCGGTCGGCTCGCTTACCCATCTTCTGCTCCTCGTCGACGCTGATCAGCTTCAGTGTGCCGGGACCCAGGCGGCATGGAACCCGTGGGGCCACCCGCTCCGGCAACTCGACGGTCGCCCGCGGGCTCCCATCGATCACCGAGGCGTCCAGGAACACCAATTCACTTCCCTCTGTGGCCGCGTCGTAGACGTAGGTAGGAGCCGGGGGCGGCGACAGCCGTGATGCCGGCCCGAGCCGTGAACGGTCGCCGTGCATCGCCCCCGCATGCGGGTCGGGAGCGTAGACGCCGCGGCGGTCACACTGGGCCGGTACCGCGATGGCTCGCGAACGAGAGGATCCGACATGACCACCCCCCGGGCCGAGCGTCCCGCCATGGCCGACTACGGCGTCCCCGACGAGCTCGACGGAGTGTTGCCCTGGTCGTGGGCCGAAGAGCGGCTCCTGGCCTGCCGCAACTACTGGGTCGTCACAGCCTCGGCCTCGGCCCGACCCCACGCCATGCCGGTCTGGGGCGTCTGGGTCCCCGAGACCGGTCACTTCGCCTTCTCGTGCGCGGCGGGCAGTCGGAAGGTCCGCAACCTCGAGGCCAATCCACAGGTGACGGTGGCCGTGGACGACTCGATCGAGGTGGTCGTGCTGGAAGGCCGGGCGGCGTTCCTGGACCCGGCGACGGTGACCGACACGTTGCACGCCTTCGCCACGAAGTACTGGGACGACCCCCAGGCGGTGACCGACGGCGAAGCCTTCCTCGCCCAGAACAAGGTTGTCGAGGTCACGCCCGAGCGGGCCTTCGGCATCATCGAGGACGAGGTCGACTTCTCCCAGCGGGCCACCCGCTGGGTCTGGTGATCAACCGTCGCCCACCGTGCGGATGACGCGAGCCGGGTTGCCGACGGCGACGACTCCCTGGGGCAGGTCCCGGCTGACCACGGCGCCCGCCCCCACCACGGTGTCGGACCCGATGGTCACGCCCGGAAGGACGATGGCGCCGCCGCCGAGCCAGACGTTGTCGCCGATGGTGATGGGCTGGGCTGCCTCCCAGCCGGCCCGGCGTAGGTCGGGGTCGATCGGATGGGTGGGCGTGAGCAGCGCCACGTTGGGCCCGATCTGGACGTCGTCGCCGATGGTGATCGGGGCGCAGTCGAGGGCGACCAGACCGAAGTTGGCGAAGGTCCTCGCCCCGATGGACAGGTACCGCCCGTAGTCGCAGTGGAACGGCGGCCGGATGAGGGTGCCGGGGCCGATGTTCCCGAGGAGGTCCTCGAGGAGCTGGCGGCGCTCGTCGGCCCGGTCGACGCCGAGAGTGTTGTAGGTCTCGCACCGGGCCATGGCCCGCCTGCCGTCGGTGGCCAGCTCGTCGTCGACCCGATAGAGGTCGCCGGCCTCCATGCGCTCCCGCGGGGACCGGCCGTCGTCGACGGGTGGGGCGTCACGCACGCCGACACTCTGGCACTGGACCGGACCGGTCGACCTGGGAAGATGCGGGGATGGGCCTCCAGGTGCACCTCGTCGACGGGACCTACGAGCTGTTCCGCTACTACTACGCCCTCCCCGACCACATCAACGACGAGGGCATGGACGTGGCCGCCACCCGCGGGGTGGTCGGCACCTGCCTGACCCTGCTGGAGGAGGGAGCGACCCACGTCGGCGTCGCCACCGACCACGTGATCGAGTCGTTTCGCAACGACCTGTGGCCCACCTACAAGGACGGCTCAGGCGTGGATCCCGTCCTCAAGGCACAGTTCCCGCTGCTGGAGGAGGCCCTGGAGGCAGCCGGGTTCCTGGTCTGGGCGATGGTGGACTGCGAGGCCGACGACGCCCTTGGCGCCGGGGCCCACCAGCTCAAGGACGACAAGCGGGTCGAGCGGGTGGTCATCTGCACGCCCGACAAGGACATGGGCCAGTGCGTCACCGACGACGGCCGGGTCGTCCAGCTCGACCGGCGCAAGGGCCAGTTCTTCGACCGGGCCGGGGTGATCGAGAAGTTCGGCGTCCCTCCGGAGTCGATCCCCGACTGGCTGGCCCTCGTCGGTGACTCGGCCGACGGGTTCCCCGGCCTCACGGGCTGGGGGGCCAAGTCCGCCGGGGCCGTACTGGCCCACTACGGCCACATCGAGGCCATCCCGCCCCTGGCTGACGACTGGGAGGTCGGGGTCCGCGGCGCCGGGCGATTGGCCCAGGCCCTCCGGGAGAACCTGGAGGACGCCCTCCTCTTCCGCCGCATCGCCACCCTCGAGCTCGACTCGATCACGACGTCCGTCGAAGAGCTCGAGTGGACCGGCCCGACGAAGGCCCTGGTCGCCATGAGTGAGCGCCTCGACGCCCCTGGCCTCCTCGAACGCGCGGTGAGACTCGCCGAGCAGCGCGCCTGACCGGCGTCAGTCGGGCGCACCACGGGGGTCCCGGGATCAGTCGTCGGCGAAGACCTGCTGGAGTTCGGCGGGCGCGGTGATGGAGAACTGGTCGAAGGTGCACTCGGCTGGGGTCTTGTCGGGGCGCCATCGGACCCAGTGCGACGTGTGGCGGAAGCGGCCGGACTGCAGGCCGTCGTAGGTCACCTCGGCCACCAGCTCCAGGCGCAGCGGGGACCAGGACTGGTCCTTGGAGCCGGTCCACCGGTTCTGGGCCCCGGGCTTGCGCCCTCCTTCCTCGTGGGCCATCACGTCGGACCATGCGCGCCAGGGGTGGTCGGCGAGGGCGTCCTTCTCGTACGGGGCCAGCTCGGCGATCAGCTCCTTGCGCTTCGCGGCGGAGAAGGAGGCGGCGACGCCCAGGTGGTGCAGCTCGCCCTCGTCGTCGTAGACGCCCATCAGGAGCGAGCCGATGCCCTCGCCGTCCTTGTGGGTCCGGTAGCCGGCGACCACGCAGTCGGCGGTGCGCTTGTGCTTGACCTTGAGCTGGCTGCGCTTGTTCTCGAGGTAGGGGTCCTCGGGGTCCTTGGCCATGACCCCGTCGAAGCCGGCGCCCTCGAAGCGGTCGAACCAGTCCTCGGCCACGGCCCGGTCTTCGGTGTTGGGCGTGAGGTGGACCGGTGGCTTGGCCTTTCCGAGGATCGTCTCGAGGCGCGTTCGGCGCTCCCGGAACGGCAGCTGGCGTAGGTCCTCGTCGCCCACCGCCAGCAGGTCGAAGGCCACGAAGCTGGCGGGGGTCTTCTCGGCCAGCATGTTGACCCTCGAGTCCGCGGGGTGGATGCGCTGCTGGAGCGCCTCGAAGTCGAGCTTGGCCCCGATGGGGACCACGACCTCGCCGTCGACCACGCACTTCTCGGGCAGGGCGTCCCGCAGGACGGGAGGCAGCTCGGGGAAGTACCGGGTCAGCGGGCGGTCGTTGCGGCTGCCCAGCTCCACCTCGTCACCGTCCCGGAAGACGATGCAGCGGAAGCCGTCCCACTTCGGCTCGAACAGCAGGCCTTCGGTGTCGGGCATGGCATGTACGGCCTTGGCCAGCATCGGCCGGACCGGCGGCATCACGGGCAGATCCATGCAGAGGGAGGTTAGGGAACTCGGTAGGTTCCCGGGAATGGCAACGACGCCCGATCCGCTGGAGGCCCGCTCGCCGACGGCGGCCTACTCGATGCGCCTGCGGGTGCTGCTGGACAACGTGCCCGGCACCCTCGGTCGCCTCACCACCACCATTGGCGCGGCCGGCGCCAACATCCGGGGGCTCGAGGGCTTCGAGGTGAAGGGCGCGGTGCTGGACGACGAGGTGGTCGTCGACTGTGTCGACGAGGCCCACCAGCACGAGGTCCTCGACGCCATAAAGCAGCTGGAGGGAGTCGAGCTGGTCGAGTGGGAGGACCGCACCTTCGCCCTTCACGACGGCGGCAAGATCGAGGTCCTGTCGCTGGGCAAGGTCGGTGACCGTGACGACCTGTCGATGGCTTACACGCCGGGTGTGGCCCGGGTCTGCCTGGCCATCGAACGGGATCCGGCCCGGGTCCACGACCTGACCATCAAGCGCAACACCGTGGCCATCGTCACCGACGGGACCGCGGTCCTCGGGCTGGGCGACATCGGCCCCGAGGCCTCCCTCCCCGTCATGGAGGGCAAAGCGCTGCTCTTCAAGGAGTTCGCCGGCGTCGACGCCTTTCCGATCTGTCTCGACGTCAACAGCACCGAGGAGATCATCGAGACGGTCGAGCGCATAGCTCCCGTCTTCGGCGGTATCAACCTCGAGGACATCGCCGCGCCCGCCTGCTTCGACGTCGAGGAGCGCCTGCGGGAGAGCCTCGACATCCCCGTGTTCCACGACGATCAGCACGGCACTGCGGTGGTGACGCTCGCCGCCCTGGAGAACGCCCTGAAGATCGTGGACAAGCGGATGGAGGACCTGTCGGTCGTCATCGCCGGGGCGGGGGCGGCGGGCGTGGCCATCGCCAAGATCCTGAAGAACGCGGGCGTCCAGAACATCATCGGGGCCGACCGCCAGGGTGCCATCCACGACGGCCGGACCGACCTCAACGAGGCCAAGCGGCGCCTGTCCGAGACGACCAACCCCGAGCAGCGCACCGGGACCCTGGCGCAGATCATGCCGGGCACGGACGTGTTCATCGGGGTCAGCGGGCCCGGGATCATCACCGCAGCCGACGTCGAGTCCATGGCGGCCGACCCCATCGTGTTCGCCATGGCCAACCCGGAGCCGGAGATCCGGCCTGAGGCCATCCAGGACCTCGCTGCGGTCATCGCCACCGGTCGCAGCGACTTCCCGAACCAGATCAACAACGTGCTGGCCTTCCCGGGCATCTTCCGGGGGGCGCTCGACGCACAGGCCACCACGGTCAGCGAAGGGATGAAGGTGGTGGCGGCCGATGCCATCGCCCGAGCCGTCTCCTCCGACGACCTTCGCCCTGACCACGTCGTGCCCTCCGTGTTCGACAAGACGGTGGTCCAGCTCGTGGCCGCCGCCGTGGCCGCCGAGGCGGAGAAGGAAGGCATCTGCCGTTGACCTCCGTGCCCGCATGATCGAGGCCGTCACCTTCGACTACTGGAACACCCTGGTCGCCACCTCCGACGAGATCCTCTACCAGCGCCGGGCCGAACACTGGGTCGCGGTCCTGGCCGAGGCCGGCCACGACGTCAGCCTGAACGACGTCAGTGAGGCGTTCAAGGGCTCCTGGCGAAGCTTCCGCGAGGCCTGGCACGCCAATCAGCAGTACGTGACCGCGGACGGCGTGGGTCGGGTCCTGGAGCTCCTGGGCGTGCCAGCCGACGATGGCGTGGCGACGACGCTGGTCGAGCACTACGGCGCCGGGGCGCTCGAAGCCGAGCTGTCCCTGGCGCCGAACGTGACCGAGACCCTGTCGGGCCTGAAGGACGCCGGGGTGCGCCTGGGCATCATCTGTGACGTCGGGATGACGCCGAGCACGGCCTTGCGCGCCGCGCTGGAGCAGTTCGGGGTGTTGGACCGCTTCGATCACCACTCCTTCTCCGACGACGTCGGCGTCTACAAGCCCGACCCGGCGATCTTCGCCCACGCCCTGGCCGGCCTCGGATCGACGCCTGCGACATCGGCCCACGTGGGCGACCTGCGCCGCACCGACGTCGCCGGTGCCCTGGGAGTGGGGTGGACCGCGGTGCGCTACGCCGGGCTGCACGACGACGACGGCGCGGAGGACGACACTGCTGAGGTCGAGGCCGACGTGGTGATCCGCGACCACGCCGAGCTCCCCGGCGCCCTCGGGCTGAGCTAGTCGACCGACGCCGTCACGGGGTGCGAACGAGAGAGCAGCCCCCGAGTCGTCTCAAGTGGTCGGGACCGGCGTCGATCCGGTGACCTCGCGCTTTTCAGGCGCGCGCTCTGCCAACTGAGCTACCCGACCGTATGTACCGCCCAGGGGGCGGGGCGGTCCCGACGGGATTTGAACCCGCGACCTCCGGCTTGACAGGCCGGCGTGCACTCCAAACTGCACCACGGGACCTCACACCCGACGTGCGGGCGAAGTGAGAGGGTAGCCCCCGTGGACGACATCTTCGCCATCCAGATGCTCAAGGCGGCCTACTTCCGGGCCATCGACACCAAGGACTGGGACCTGCTGCGTTCGGTCATGCTCGAGGACGTCGAGATCGACGTCACCGACGACGTGGAGGACGGCCAGCCCTACGTCGGGCGCACGCGTTTCGTCGAGACCTGCGCTCGCGTCCTGCGGGACGCCGTCACCGTTCACCACGGCCACATGCCCGAGATCCACGTCACCGGCGACACCGCGACCGGCATCTGGGCCATGGAGGACTACGTGGACTGGGGCCCGGCGGAGGACGGCACGCCCCGGGCGTTCCGGGGCTACGGCCACTACCGCGAGCGCTACGTGAAGGGCTCTGACGGCCCGTGGCGGATCGCCGCCCTTCAGCTCACCCGCCTCCGCCGCGACTGGTTGTAGTCGTCGCGGAATCCCCCCGGTCCGGTCACCGTTGTAAAGGTCCATGAGTGACTGGAACACCAAGATCATCGAGGAGTTCAGGGCGACCGGTGGGAAGGTGGGCGGCCAGTTCGATGGGGCGCCCCTGCTCCTCCTCCACTCGACCGGCGCCAAGTCGGGCCAGGACCGGGTGGCCCCGGTCATGTACCTGGCGGATGGTGACGACCTGGTCGTCTTCGCCTCGAAGGCGGGCGCAGACACGAATCCCGACTGGTTCCACAACTTGAAGGCCAATCCCGACACCCGGGTCGAAATCGGTCCCGACACCGTTGCTGTGCAGGCCCGCGTCGCCGAGGGCGAGGAGCGGGACCGGCTCTTCGACCGGCAGAAGGCGGCCTACCCGGGCTTCGCCGACTACGAGGCGGGCACCGACCGGGTGATCCCCGTGGTGGTCCTCGAGCGCGCTTAGGGGGTGAAGTCCTCCATGGAGTCGAGGATCGCGGCCAGGTCCTCGACGGTGGTCTTCGGGTTGACCACGCACAGGCGCATGATCGTCTCGCCGGCGTGCATGCTGGGCAGGCAGAAGGCGAAGCCGGAATCCAGCGCGGCGTCGGACCAGGCGTCGTAGTCCTCCGCCGTCCAGCCGATGCGGCGGAAGACCACGATCGACAGCTCTGGCTCGGTGACCAGCTCGAAGCCGTCGCGCTCCCGGATGAGGTCGCCGCCGGCGTGGGCCACGGTCAGCGTGGTCTCGATGGCCTGGCGGTAGGCGTCGGTGCCGTGCACGGCCAGCGAGAACCAGAACGGCAGGCCCCGGGCCCGGCGGCTGAGGTGGACGGCGTAGTCGGACGGGTTCCACTCGTCCCGGACCGTGATGGCGTCGAGGTAGGAGGCGTGCTGGGTGTGGGCCTCCCTGGCGGGCTCGGGATCCCGGTAGACGAGGGCACAGCAGTCGAAGGTCGAGAACAGCCACTTGTGGGGGTCGACGATGAAGGAGTCGGCCCGCTCGACACCGGCGAACAGTGGTCGGTACGCAGGGGCCGCGAGGGCCGCGCCGCCGTAGGCGCCGTCGACGTGGAACCAGAGGCCGGCCTCGGCGGCGGCCTCGGCCACCCCGGCGAGGTCGTCGACGATGCCCAAGTTGGTCACCCCCGCAGTGGCGGCCACGGCGAAGTAGCCGTCGTCGGGCCGTTCCTCCAGCACGTTGCGTACGGCCTCGCCGGTGAGGCGGCCCCGGTGGTCGACCGGCACCCGCACGATCTCGACGTCCATGACCCGGCAGGCGTGGTCGACCGAGCTGTGGGCCCCGGCACTCGCCAGGATCTTCCACCGGGCCGGTCGTTCGGAGCGGCCCCGGGCGGCGGTGTGCCGGGCCGTGACCAGCGCGCTCAGGTTGCCGGCGGTGCCACCGGAGACGAACACCCCGCCCGCGGTGTCGGGGAGGCCGGCCAGCTCCGCCACCCACGCCAGGGCCTCGTTCTCGGCGTAGACGGCGCCCGAGGCCTCCATCCACGAGCCGCCGTACATCGACGAGGCCCCGACGATGAGGTCGAACAGCGCCGCGGCCTCGGTCGGGGCGCCGGGCACGAAGGAGAGGTAGCGGGGATGGTCGATGGAGATCGTGGCTGGGGCGATGTAGTCGACGAAGCGCCGGAACGCCTCGTGGCCGCCGATCCCGGCGGGGGTGATGGTCGTGCCGACCGTGGCCCGGAGCTCGCCAGGGGTGCGGGGCTTGTCCAGCGGAGGCGGATCCATGCGGATCCGGTCGAGGGCGTAGGCGACGACCTCGGCGGCCAGGTCGTCGGTGGACTCGTCGTAGGTGTGCAAGGCCCGCCATTCTGTCGCCCCGCCGAGTCCACCCGTGACCCACACCCCCCGACCGGGGGGTTGGCGACGGTTTCGGCCGACGGGTCGCCGATGGCCCGCCGTCTCCGGCCGCTACGATCCGCCCCCCAGGAACGGCAAGAGGAGGCACGGGTGCGCAGGTTTCTGACGTTCCTGGCGGTGTTGGCGCTGGTCACGGTCGTCGCCGCGTGCGGTGGTGACGACAGCGGGTCCTCGGACGACGCGTCGGACTCGAACAGCAGCGACGACGCCGACGGCAGCGAGCCGATCTCCGACGGCGGCTTCGACATCGACGTCGGCACCGCCGGTGCTGACGAGGACCTCACCAACGAAGAGGTCATCGCCAACATCCAGGACTACTGGGAGGAGAACGCCGGCGATGTCGGGGTGGACTACGAGCGGATCCCCGACGAGCGGATCGCCTCCGTGCCGGGCGACCGTGAGCCTCCCATCTGCGGCGGCGTGCCCATCACCGCCGGAGACGTGGCCATGAACGCCTTCGCCGCCCCCTGTCCTGAGGGGCTGACGGTGGCCTGGGACCCGGCGCTCATCGACGACACCATCACCGATCTGTTCGGCGAGGCCGGCCCTGCGGTGGTCTTCGCCCACGAGTTCGGTCACGTCATGCAGTTCCAGGCCGGGATCCTCGACAGCACGGGCCAGGGCGTCGGTGACCCGCCGAGCGTCATCACCGAGAACCAGGCCGACTGCCTTTCGGGGGCCTGGGTGGCCCAGCAGGTGGACGACGGCTTCGGCCCCTTCACCGACCCCGGGGCCCTGGACAAGGCCATCGGGGCCATGATCTACGTCCGGGACACGCCGGGGAGCGACCCCGGAGCGGCCCTGGCCCATGGCAGCGGCTTCGACCGGGTCCGAGCCTTCCAGGACGGGGTCAACCAGGGCATCGAGTACTGCTTCGACTACATCAACGACCCGCCGTTCATCGACGAGCTGCCCTTCACCAACGAGGACGACTTCGCCAACAGCGGGAACCTGCCCTTCGACCGGGTCACCGACCTGGTGATCCAGGACCTCGACGACTTCTTCGGGGAGAACGTCGACGGCTTCGAGTCCCCCGGTGACCCCTTCGACGTCGTCCCCCAGGACGAGCTCGAGCAGCTCCACGCCGACATCGGCGACGGCGCGGTGGCCACCGTCTTCGGCATGCTCTGGGCCGAACGGGCCCAGGCCGCGGCGGGCGACGACCTCGAGGGCGAGGGACCTCTCCTGCAGCGGTCCTGCCTGGTGGGAGCGTGGCTGGGCGACATCCTCCGCGACCAACAGGATGGTCAGATCGACCGGGAGAGCGGTGTGAGCCTCTCCCCGGGCGACCTCGACGAGACCATCATCACCTTCCTGAAGCTGACCGAGGACGCCATGGCCGAAGGCGGGGTGGCCTTCGAAGCCATCGGCGACATGCGGACCGGCGTCTTCGGCGGTCTCGACGACTGCCGGCTGGGCGAGTAGGCGTCGGCTCTCAGGCAACTCCCAGGTTCTGCCCTGTCGGCTCCCAGCGGGACGGTCCAGACTTGGGTCGTGCCCGACAGGACCCGCCATGGCCGGTGAACGACTGCTGCTCGTCGACGACGAGGAAAATCTTCGGTCCATGCTGGATGCTGCGCTCCGCCACAGCGGGTTCGACGTGGTCCCCGTGGGCAGCGGCCGGGAGGCGCTGGACGCGGTCAAGGCCGAGCGGCCCGAGCTGATCGTGCTCGACGTGATGCTCCCTGACATCGACGGCTTCGAGGTGTGTCGCCGCCTGCGCACGGAGGGCGATCGCACGCCGGTGCTGTTCCTGACCGCCCGCGACGCAACGGAGGACACCGTCCGGGGCCTCACCCTGGGCGGCGACGACTACCTGGTGAAGCCCTTCAGCCTGGAGGAGCTGGTCGCCCGCATCGGCTCGGTCCTCCGGCGGACGGGCACGGCCAAACCCGGCTCCCGCCTGGCCTGCGCCGACCTGGAGCTGGACGACGACGCTCACCGGGTGACCCGGGCGGGCGAGCCGGTCAACCTGTCACCGACCGAGTACAACCTCCTGCGTTACCTGCTGGTCAATCAGGGTCAGGCCCTGTCGAAGGCCCAGATCCTGGACCACGTGTGGCAGTACGACTTCGGCGGCGACGGCGGCGTGGTGGAGACCTACATCGGCTACCTGCGCCGCAAGGTCGACCACGTCGCCCCGAAGCTGATCCACACCATCCGGGGCGTGGGCTACTCCCTCCGCGAGTCCCCCTAGGCGGCCCGGGTGTCCTTGCGGGCCCGGGTCCTGCTCGGGCTGGGGGTGATCGCCCTGGTCTTCGGGGTGACCGCGGTGGTCGTGCCCCGCATCACCGCGTCCTACCTGCTCGAGCAGGTCGACGACCAGCTCCGGGCCACCGACTTTCCGTACCGGGGGGATCTGGCCGTCAGCGCAGAACGCGACCCCCCGTCCCCGAGGCCCGACGACGAGACTCCGCCTGAGCGCCCGAGCCGGATGTACATCGGCATCGTGGACGCCGACGCCGACGCCGACGTGTCGGAGATCTTCGCCCCCAACGTCGGGGACACCGCGGCCCCGTCCATCGACGGCGAGCAGGCGATCGCCGAGGCGGGCAACGGGCCGTACACGCAGCCCGCCGGCGACTCGGGCAGCCGTTTCCGACTCATCAGCCGCGAGGTGGATGACGGGGACACCGACGGCGATGTCGTGGTCGTCGGCCTGCCATTGGACGATGTCGACGCCACGGTGTCGCGCCTCGTCCAGATCGAAGTCGGTGCCCTTGCCCTCGTGCTCTTCGTGCTCGCGATGGTGGCCTGGTGGGTGATCCGTCTGGGTGTCCGACCGGTCAAAGCAATGGCCGCGGCGGCCACCGACATCGGCGCCGGCGACCTGTCGGCCCGGGTCCCGGAATACGGCGACGCCACCGAGGCGGGTCAGCTCGGTACCGCGCTCAACCAGATGCTGGAGCGGATCGAGGACGAGTTCGACCAGCGCCTCCGCTCCGAGCAGCGCCTGCGCCAGTTCGCGGCCGACGCCTCGCATGAGCTGCGGACCCCGGTGACCACGGTTCGGGGCTACGCCGAGCTCTACCGCACCGGGGCCCTGGACGACCCGACCGAGCTGACCGAGGCCATGCGCCGGGTCGAGCAGGAGTCGGTGCGGATGGGCTCGCTGGTCGACGACCTGCTGCGGTTGGCTCGCCTCGACCAGGGCCGCGAGCTGGAGCGGGCTCCTGTCGATCTCGGGGCGGTGGTGACCGACGTCGGCCGTGACGCCCAGGCCACCGACCCCGAACGGCCGGTCACGGTCGCGGTGGAGGATCGGGTCGTCGTCACCGGTGACGAACGGCTCCTGCGCCAGGTCGTCACCAACCTGACCGGCAATGCCCTGGTTCACACCGATCCGGACGTGGCCGTGACCCTGCGAGCCGCTGTCGAGGGCGACCGAGCCGTGCTCGAGGTGCGCGACGCCGGCCCGGGCATGCGCCCTGAGGTGGCAGAACGGGTCTTCGAACGCTTCTACCGCGCCGACCCCTCCCGCTCGCGGCACCGGGGCGGCAGCGGCCTCGGCCTGGCCATCGTCCACGCCACCGTCATCGCCCACGGCGGCGAGATCAGCGTCACCACCGCCCCCGGCGAAGGCACCACCTTCCTCGTCACCCTGCCCCTGGCCTGACCCGGTCAGCGGTGACCCAGCGATCGTGGTCAGCCGACGGTGCCGTCCCCGTTCGGGCGGGACCGGGCGAACTGGCTGACGGGGACCGGGCCGGCGTCGTCCCGGTCCACGATGACGTAGCCCGCCTGGAGGTCGATGCTGATGGCCGGTGGGTTGCCGGTCGAGGTCATGACCTCGACGCGGCGGGCGTCGGCCTCTCGGCGGTGGAGGTCGCCGAGCAGGGCGGTCCCGATGCCCCGCACGTCGACGATCTGCGCCACCGCCGGACCCGGTGGTCGAGGCGAACGATCTCGGTCAATCGATGAGCCACCTCGCCGTGCCGGACGATGGCCTTGTTCTCGTCGAACGCCCAGGCCACGGTCTGAGCGAAGGCCCACCCCCGGGCTCGCTCACGGTCGAGGCCGAGCTCGCCGCAGAACCGGTCCAGCCGGTGACGCACCGCGCTCGGGGAATGGCCGAGGGTGTAGTCCCGGCAGAGCGGGGCCACGGCGAACTCGACCTCGCCGGCCAGCGGCTTCGGGTCGATGGCCAGCCAAGGCTCCCGTAGGGCGGCGAGGACGTTGTCGCTGTGCAGGTCCTGGTGGAGCAGGACCGACGGCCCCTGGGTCGGAGCCAACTCGCGCAGGAGGCCGAGGGCCCGGTCCACCAGCTCGGGCTCGAACGGTCGACCCGCTTGCTCCCACTTGCGGGGGAGCTCACCTCCCCAGATCGCGGCTTCGTCGGCCAGCGTGGTGAAGGGCTCGGTGACCGGCACCGAGAGGCGTGGCACCAGGCCGATGATGACACCCACTGCCAGTTCGGGCGGGGATGCCGCGAGCCGGATCCCGGGCCGGGCCTGCTCCAGGAGGAGGGCGTAGCGGTCCGGATCGTGGGCCAGGAGGCGGACGGCACCGTCCCCGCCCCAACGGCGTAGGGCTTCGGCTTCATGGTCGGCCTCCCGGTGTGGCCACTGCACCTTCAGGACCACCGGCGTGCCGTCGGGTGTCGTGGCCGGAGCGACGTACGACACCTGCCCCCCGTCCTCGAAGGGAGCCGACAGCGTGAGCTCCCATTGGTCAGCGCACGCCGCGACCAGCGCCGGCAATTGCTTCAGCCACTCGGCCCCATCGGGCCGCGCCGACAACCACTGGAGGTACCCCGGCACCCGCATCCCCCGAACTGGCTACCACCCCACCCGTCTTTGGAACCTGGGGTTTGTGCCTGACCGCGAGTTTCGGGTTCCAGAACGGTGGCCGACTCGGCCGCGCCGTCGCTCAAGCAGCCTCGGAGAGGAAGCGGCCGCACTCGTCCTGGACGGCCTGGTCGACCGGGGCGATGGTGTTGTTGATCTCCTCGACCACCGCCGCGCCGTCGCCGGACTGGTATTCGGGCGCCGCGCCACCGAGATCGACCTCGAAGTCCCGGTCCGCGCCGTACTGCTCGAAGGCGTCGATGGCGTCGGCGAAGGCCTGCGCGTCCTCGCGGATGTCCTCCGGCGCGGTCTCGACGATGGCGTCGGCGGCATCGGACATCGCCGTCAGCCGTTCCTCGACCGCCTCGGGGGTCGAGGCGTCGGGTGCCCCCGTCTGGGCCGTGCCGAAGTCGCCGGCGGCGGCACAGAACGCCTCCGGGTCGAAGCCATCCGTCGCCGTGTCCTCGGGCGACGTCGAGGCGTCCTCACCCGCGGCATCGCTGTCGCTGTCGTCGCCACTGCACCCGGCGAGCACGGCCATGACGGCGAGAGCGAGGATCAGGGTGCGGAGAACGGATCGGCGCATCCGGGAAAGGTAGCCAACACCACGTCTGCCACCCGTCGTGCAGGTCGACCGCGGGACGCTGACTGCAGGATTGGTGGTGACCGATGCACCGGGCGAGGCGGTCGACGAGTACGAAGCCGGGCGCCGTCGCCGCGATGAGTCTGCCGGCGCCCACAGGTCTACCTTCCGACCGAGACAACCAACGCATCGGGAGTTGGGCATGGGCCTCATCCACATCGAGCTGTTCGCAACCCTCGACCTCGTCGGGCAGGCGCCCGGCGGCCCCGACGAGGACCCGGTGGGGTTCCCGTTCGGCGGATGGCAGGCGCCCTTGGTGGACGAGGTCGCCGGGGCGCAGATCGGTGCCGCGTACGAGGGCACGGACGCCCTCCTGCTCGGCCGGCGGACCTATGACATCTTCGCCGCCTACTGGCCGTACCAGGAGGGCGGCGAGGACAACGAGATCGCCACGCTCTTCAACCGTGTCCCGAAGTACGTGGCCTCCCGCGGCAGGCCCGACCTCTCGTGGGCCGGGTCCACGCAGCTCGGCCCGGATCTGGCCGGTGCGGCGCGAGAGATCCGTGACCGGCACGAGCACGTGAAGGTCGTCGGGAGCCTGAACCTGGTGCAGACCCTCCTGCGCGAGAAGCTCTTCGACCGTCTCGACCTCTGGGTGCATCCGGTCGTGCTCGGCGTCGGGAAGAAGGTGTTCGACGGTGGCGCGGTGCCCACGAACGTCACACTCCTCGAACCGCCGGTAGCCGGTCCGAAGGGCACCGTGTACCTGCGCTACGGGCTCGCCGATGGCACGCCCGGTACGGGGGACATGAGCGCGCCCGATCGCGGTGCCGGGCGCGACGACTGAAGTCCCGTTCGGGGGAGGAAAGGGATCCTCTTCTCGATCCATGGTCGATGGACAGAACCACCCATCGTGCTGGGTTCACCTTGGCGAGAGGAGGATGCAGACCGTGATGCAGCTCCTGAGCGTCCGACGACGGCGGGGCAAAGGTGCCTCGACCCAATCGCCGTCAGCTTCAAGAACGAAGTGCGTCACCGACCCCGGCGGTCAGGAGGGCGACGACGTGGCCGTCGCACGGTGCTCGCGGAGCGAGTTGGCCCCGTGCCAGAGCCTCGCGATCGGTTCGGTGGGCAGGGCTACCGTCCGACAGCGCGGCGTAGAGGGCGGCCTTTGTGTCGAGCTCACCGAGTACGCGCCGGGCGTCCTCGGCAGCCGCATCGACGACCTGGAGAGAAGAACATGAGTCAGGAGCTGTTCGACGCCACCAAGCGGTGGGGCCGGTGGGGCGACGACGACGACCGCGGTGCCCTCAACCTGCTCACACCCGAGCGCGTCGCCAGGGCCGCGACGCTCGTGCGGGACGGCCTCACCGTCCCCTGCGGCCGACCGCTCGGCACGGCACCCGCCGTCGACAACCCCAACCCAGCGCTGCACCACATGATCCACGCCGGTGACATGGCCGCCGGATCGAAGGGCTTCCAGTGGTCGGCCGACTTCGTCGGGGTCGCCTTCCACGGCAACATCGTCAGCCACATCGACGCGCTGTGCCACGTGTTCGTCGACGGCCAGATGTACAACGGCGCGCCGGCCACCGAGGTCACCAGCGTCGGCGCCAAGCGCAGCTCGATCGAGGCCGCCAACGCCGGCATCGTCGGCCGGGGCGTGCTGCTCGACATCCCCCGGGTCCGCGGCGTTGACTGGCTCGAGCCCGGCGACGTCATCACCCCCGACGAGCTCGACGCCACGGGCGTCACCGTCGAGCAGGGCGACATCGTCCTCGTCCACATCGGCCGCGACCGCAGGCGGGATGCCCTGGGTCCGTGGAACACCTACGCCGGACTCGCCGGGCTGGCGCCCGAGTGCGCCCGGTGGCTCTACGACAACGACCCGTCCGTGCTCGGCTGCGACGGCGTCTCCGACGTGAACCCCGGACCGGGCGGCGAGTGGCCCATCCCCATCCACATGTGCGCCCTCGTGGGGATGGGCATCCACCTGCTCGACAACCTGCGCCTCGACCTGCTGTCCGACGCCTGCGCCGAGCGCGGCCGCTGGGAGTTCCTGTTCGTCGTGGCCCCGCTACAGATCGGTGGCGGCACCGGCTCGCCCATCAACCCGATCGCCATCCTGTGATCTTCGACCGCTTCAACGAGCTGCAGCGGCCCCGCATCGAGCCGGGATCGGGACATTGCCGATCTCCGCGAGGTGCTGGTCCAGGACGTCCCGGCGGCCCCTCGCACCGGTGCCGGACACAGGTGCGCGCGAGGAAGGCGATCGAAGGCGAGAAGGCCACCTGGCCCGGTGAGCGCAGAGCGGTCTGACCAGGGGAAACGCCAAGGCACCCCCAACCAGTTCGGATTGGAACCAGGTTTGGGCCTGGCTGGTAGGCATGGAACACCTCCGAACTTGGCTGGAGCCAGCCCTCTGACCGAGCCGACAGCCCTCCCTTGGCCCTGTTCGAACGCGGGAAACCGCCCACCGGTCGGTCCTGGAAGAGGGGTGCAGTACGTTCGGGTGCCCGGCGCGGGAGGGGGAGCGGCGATGCGGTGGTTCGAGGAACTCACGCCGGGTCGCGTCGACTGGTGTCCGACCACCTACCTCGTCACCGAGGACGAGATCGTGGACGTCGGCCGGCGGTGGGACCCGCAGCCGTTCCACACGGACCCGGTGGCGGCGGAGGCGTCGATCTTCGGCGGACTGGTGGCCGCCACGGCGCACCTGTTCGCCATGGTCGAAGCGCTCGGCGCCCGGGTCGCCGACGACGACCGGGTCGCGGCGGTGGGCCCGCCGGGCATGAGGAACATGCGGAACCACGCCCCAGCCCGGCCCGGCGACGTGATCCGCCGGCGCGGCGAGGTGCTCGACCGACGGCTGTCGGCGAGCGACCCGGGCTGCGGCATCGTCGCCCTGCGGGCGGAGCTCCACAACCAGGACGACGAGCTGGTCTTCGCCGTCGACTTCGAGACCCTCGTCCGCTGCCGCCCGACGGCCGAGGGCTGACCCGGTGCTGTACTACGAGGACCTGCCGCAGGGATTCGTCTTGGCCGTCGAGGCGTCGTACCTGATCACCGAGGACGAGATCCGCGA
>DATDAH010000076.1:0-18812 GCA_036525535.1 Acidimicrobiales bacterium
CTGGCCGACCCCGCGGGGCTCCTCCATGTCCTGTGCGACGCCGTGGGCATCGAGTACGACGACGCCATGCTCCGCTGGCCCAAGGGCCCGAAGCCCGAAGACGGGGTCTGGGCGAAGCACTGGTACCGGTCGGCGCACCGGTCCACCGGCTTCGGGTCGCCGCCGACCACCACGGTCGCTCTCGACGACCACCAGCGGCAACTGGTCGCGGCGTGCCGCCCGCTGTACGAGCAGCTCCTGGCCCACCACCTGGACGCTTAGCGGCTCCGCGACCAGTCGAGGACGGCCTTGACGCCGTCCTCCAGGGTGACCTGGGGAGACCAGCCCAGCTCCCGCCGGGCCTTGCCGGCGTCGAGGCAGGAACGGTCGAGCTCACCCGGGCGGGCGGCGGCGTAGGTCGGGGGGTCGGTGACGCCCTCGTTCGCAGCCATGGCGGCGTACAGGGCGTTGACGCTGGTCTCCTGGCCGGTGCCGAGGTTGTAGAGGTTCTCGCGGCCCGCGGTGGCCGCCCGGGCGAACGCGTCGACGACGTCGTCGACGTAGACGTAGTCCCGGGTGGCCTCACCGTCGCCGAAGATCGTGCAGGGCGAGCCGGACAGCAGGAGCCCGGCGAAGATGGCCACCACGCCGGCCTCGCCGTGGGGGTCCTGGCGGGGGCCGTAGACGTTGGCCAGGGCCAGCGACGTCCAGTCCACGCCGTGCACGGCCCGGTAGGCCCGCAGGTAGTCGGTGCCGACCTTCTTGGCCACGCCGTACGGGGCGATGGGCAGCTCGGGCTGGGACTCGTCGACGGGGAGCACAGAAGGATCCGGCTCGCCGTAGATCGTCCCGCCACTGGAGGCGAAGACGACCTTGCGAACGGCGCCTTCCCGGGCTCCTTCCAGGACCCGGAGGAGGCCGATCACGTTGATGGAGGCATCGAGGGCCGGTTGGGCCACCGAGACCCGGACGTCGGCCTGCGCGGCCAGGTGGTAGACGACCTCGGCCCCTGACGCGGCCACGATCTCGCTCGTCGCCGGGTCCCGGATGTCCTTGACGTGGACGACCAGGCGATCACCCGCCTGACGGGCCGCATCGAGGTTGGCGTCCGCGCCGCTGGAGAGGTCGTCGACGACGACGACCTCGTGGCCGTCAGCCAGGAGGCGGTCGACCAGCGTCGAGCCGATGAACCCGGCGCCGCCGGTGACCAAGGCTTTCATCACGCGGCCCCCGGGCGACGGACGTCGGTCAGGATCTCGCCGGGCTCGACCACGGCCCCGGCGCCGAGCACGGTCCCGCCATCGACCACCGCATCGGTGCCCACGACGGCATCGGGGCCGACGACGGCGTCGCGGACGGTTGCCCCGCGCTCCACCCGGGCACCAGGGAGGACCGCACTGTCGACCACACTGGCCCCGTCGGCCACGGAGGCACCGGCCATGAGCACGGCGTGCTCGACCTTGGCCCCATCGGCCACGGTGGCATCGGCGGCCACGGCGGGCGGGGTGGTGGCCCGATGGCCGTCGACCAGGTCGAGTTGGGCCTGGAGGTACGTGGCTGGGGTGCCGGCGTCGATCCAGTAGGTCTCGGTCTGGAAGCCGAACAGCCGACCTTCGCCCGCCAGGGCCGGGAACGTCACCCGCTCGATGGACACCTTCCCCTCGGGATCGATCCGGTTCAGCACCTCGGGCTCGAGCACGTAGGCCCCGGCGTTGATCCAGCGCGACGGGGCCTGGTCCCGAAGCGGCTTCTCGACGAACTCGACGACCCGGCCATCGGCGTCGATGGGCACCACGCCGTAGCGGGAGGGGTCGTCGACGGGGTGAAGATGGATCGTTCCCGCCCCACCGGCGGCGTCGTGGAAGGCGACAAGGGCGTCGATGTCAAGGTCGGTGAGGACGTCACCGTTGACCACGAGGAAGCGCTCGTCGATGCCGGCCTCGGAGGCGGCGAAGCGGATGGCGCCGGCGGTGTCCAGGGGCGAGTCCTCCACGGCGTAGCGCAGGCGTACCCCGGCACACTCGGCGTCGGGATAGGCGGCCATGAAGGCGTCCGGCCGGTAGCCGAGGGCCAGGATCGCCTCGTTCACGCCATGCTCGCCCAGGTGGCCGACGACCCATTCGATCATGGGCCGGTCCACCACCGGGAGCATCTGCTTCGGCGTGGCCAGGGTCAGCGGCTGGAGGCGGGTACCGAAGCCTCCGACCAGGACGATGGCCCTCATCCCGCGGGCGCCGCCGTCGTGGTGGGAGCCGAGGTGGTGGTCGCCGGACGACCGCCGGGGGCGACCGTGGTCGTGCTCGTCGTGGACGGGTCGAGCGCACCGGAGTCGATGCCGGCCAGCTCGTCGAGGTCGGCGACGGTGGTCGGCGGCAGGATGTCGTCGCCCTCGGGGACGAAGGCGATCGTGTAGGCCTCGCGGTCGTTCTTGAAGAAGATGTCGGCCAGGTTGTCGGTGAACACCTGCGGGTCCGTGTCGTTGGCCTCACTGGCGTTGGCCCAGTAGGCGACCTGGACCTGACCGTCCTCACCGTCGCACTGGTCCTCGCCCTCGGTGTAGGTGACGATCTCGCCGGTTTCGTCGGGGAAGCTGATCGAGTCGTCGGTCAGCGTGGCCCCGGCGGCGCTCATGAAGACGCCGATGGTGGCGTCCTCACCCGCCTTGGCCACCTGCTGTGCGGCACCGGGGTGGATGTGGATGACGCCGTCGCCGTGGGTGTGGGTCCCGTTGGGATCGGCGTCGTTGGTCAACGGGGGCTGGATGCTGCCGCAGATGTCTATGGCGTACGCCGCGTGCCAGTGGTCGGTGACCCCTGGCTCCAGCGCCTGGGCCTCGTCCTGGGTCCGCGCGTAGAGGATGAGGGAGACCCCCAGGACGCAGACCACCGTGATGGTGGCGGGGAAGAGGAGGCTACGCCGCTGTCCGCCACGGGACCCACGGCCCCCGGCGCGCGCCGCACGAGCGACTTTCTTGGCTGAAGAGGCCTTACCCATGGCCCGGAGAGGGTATCGCCCGCCCTGGCCGGGGCGTCAGCGGGCGGCCCGCAACTCGGTGAACAGCGCTTCGTACCGCCGGGCGACGTCGCCGGGAGACGGCCAGGTCTCGACGAAGCGCCGACCGGCATCGCCCAGCTCCTGGCACCGCCCCGGATCGTCGATCAAGGGCAACAGCGCGTCGACCAGGGCGTCGGGGTCGTCGGGGGCCACGGCCGTGCCCGCCCCCGCCTCGTCGACCACCCGCGCCACCTCGGTGCCCGGGTCGACGCTGGCCACCAACGGCCGCGAGGCGGCGAGGATCGAGTAGAGCTTCGACGGCACGCTGGACCGGGCGAAGCCGGTCCGCAGCAGGACGAGATGGATGTCACCGGCCGCCAACACCTCCGCCAGGCGCTCCCGAGGCTGCAGGTCGACGAAGATCACGTTGGGCAGGTCGTCGGCTTCGGCCCGCAGCGCCTCACGGGCCGAGCCGGCGCCGTTGACGACGAAGACCACGTCCTCCCGACCGGCCAGACGGCGAGCCGCTTCGAGGACCAGGCCTACGGGCTGGGAATAGCCCAGGTTTCCGGCGTACATCACGACCCGGCGCTCCCCCAGGCCGAACTCGGCCCGGTAGTCGTTCTGGTGATCCCCGGGGACGACTCGGCCGGTGTCGATGAAGTTGGGGATGACCCGGATGCGCTCCCGCTCCCCCGGCCGCAGCTTGGCCCGGAGGTTGTCGGCCAGATCGTCGGAGAGCACGGTGACCACGTCCGAGCGGCGGTAGGTGAACCGCTCCAGAGCCTGGGCCCCGGCGATGGCCCGGCGGCCGGTGATCACGCCCGCCTCGACGGCCACGTCGGGGAAGACGTCCTGGATGTTGAAGACGAACGGCGCTCGTCGGGCCCGCGCCACCGACCAGCCCGCCAGGCCCAGGGTGAGGGGTGGGGACATGGCCAGCACCGCGTCCGGGCGCTGTCGGTGCAGGAGCCCAGCCAGCCCGGCCAGGACGGTGAACCCGCCGAAGGCCAGGGCGCGGGCGGGGATGTTCGTCTTGTCCGTCGGAAACGGGTGGACCCGGGAGACGTGGCCCCAGGCCGTCGCCTCGGTGCGGACGAGACGCCCGTGCCATCCGTGCTCGATCCGGTGATGCCGGTACCAGGGCAGGGCCGTGACGACGTGGAGGCGGTGGCCCCGCAGGGCCAGCTCCTCGACGATGCTGGTCATGACCTCGCCGGTCGGCGCGACGTCGGGCGTGAAGTGGGGGGCGATGACGGTCAGGTTCACGAGCCGGACAGCACCTCGCGGTACGCGGCCAGGAGCGCCTCGGCCGAGGCCACCGCGCTGAACTGGGCCGCCCGGGCCCGGCCGGCGGCAACCAGTCGGGCGTGGTGCTCGTCGTCGTCCAGGAGACGGAGCAGCTCGGTGGCCCACGCCCCCTGGTCGTCGGCTTCGACGAGCACACCGGCATCGCCCACGACCTCGGGCAGGGCGGTGGCGTCGGCGGCCACGACCGGACAGCCGCGGGCCATGGCCTCGATGACGGGCGCACCGAACCCCTCGAACCGGGACGGGAAGCCGAGACCCCGGGCCTGGCGCAGGATGGCGGCCAGGTCCCACCACGGGATGCGACCGAGGCGGTGGACCCGGCCGTCCAGCCCCAGCTCGCGGATCGTCTCCAGGATCTCCCCCTCCATCTGTCCCTCGCCGCCGGTGAGCACCAGTGAGGCCTCGGGGTGCTCCCGGACCACGTCGGCGAAGGCCCGCACGAGCGTCAGGTGGTTCTTGTGGGGGTAGGTGATCGCCGGGTAGACGAAGAACGGCGCCTTGATCCCGAAAGCGGCCTCGACCTGGGCCAGGTCGACCTCACGACCGGGCCCGACCGAGGGCTCGGGGATGCCGTGGGGGACGATCCAGACATGCTCCGGGGGCACGTCGACCATTGAGAGCAGGGCCTGGCGGCTGTACTCGCTGGGGGTGACGACCAGTCGGGCTGCCTTGGCCGACCGAGGGAGGACGGCCCGGCTGAACGCCCGCTTGGCCGGGCTGAAGTTCTCCGGCTGCAGCAGGGGTTGCACGTCGTGGACGGTCAGGAGACCGGGCACCGCCCGGACGGCCGGGAGGATCCCGCCGGCGTGGTGGACCATGGCCACGCCGTGGCGACGGCACTGGAACGCCAGCCACGAGCTCTCCGCCGCCACCCGGACCGACTTGTCCCTTCCCGTGAGGGACAGCGTCACGGTCTCGATCCGGTCGGTCAGCTCCGGATGGGCCTCGATGAAGGGTCGTAGCGCGAACAGCACCAGGTCGACGTCGGGCGGGGCCACATCGAGGATGCCGTCGAGGGTCCGGACGGTGTACTCCTCGCTCCCCCCCACCACACCGGGCACGAGCCAGAGCAGGTTGACGCCGACGCGGTGGGGCGCGGTCACGCGACGGCCTCGTGCACGACATCCATCATCGCCGCCGCGGTGGCGTCCCACGTCAGCTCGGCGGCCCGGACCCGGCCGGCGGCGCGGCGGCGGTCGGCCTCGGCCGGATCGTCGAGCACGGCGGACAGGGCCCCGGCCACCGCACCGACATCGGTCGGGTCGACGGCGCCACCCACCCCCGCGACCAGTTCCTCGGTCGCCGTCCCGGCCGACGTGACCACCGGCGCCCCCTGGGCCATCGCCTCCAGGACCGGCAGCCCGAAGCCCTCGAGGAGGCTCGGGTAGCAGAACACCGCGGCCCCGGCGTAGAGGGCGGCCAGATCGGCGTCGCTGACGAAGCCGAGGGCTCGGATGTCCTTGCGCTCACCAATGAGCGCCCCCAGGTCCTCCTGCCAACCGTCGGGCCCGGCCACCGCGAGGAGGAGGCCGGGGCGGGCGATCCGGGCGAACGCCTCGATGAGCCCGGGCAGGTTCTTGCGGGGCTCGATGGTGCCGGTCCAGAGGACGTACTCCTCGTCCAGGCCCAGGCGGGTCCGCACCTCCGTGATGGCGTGCGGGGTGACCGGTTGGGGCGTGACACCCCAAGGCACGTGGCGGAGCCGACCCCGGTCGAAGCCGTGGGCGGCGCAGTCCTCCAACGTGGCCTGCGAAGGGCAACAGACCAGGTCGGCCTCGGTCCGGGCCAGAGCGAGGGCTTGCCGGTAAAAGCCCTGCGCCCGGCGGGGATGGTGCTCTGGGTGGTGCAGCGGGGCGAGGTCGTGCACGGTCACGATCAGGGGCACCCGGCGGGGCGGGACGGCCACGCCGCTGGCCCACACCGCATCGACCGGCCCGGTCGCCCGCTCGACGGCAGGTCGGCGCAGCCGGTGCCAGGACGCATACAGCAGTGGGCGGGGCAGGCCCAGCTCCCAGACCGGGACCGGGGGCCCATACGGCTCCGCGGGTGGATGGCCGTGGCGGGCGGCCACGCCGACGAGCTCGACGTCGGCGCGCCGGCCCAGCGCCTCCACGGAGCGGAGAACCGAGGTCGCGGTCCCTCCGGGCACGCGGTGCCAGCATTGTTCGAGGGTCACCGCGAGCCGCACCGGGCGAGTGTTGCAGGGGTTGGGCGAAATGCACGCCGGTAGCGTGGTGCCCAATGGCCGGATACCTGACCGAGCAGCGCGTCCTGGTGACCGGCGGGTCGGGCTTCCTCGGTCGCGCGGTGCTCGAGCGGGTGCGGGCCTTCGATCCCGCCCTGGTGGCCGCCCCCGCCAGTGAGGAGTACGACCTGCGGCGGGCCGACGACGCCGTGCGTCTCTTCGACGACGTGGACCCGGACCTGGTCATCCACCTCGCCGCGCGGGTCGGCGGCATCGGCGCCAACCGCGAGAGGCCGGCTGACCTCTACCTCGACAACCTGCTCATGGGCACCTACGTCCTCGACGAGGCGCGGCGGCGGGGCACGGCCAAGACGGTGATGATCGGGACCATCTGCTCGTATCCCAAGCTGGCCGAGGTCCCCTTCTCCGAGGATCAGCTGTGGACGGGCTATCCCGAGGAGACCAACGCCCCCTACGGCATCGCCAAGCTGGCCCAACTGGCCCAGGCCCAGGCCAACCGGGAGCAGTACGGCCAGGACGTCATCTACCTGATGCCGACCAACCTCTACGGCCCGGGCGACAAGTTCAACGCGTCGGTGTCCCACGTGATCCCCGCCCTCATCAAGAAGTGCGTCGACGCCCACGACGCCGGTGAGGACCACATCGTCGTCTGGGGGACCGGCAATGCCAGCCGGGAGTTCCTGTACGTCGACGACGCCGCCGACGGCATCCTCCAGGCAGCCGAGCGGTATGACGGCGGTGACCCGGTGAACCTCGGCGCCGACGAGGAGACGTGGATACGGGACCTGGTCCCCCTGATCGCCGAGACCGTCGGCTTCGAAGGCGAGATCCGTTGGGACAGCAGCTACCCCGACGGCCAACCCCGCCGCCGCGTGGATCCCACGCGGGCCGCCACCGAGTTCGGCTTCAAGGCAAGCACCCCCCTCCGGGACGGCCTCCGCGCCACCGTGGACTGGTATCTGAGCAACCGCGCAGAGGCCGAAGCGAGGATCCTGTAGGGCGGTCAGCCCCGACCGAGCTCGTCCTTGAACCACTCCACGGTGCGTTCGATGCCCTCGCGGAGCTGGACCTTGGGCTCCCAACCGAGCTCGGTGCGGGCTCGGGTGATGTCCGGTCGCCGCTTCGCGGGGTCGTCGACGGGCAGGTCCTCGTGGACGACCTCCGACGTGCTGTCGGTGACCTCGATGACGAGGTCGGCCAGCTCCCGGACGGTGAACTCGTCGGGGTTGCCGATGTTGCAGGGACCATCGAGGTCACTGTCGAGGAGGGCGAGCAGCCCCCGGACCTCGTCCTCGACGTAACAGAAGCTCCGAGTCTGGGCGCCGTCGCCGTAGACGGTCAGCGGTTCGCCCCGCAGGGCCTGGTCGATGAAGTTGGACACCACCCGTCCGTCGCGGGCCCGGAGCCGGGGTCCGTAGGTGTTGAAGATGCGGACGATGCGGACCGCCATGCCGTGGGTCCGGGCGTAGGCCATCGAGATGGCCTCGGCGAAGCGCTTGGCCTCGTCGTACACGCCCCGAGGACCGACCGGGTTCACATGGCCCCAGTAGTCCTCGGGCTGGGGATGGACCTGGGGGTCGCCGTAGACCTCGCTGGTCGAGGCGAGCAGGAACCGGGCGCCCTTGTCCTTGGCGAGGCCCAGCCCGTTGTGGGTGCCGAGGCTGCCCACCTTGAGGGTCTGGATGGGCAGCTCCAGGTAGTCGCGGGGCGAGGCCGGGCTGGCGAAGTGCAGAACCGCATCGACCGGGCCGGGGACCCACAGGTACTCGGAGACGTCGCGCCGGACGAACTGAAACGCGTCGTTGCCGAAGAGATGCTCGATGTTCTCGACCCGACCGGTGCTCAGGTTGTCGACGGCGACGACCTGGTCACCCCGCTCGAGGAGGGCGGTGCTGATGTGGGAACCGAGGAACCCGGCTCCCCCCGTCACCACGACCCGGGCCATGGATCAGCGCCCGAGACCTTCGTAGACGAAGCCCCGGCGGACGAGGGCGGCGCGCTCGAGCAGGTTGCGGGTGTCCATGATGCGGGGACTGGCCATGATCGACGCCACCTTGTCGAAGTCCAGCCAGCGGAACTCGTCCCACTCGGTCAGCACGACGAGGGCCTCCGCCCCCTCACAAGCGGCATACGGGTCACTCGTCACCTCGATGGCGGGCAGTTCGGACAGCGGACCGTCGCCGACGGTGGGGTCGTGGGCCTGGAGCACGGCGCCGGCGTCCAGCAGGCGACGGGCGATGTGAAGGGCGGGTGACTCCCGCCGGTCGTCGGTGCGGGCCTTGAAGGTGAGGCCCCACAGGGCGACGCGACACCCCGACAGGTCCCCGCCCACCAGTTCCGCGACCTTGGACGCGACGCGGTCGAACTGGTCCTCGTTGACGGCCATGGCGCTGCGGAGCAGGGCGAAGTCGTAGCCCGCGTCCTCGGCGATGCGGACCAGCGCCGAGGTGTCCTTCGGGAAGCACGAGCCTCCGTAGCCCGGGCCGGGCCGGAGGAAGTCGTGCCCGATCCGCTTGTCGTAACCCATGCCGAGCACGACGTCGTTGACGTCAGCCCCCACCTGCTCGCAGATGGTGGCCACGGCGTTGATGAACGAGAGCTTGGTGGCCAGGAAGGCGTTGCTGGTGTACTTGATGGTCTCAGCCGACGCCGGGTCGGTGACCATGAGCGGCGCCGGGACTCCCACGTAGAGGGACGCGACCCGGATGGCGGCGCTCTGGTCGTCGGCCCCGATGACCACCCGGTCGGGGTGCAGGAAGTCCTGCACCGCCGAGCCTTCGCGGAGGAACTCCGGATTGGACACCACGTACACGTCGGAGCGCTCCAGGGCCCGCTCGACCACCCCGGTCGAACCGACAGGCACCGTCGACTTGTTGATGACGATCGCCTCGGGGGCCAACACGGGGCCGATCTCGTGGGCGGCTCCTTCGATGTAGCTGAGGTCGGCTCTGCCGTCAGCCCCCTGGGGTGTGGGCACGGCCAGGTACACGAACTCGGCCTGGGCGGCGGCGGCGGGGGCGCCGACCACGAAGCTCAGGCGGCCGCTGTCCAGGCCCTCCCGGACGACGGCGTCGAGGCCCTGCTCGACGATGGGGACCTCACCTCGGACCAGGGCCTCGATCCGGGCCTCGTCGATGTCGGCGCAGACGACCTTGTGGCCCAGATGGGCGAAGCACGCGGCGGTCGTCAGCCCGACGTAACCAGCCCCTACGACAGCGACATCGGCCACGGCGCTACCCGCAGACCTGGTCGGCCGGGGTGCTGGGCACCTCGCCGTAGGCATAGGTCGTCGTGGTCACCGAGCCGTCCCCGGGGTCCGCCGGCGTCGTCCCGGGCACGGTTCCGCCGCCCGCGCCCCCCAGAGGGGTCGGGGGCGGCTGCAAGCGCTCAACGACCCCGGCGTAGTCCGTGCCGGTGACCACGATGACGTCGGCGACATAAGTGGCTCCCACCTCTTGAAGATCGGCACCGTTCACGAATTGTGCAGCGACGTACTGGGCCGCGGCCTCGTTTCCGGGCTGGAAACGCACCACCGTACGCGTAAAGTCGAACCGCTCGGCATCTCCGGTGCCCGGCGATGTGTCGAAGCCGAGGCCGGCCAGGCTGTCGGCCACCGCCGTGGCCTGGCCCGTCGCGCCCGTCCCGTTGTTGATGGCCACGCGGACCGAGCCGCTCTCGCCGACGGCTCCCGACCCCAGGCCCTTGAAGATGTCAAGGCGCTCCTGATTGGCCTCGGTGTCCTGGAGCCGCAGGACGGAGAGGCCGTTGACGACGTCGTCGTAGACGTCGAGGGTCATGGTCTGCAGCTCATCGGGCTGGAAGTTGCGGAAGGCCGTCCCCAGGGTGATCAGGTCGTCGGCGCTGAGCTCGGAGTCCAGCGCCCCGACGGCGCCGATGCCCACGTCGACGAGCGAGTTGAGGGTGATCGGGTTGCGCACGCCCTTGTCGATGGCCCGTTGGATCGCCCGGCGCAGGAAGGCCTGCTGGCGGGAGATGCGTCCGAGGTCGCCGGTGCCGTCGACCGCGTAGGTGGCGCCACCGTCCTCGGAGTACTCGAGATGCCGGGAACGGGCGAAGGCGAGAGCCTGTTCGGGATCGAGGGTGACACAGCCCGGATGGGGGATCAGCAACCCGGTCGTCTCGTCGCGCAAGGGCTTGTCGAAGTACATGGGCACGCCGTCGACGGCCTCGACCAGGTTCTGGAAACCGGCCCAGTCGACCTCGATGTAGTGGTGGACGGGCACCCCGAAGTTGTCGGTGATCGTGTTGATCAGCGTCTCGGCCCCACCGGCGGCCAGGGCGGCGTTGATCTTCTGCTCGCCCGCACCGGGGATGGTCACCCAGAGGTCCCGGGGGAACGACAGGAGCTGGGCTCGGGTCGAGCCGGGGTCGACCCGGAGCAGCATGATCGTGTCGGACAACACGCCGAGGTTCTCCCGGCCGTTGGTGCGGGAATCGTCGGGGGCCAGTCCGGCCGAGCTGTCGGTGCCCACCAGCAGGTAGTTCTGGGCCTCGCCGGGCGCTTCGGGCTCGGCCAGCGGCCCGTTCTCGCCGAAGTCGATGCGCGGCACCTGGTCGAGCTTCTCGTTCGCATACCCCAGGGCCGCCGCCGAGACCAGGCACGCGACGATGAAGCCGGCGTTGAAGGTGATCAGCAACCGCTGGGGCCAGGTGCGGCGCTCACGCGCCCGTCGACCGGCCATCGGGGCGAGGCTAGCGGCCGCTTCCAGAAGTCCGGAGGCGGCCCGACCGGTCGCCCCGTAGCCTCCGCAGGGTGCGACGGGGACCGGTGGACGGGGCGCTGGCGGTGGTCGGCGACCGTCTTGCCACCGACCTGATCGATCTCACCCGGGACCTCACGGCCCTCGACGGCGACGGCTTCTGGGCGGTGGTGATCCCCTTCGACGGCGCGCCGGTGTGCGCCCGCTTCGCCACGGTTCGCCCGGCCGTCCCCTGGCCCGGGGACCGGTGGCGGGGGCCTCGACCCGACCAGTGGACCTCGTCGCTGGACCGGGCGACGTTCGAGGCCGGGGTGCGGGACATCCGGGCCGCCATCGGGCGGGGCGACGTCTACCAGGTCAACCTGACCCGCCGGTTGTCCGCTCCCCATGACCTGGGCGCGGGGACGGCCGGGGACATCGCCGCCCTCGGCGCCGCGCTGGCCGCCGGAAACCCCGCGCCGTACGCCGCGGTCGTGCGGGTGCCGGGGGCTGACCTGGCCGTGGCATCGGCCTCACCCGAGCAGTTCCTCCGTCGGGAGGGGGACCACGTGTGGTCCTCCCCCATCAAGGGGACGGCGGCGACGGCCGATCGCCTCACGGCCAAGGACCGGGCCGAGAACGTGATGATCGTGGACCTGGTCCGCAACGACCTCGGGCGGGTGTGCGTCTACGGCTCGGTCCACGTGCCATCCCTGTGCCGGGTCGAGCCTCACCCCGGCCTGGTCCACCTGGTCAGCACCGTGGAGGGCCGGCTGCGACCGGACCTGGGCTGGCCGGAGCTGATCGCCGCCGCCTTCCCGCCGGGATCGGTGACCGGGGCGCCGAAGCTGGCCGCCGTCGAGCACCTGCGCCGCCTGGAACCGGTCGCTCGGGGCGTCTACTGCGGGGCGGTGGGCTGGGTGGACGCCGATGCCGGCGTGGGCGAGCTCAACGTCGCCATTCGCACCTTCTGGATGGAAGAGGGGCGTCTGCACTTCGGCACCGGTGGCGGCATCACCTGGGACTCGGACCCTCACGCCGAGTGGCAGGAGACCGAGCTGAAAGCCCGCCGCCTCCTCGCCGTCGCCTCGGGTGAGCTGGTGGGCTCGCCATGATCAGGGCCCGATGAGCACCACGATCTGGCTGAACGGCGAGCTGCTCGCCGGTGACCGTCCGGCCATCAGCGCCGCCGACCACGGCCTGCTCGTGGGTGACGGCGTCTTCGAGACGGCCAAGGTGATCGACGGACGGGCCTTCGCCCTTCGCCGCCATCTCCAGCGCCTCCGCCGATCGGCCGACGGCTTGGGGCTGGAGCTGCCCCGTTCCGACGACGAGCTGACCGACGGCGTGGTCGCGGTGATCGAGGCCAATCAGCCGGGCGTCGGGCGCCTGCGCATCACCGTGACCGGCGGACCGGGCCCGCTCGGCTCCGCCCGCGGCGCCGAGGGCCCGACCGTCATCATGGCGACCGGTCCGCCCGGCACCTGGCCCCCCGCCGCCGAGGTGGTCGTGGTGCCGTGGCCCCGCAATGAGCGCAGCCCGCTCGCCGGCCTCAAGACGACCTCCTACGCGGAGAACGTCGTCGCCCTGGCCCACGCCCACGAGCACGGGGCGGGCGAGGCCATCTTCGCCAACCTGGCGGGGAACCTCTGCGAAGGCACCGGCTCGAACGTCTTCGTGGCCCTCGACGGGCGTCTGATCACCCCTCCCCTGTCGTCGGGTTGCCTCGCCGGCATCACCCGGGACCTGGTCCTCGAGACCACCGACGCCATCGAGGCCGACGTGTCCATGGCCGACTTCGCCCGGGCCGACGAGGCCTTCCTGACCTCCTCGACCCGCGACCTCCAACCCGTGACCCGCGTGGACGGGCGGGCGCTGCCGACGGGCCCGGGGCCGTTGACCCACGCTGCGGTCGACGCGTTCGCCCGGCTGGTCGAGAAGACCTCCGACCCGTAGGGCCCGGCGCCATCAGGTCAGGCGGCCCAACACGCGGTCGAAGGCGTCGACGGCGAGGTCGAGATCGGCACCGGTGGTGACCGTGGACAGGCAGCCGGCGCCCCGGGGGTCGGTGAGGACGCCCTCGTTGATGAGCCCGAGGTAGACGACGAGGGCCAGCTCGCGGTCCTCGGCCCACCTGTCCCGGAACGTGCGTACGGGACCGGCGGTGACGTGGAGGCCGAACAGCGAGCCGACGCCGGTGACCGTGAACGCGACGCCTCGGGCGGCCACCACGGAGCGGAGGCGTTCCCGGAGGTCGTCGCCACTGCGTCCCAACTCGTCGATGCGCTCGGCGGTCAGGTGGTCGAGCGTCGCGCCCGCGGCGACGAGGCCGACGGCCCAGGCGTTCATGCTCCCCGGATGGCCGAGTGCCGGACCCCCTTCCACCGTGGGGTCGAAGGCGTCCATGACATCCACCCGACCGCCGAAGGCGCCGAGGGGGAATCCCCCGCCCAGCATCTTGCCGAAGCAGCTCAGGTCGGCCTCGGCGCCGGCCCAGGCCTGGCCACCGCCGAGCGCGAGGCGCAGGGTGATCACCTCGTCGACCACGAACAGGGCGCCGACCTCGTCCGCCAACTCCCGGACGCCGGCCAGGTAGCCGGGCTCGGCCGGGATCATCCCCGCCGAGCCCATGACCGGCTCGACGAGCACGGCCGCCAGTTCAGGCCCGACGTCCCGCAGGATGGCAGCCGTGCCGTCGAGGTCGTTGAAGGGGAAGACCACGGTGTCGGCCAGGGCCGACCGTCCGAGCCCCTCAGCACGCGGCACCGAGTTCGGCCGCTCCCGGGGGCCCGCCTGCTCGGGGCTGGGGTGGGTGCTGACGAAGACGTCGTCCTGGCTCCCGTGGTAGGCCCCTTCCGCCTTGGCGATCTTCGGCCGGCCGGTGAACGCCCGGGCGGCCCGCACGGCGTGGAGGGTGGCCTCGGACCCGGACGCGCAGAAGCGGACCCGCTCGAGACCGGGCAGCCGACTCGTCAGACGGTCCGCCACCGCCACCTGGAGCGCCGTCGGGCCGGAGAAGCACGTCCCCCGGTCGAGCTGGGACCGCACGGCGTCGAGGACGACGGGGTGGGCGTTCCCGTGGACGAGCGCCGTGTGGTTGTTCGTGAGGTCGACCAGCGCGTGGCCGTCGACGTCCCAGACCCGGCTGCCCGCAGCCTTGTCGACGAAGAGCGGATGCGGCGCGTGGTAGAGCGTGCTCCGGGAGTCGCCCCCCGGCAGTGAGCGCTGGGCAGCCGTGAAGAGCGCCGCCGAGCCCGGGGTGCGCTCGGCGTAGCGCCGAGCCTCCGCGGCGACCTCAGCCGAGCCCATCGGCCACCCCCGCCACGACGTCCACCGCCTCGGACCGCGGCGCCAAGGTCACGTCCGACGGACCCCGCAGGGCCGCCTCGGCGTCGAGGCGGTCCATGCCGCCGCCCGTGATCGACAGCAGCACGCAGTCCTCTCGGGCGATCTCACCGGCGGCGACGGCCTGGGCCAGGGCGGCGAGGGCCACGGCGGGGGCCTCCATGATGTCGATGCCCTCGTGCTCGGCGAACGTGGCCCGCCACCCCGCAGCGTCATCACCCTCAACGGCGTAGGTCTGGCCGAGCGTGGCCACGAGCAGGTCGTGCAGGCCGCCCCGTAGGGCGTAGGCCGGGTTCCGGTTGACCAGGACGTCGGCGTAGGCCCCGTCGCCGCCGGCCGGCACGTCGCCAGGCTCGAGGGTGGCCCGTCCCGCCTGCCAGGCGCTGTGGACCGGGTGGTGGCTGGCGTCCTGGGCCAGGTGGAAGCGGGGCTGGATGCCGCCGAAGCGCCCGTCGGCGGCCAGGCGTGCGGCCACGCCCCAGACGCCGATGGGCCCGGGTCCGCCGCCGACAGCCTGGACGTAGTGGTCCGGCATCTTGCCGATCGTGGTCACCGCGTCGAGGAGCAGAGTGCCGATGCCGTCGCGCCGGGCCACGTTCTTGACGCCGCCCTCCAGCTCGAAGCCGACTCGGACGGCGGCGTCGGCGGCCACCTCGATGGCGTCGTTGTAGTCACCACCGGCGATGCCCACCACCGCGGTCGTGGGGGCGGTGTCCCGTCCCGATCGCCAGATCCGGTCGACGTGGGCCTCAGCGGTCACCACGACCACAGGAAAGCCGATCCCGGCCCCCAAGTCGGCGAAGGCCCGGCCGGTGTTCCCCGCGGTGGCCACGATGACCCCGGCCGCGCCGGCTTCGACCAGGCGCTGCAGGGTCGGGGCGACCTCCAGGTCCTTGAACGAGCACGTCGGACAGCGGGCACCCCGTTCCGGCCACCACCCGTTGAACGCCACCCACAGGTCATCAAGGCCGAGAATCGTCCCGAGCGCCTCGCTGCGGAAGGTGCTGCCCCCGATCGGCTCGACGCCCGGCGCGGCGACCGGCAGCCAGTCGGTGAATCGCCACAGGCCCTGCAGGTGGTCGCGGACCTGGAGACGGGGGTACTCGGCCACCAACAGCCCGTCAGGGCAGCAGTCGGCCAGGTAGTCGCCACCCGGGGGATGGCGGCGGTCGCACCGGTTGCAGACCAGCACGTACGGCGGCACCTCCATCGGTGGAGTGTCTATCTTTCCGGCGGGACGGCCGTGCGGCTCCAGGGAGACCACGCCGCCCCGGACGCCGCGGTCGAGGAGTTCGCCTCCTCCTCGCCACGGACCTGGATCCCCGGCTCTGGCCCCTGCACGACGGACAGCTCACACGGGGCGGAGGTGGTGGACGTCGCCGGCGGTGACCTCCTGGGGACCGTCGGCGGTCACCACGACCAGACGGCCGCGGTCGTCCAGGTCAGTGGCCCGGCCCACGATCACCGCCCCCGAGGCCAGTTCGACCCGGACGTCGCGGCCGAGCGTCGTAGCCAGGTGACGCCAGCGTTCGAGCAGCGCCGAGTGCTCCGGGTCAGCGAGAATCGCCTCCAGGCGCAGGAGCAGGGTGACCAGGAGGTCCCCCCGCTCGACCGGCTCGTCGGTCAGGTGGTTGAGGGCGACGGCGATGCCGTCCAGCTCGTCGGGGACGGGCTCGGGCCAGACGGCGTTCAGACCGAGCCCGATCACGACCGCGTCGAGCCGATCGCCGGACCAGGTGGTCTCGGCCAGGATCCCGCCGACCTTCCGCTCTCCCGCGTCGGTCGCCACGACCAGGTCATTGGGCCATTTCAGCCCGACGGGGACGGCGAGTTCCTCATCCACCGCCTCCGCCGTCGCCACCCCCACCGCCGTGGTCAGCAGGTGCAGGTCATCGGGCTCGAGATCGGGCCGGAGCAGGATCGACAGCAGCAGCGACGCCCCGGCGGGCGCCTCCCAGCTCCGGCCCCGGCGCCCATGCCCGGCGCTCTGGTGGTCGGCCACCAGGACGGTCCCCTCGGCCGCGCCCGCCGCCGCCGCCGCCCGGAGATCGTCGTTCGTGGAGCCCGTCGCGGGGACCCAGCGGACCGCGAACCGAGTGGCGAGGAGGGCCTGTTCCTGACCCGGGGACAGGCCGGTTCTGGCGTTGCCCGCCTGCATTCCATTAACCCTATGGGGTGCTCACCAAGGTCCTGATCGCCAACCGGGGCGAGATCGCCGTCCGGGTCATCCGCGCCTGCCAGGAATCCGGCATCGCCACGGTCGCCGTCTACTCCGAGCTCGACCGGCACGCGCTCCACGTCCGCCTCGCCGACGAAGCCTTCGCGGTGGGAGGCGAGACGGCGGCCGAGAGCTACCTCAACACCGACGCCATCCTCGACGCGATCCGGCGGAGCGGCGCCGACGGCGTCCACCCGGGCTACGGCTTCTTCTCCGAGAACGCCGACTTCGCGCGGGCCATCAGCGCGATGGACGGCGTGGCCTGGATCGGCCCGCCGCCCGAGGCCATCGAGGTCATGGGCGACAAGATCTCATCCCGTCACGCCGCCACCGCGGCCGACGTGGAGGGCGTCCCCGGGACCGACGAGCCCATAACGGAGGCGGCGGAGGTCTACGCCTTCGCCGAGAAGCACGGTTTCCCCGTGGCCATCAAGGCGGCCTACGGCGGTGGCGGGCGCGGCATGAAGGTGGTCACCGACGCCGAAAACGTCCCCGAGGCCATCGAGTCGGCGCAACGGGAAGCCTTGGCCTACTTCGGTCGGGACGAGATCTACCTCGAGAAGTACCTGACCTGGCCCCGCCATGTCGAGATGCAGGTCATCGCCGACAGCCACGGCAACTGCGTGTGGGTGGGCGAGCGAGACTGCTCCGCCCAGCGTCGTCATCAGAAGCTGGTCGAGGAGAGCCCGGCCCCCGCCTTCCCCGACGAGGTCCGCCAGGCCATGGGCGAGGCCTCGGTGCGAGTGGCGCAGGCCTGTGGCTACGTCAACGCCGGCACCGTCGAGTTCCTCTTTCAGGACGGCGAGTTCTTCTTCCTCGAGATGAACACCCGGCTCCAGGTCGAACACCCGGTGACCGAGATGGTCAGCGGGCTCGACCTCGCGACCGAGCAGCTCCGGGTGGCCGCGGGCGAGCCGTTGTCGTTCACCCAACAGGACATCGACCTGCGGGGGCACGCCATCGAGGTCCGGATCAACGCCGAGGACCCGGCGGGGGGCGCCTTCCTGCCTTCCCCCGGTCGCCTGACCGCGCTCACCGTGCCCCAGGGCTTCGGCGTCCGCTGGGACGGCGGGTACGAGGCGGGGGACGAGGTCAGCCAGTTCTACGACAACCTCGTGGGCAAGCTCATCGTGTGGGGTGCTGACCGCGAGATCGCCCGCAAGCGCATGCTGCGGGCCTTGGGCGAGCTGGTCGTGGAAGGCGTGTCCACCACCGCCCCCGCCCACGTCGCCATTCTCTCCCACCCCGACTTCGCCGCCGCTGAACACTCCACGAAGTGGGTCGAGGAGACCCTCGACCTGAGCGGGGTCAGCGCTCCGGCTCCGGTGGCGCCGGCCGAGGGCGAGGAGGCCGACCCCAAGGTCCGCCGCGACGTCGACGTCGAGGTCAACGGCAAGCGCTTCGCCGTGAAGGTCTGGGTGCCCGAGTCCGCGACCGTTCCCGCGACCGCGGGTGGGCCGCGGGCCGCCCGCCCCCGGCGAGCCGCGGCGGGCGATGGCGGCGCCGGTCTGGCCGGGGCGGGCACCGTCACCGTGCCCATGCAGGGCACCATCGTCAAGGTGCTGGTCGCGGTCGGCGACCCCGTGGAGGCGGGTCAGGCCGTCTGTGTCCTCGAGGCCATGAAGATGGAGAACAACATCAACGCCGAGACCACCGGCACGGTGACCGAGGTGAAGGTCGCCCCCGGCGACTCTGTCGGCTCCGGGGACGTCGTCGTCGTCATCGTGTAGGGCTCAGGACCGGAGCAACGGCAGGATGGAGGTCCAGTCCCGGCTCCCCCAGGGCATCTGGTCCGGGTCGTAGTCACGGATCACGTCCTCGCAGGCCGCCAGGAGGTCGGGCTCGGTGCCCAGATCCCGCAGGTGCAGCACCAGCTCCGCGTGACGGGCCAGCGTGTTGACGTCGCCGAGGGCCAGGGCTCGGACCGCGTCGAGGTCGATCTCGTGGGGCAGGGTCTCGCAGGCCTCGAGCTTCCCGGCGATCCGGAGAGCGATCATCGTGCGCAGGCACTTCTTGCAGACACCGCAGTTGTAGGTCCCGTCCCGGTTCTCCCAGCACA
>DATDAH010000077.1:0-3900 GCA_036525535.1 Acidimicrobiales bacterium
CCATCGGCGCATCCGGGGCGGTGATCGCCAGCCGCCCCGAGGACCCGATGTGCACATTCATCACCGTGTCGGTGTCGACCAGCGCCTCCCACAACGGCGTCCAATGATCGTCGTGGAAGCTCGGATAGCCCAGCGCCGCGGGGTTCTCGGTGAAGGTGAGCGAGTGGCACCCCTTCTCGGCGCACCGGCGCACCTCGTCGGCGGTGAGCTCGGGGTCCCAGATGGCGGGGACCGCCATCGGGATGAAGCGCCCGGGGTGGGCGCCACACCACTCGTCGATGTGCCAGTCGTTGTAGGCCTGCACGAGGGCGAGGGAGAAGTCGACGTCGTCGGTGGCGAACAACCGGGCCGTGAAGGTCGGGAAGGAGGGGAAGTTCATCGAGGCCAGGACCCCGCCGGCGTCCATGTCCTTCACCCGCTCGTCGACGTCGTAGCAACCGGGCCGGATCTCCTCGAGGCTCTGGGGCTCGAGGCCGTACTCCTCCAGGGGCCGCCCGGCGACGGCGTTCAGCGCCGGGTTCTCGATCACCGCGTCGCCGAAGGTCCACACGTCGTTCCCGGCCTCGTTGCGCACGAGCTGGGGGGCCCGTTCCAGGTAGTCACCCGTGAGGTGGCCGGCGAACAGGTCAGGCGGCTCGATCACGTGGTCGTCGACACTGATGAGGATGAGATCGTCGACTGCGCTCATGGTTCCCCCTTGGGAGAATGGTACTTCCGTGTAGGCAGAGTGAGCTTATACTCCGGGGGCGGAGGCCGCCAGCACGCCGTCGATCCAGGTGACCAGGTCGACGGTGACCTCGTCCCGGTTGGTCTCGTTGAGGACCTCGTGGCGGGCGCCGGGGTAGTAGTGGGCCTCGACCTCGAGGCCGGCGTCCTGTAGGTGGTGTTCCAGCGCCCGCACGTTGACGGCCATCTCCGAGGCGGGATCCTGCTCCCCGGTGAGCAGGAGCACCGGCAGGTCGGTCGGCAACGCGGCGATGCCCTCGAGGCTCATGGCGTCGACGACCAGCCCCATGAGCTGCGCGGTGAAGCCGAACGTCATCGGCATCTCCGCACCGCACAGCGGGTCGGCGAGGTAGGCGTCGACCTCGGCCTCGTCACGGCTCAGCCAGTCGAAGTCGGTCCGGCCGGGCTCGAAGGCGGCGTTGAACATGGGCAGCATCGGCACGGGCTCATCCGCCATCGGGCCCTCGGCCATGCCCTGCATCATCGCGGCGAGGTCGGAGAGGCCGTCGGCGTACCCCCCGGACCCGGAGAGGGCCAACCCGGCCAGCTCGCCGCCGTGGTGCACGGCGAAGGCCTGGGCCAGCATCGCCCCCATGGAGTGGCCGAGAAGCACCACCGGGAGGTCGCCCGACGCCTGGCGGGCGAGGGCGATGAGGTCGAAGAGGTCGTCGACGGTCCCGGCCACGCCCGCGGGCCCCGCTCGGCCCACGCCGGTCGCCTCCGCGGTGGCCCCGTGGCCCCGGTGGTCGGGGGCGTAGACGGCCCACCCCCGGGCCGTCAGCTCGTTCGCCAACCGCTCGTAGCGACCACCGTGCTCGGACATCCCGTGGGCCACGACGACGATCGCCGACGGATCCCCGGGGGGCGACCACCGGCGGTAGCTGATCGCCGTCCCGTCCCGGGCCTCGAAGGTCTGCGGTGACAAGTTCATTTCCGCCTCAGGATACTCTGGTTCTCAGGCGTGACGTCGAGATCCTGGGGGACGTGTGATGGCATCGATCAACGAGGCGGTCGACCCGTCGGCGATGGCGGCGATCATCGCCGAGACCGGTGCCGGGATCACCTTCGGTGAGCTGGAGGACCGCAGCCGACAGCTGGCCCACCTGCTCCGGGAACGGAGCCTGGGCCCGGGCAGCCACGTGGCCGTGTTGCTCGAGAACCACGTCCGGTACTTCGAGGTGTGTTGGGCGGCGCAGCGTTCGGGCCTCTACATCACGCCGATCAACTGGCACCTCGGCGGGGAGGAGGCCGGCTACATCCTCTCGGACTGCGAGGCCACCGCGCTGGTGACCTCCTCCCGCATGAGCGACCTCGTCGCGTCCCTGGGACCACACCTCGACGGGGTGACCACCCGACTGAGCGTCGACGGGGGGGTCGAGGGCTTCGAGCACTACGAGACGGTGCTGGCGCCCCAACCCACCGAGCCCCTGGATGACGAGACCGAGGGCTCGCTGATGCTCTACTCGTCGGGCACGACCGGTCACCCCAAGGGCATCCTCCCCCCGCTCAGCGGCGCCCCGTTCGGCACGCCTGGCGTCGTCGACGCGCTGGTCGGCATGTACGGCTTCGGCGTCGGGACCCGTTACCTCGTGCCGGCGCCGCTGTACCACGCTGCCCCGCTCGGCTGGTCCATGGGGGCCCAGCGAGCGGGCGGCACGGTCGTGGTGCTGGAGCGCTTCGACCCGACGGTCGCCTTGGCCGCCATCGAGGAGCACCGCGTCACCCACGCCCAGTTCGTCCCCACTCACTTCGTGCGGATGCTGAAGCTCGACGAGGCGGCCCGGACCGCCCATGACCTGTCGAGCCTCCAGATGGCGATCCACGCGGCCGCCCCCTGCCCGGTCGAGGTCAAGCGCCAGATGCTCGAGTGGTGGGGCCCGATCATCCACGAGTACTACTCGGGCAGCGAGGGCGTCGGCTTCTGCGCCGTCGGCCCCGACGAGTGGCTGGAGCACCCGGGCACGGTGGGCAAGGCGCTGATGGGCGTGCCCCACATCGTCGGGGAGGACGGCGAGGAGGTCCCCTCGGGCGAGGTCGGCCAGATCTGGTTCGAGGGGGCGAAGCCGTTCGAGTACCACGGCGATCCCGAGAAGACGGCGTCGGTCTTCGACCAGCACGGCTGGGCCACGTTGGGCGACGTCGGCTACCTCGACGACGACGGCTACCTGTTCCTCACCGACCGCGTGTCGCACATGATCATCTCCGGGGGCGTGAACATCTATCCCCAGGAGATCGAGGACGCCCTCATCGTCCACCCCGCCGTGGCCGACGCCGCGGTCATCGGCGTGCCCGACGCCGACATGGGTGAATCGGTGATGGCGGTCATCCAGCCCGCCGACCCCGACGCCGACGAGGCCGCCCTCACCGCGGAGCTCCAGGGGTACTGCCGCGAGCGACTGGCCGGCTTCAAGTGCCCGCGGTCCTACCGCTTCACCACCGCGCTCCCCCGCCTCCCCACCGGCAAGCTGCTCAAGCGCAAGCTCCGGGACGAGATGGGTGGCTCCTCCGCCGCCGGCGTGATCGGCGGTTAGGCGCTCCGGTCCCTGGCGCCGTCGACCGGCACGAGGGCGGCGATCTCGTCTCGGCGGGTCATGGTGGCGTCGTAGGCCGCGGCGATGATCGCCCGACCGTTGTCGCGGCTCAGGATGTTGGCGGAGTGGAGGCGGAGCTCGTCGGCCCCCGGTCGCAACACGAGGACGCTGGCTCCGGTCGCCCGCACGGATTCGGACTCCTTTTCCAGCCGGGCGTTGAACCGCCGGCGACCGACCATGTGGAGCTGGCTGGGGCCAGGGTCGGATCCGAAGGCCATCGGGGCCAGGGCGATGACGACATCGGCGTCGACCCCCCGGGCCAGGTCGAGGTTGGTGGATGACCGGAGGCCCCCGTCGATCAGCCGCCGGCCGCCGACCCGTACGGGCGGCAGCACGCCGGGCACGGCGCAGCTCGCCATCACCGCCGTCCCCAGCGACGCCGGTAGGCCGGAGACGCCGTCGCGGTCGAGGACCACCCGCCGACCACCACCGTCGAGATCGGCCGTGACCAGCCACAGCGCCTGGTCCGGCCATTTCTCCGGGTAGTGGATCGGGCCCCAGTCCCCGTCGCCCACCGAGAACAGGGCCCCGGGCAGGGCGCGCTGCATCCAACGGGGCGGCTCGGGCAGGGGCCACCCCCGAG
>DATDAH010000078.1:0-8452 GCA_036525535.1 Acidimicrobiales bacterium
AGCTTGCCGATGATGCGCACACCCGGTGTGGGGCTGAACGAGCTCAGGTCGACCATCGGCGTGTTCCCGATCAGGTCCAGGATCGACGCGTGCACCGTCATTCTGCGCTCCACCCCCTCGATTGTTGACCGAACAGGTAGGAAAACTACCGGTCGATCAGAACCACGGGCTCCTCGGCGATGTTCCCGTCGGCGATCCGGTACGAGCGCAGCACGGGCTCGGGCTGGCGCAGGGAGATGATGAGGTAGTGCCAGTCAGGGTCGGGGGCCTGGGCCACGTCGGTGGGCGACGGGTAGGCCTCGGTGTGGGTGTGGCTGTGCATCACGCCGACGATGGCCAGTCCCCGGTCCTCGGCGTCCCGGTCGGCCCGCAGGTGGTCCTGGGGGTGCACCGTGTAGATGCGGCTGGAGGCCTCGGCGTTGCGACAGGGGTAGAAGACGGTGATGGCGCCTCGGCCCGGCGGACCGGCCAGCAGGCCGCAGGCCTCCAGCGGGAGGCCGTCGTAGGCATGGGCCAGCATCGCTTGCCACGGCCCACGGTCGAGGTTCAGGGCATCACTCGTCACGGCGGCGCGGATCGTACCGGTACTGTCCGCGGCGATGACGCAACCCCTGACCCCTGAGGACCTGGTCGAGATCGAGGCCATCAAGCAGGTCAAGTACCGGTACGCCCGCTGCCTGGATCAGAAGCTCTGGGACCAGATGGGCGACCTGCTGACCGAGGACGCGGTGGCCGAGTACTCCGCCGGCAAGTACCGCCACGAGGGCCGGGACGCCATCGTGGGCTGGATCAGCGACGCCATGAAGGCGGAGACCTTCCTCTCCTCGCACCGGATGCACCACCCCGAGATCCGCCTCACCGGCCCGGACACGGCGCATGGCACCTGGGCCCTCGAGGACACGGTCGTGGAGACGGCGTACGGCATCACCATCCAGGGCGCCGCCTTCTACGAGGACGACTACCGCAAGGTCGACGGCGAGTGGAAGATCGAGCACACCGGCTACAAGCGCACCTACGAAGAGATCTTCCCCCGGGCGTCGATCGAGGGCCTGCGGCTCACGGCGTCATGGTGGGCCACCGGTGGGGCCTCGGATCTCGAGGCCTGATCCACGCCCTCACGCGCTTGACTGGCGGCCATGGCCCGCCCTGACGGCGTCAAGGTCGTGGCGAGCAACCGCCAGGCCCGACGCAACTACGAGATCCTCGACACCTTCGAGGCCGGCCTCGTGCTGAGCGGCAGCGAGGTCAAGTCACTGCGGGAGGCGAAGGTCACCGTCAGCGACGCGTACGCTCGGATCATCGACCACGAGGCGTGGGTCATCGGTCTTCACATCACGCCTTACAGCCACGCCGCGGACACCTTCGGCGACGCCAACCCGGAGCGCGACCGCAAGTTGCTCCTGCACCGCCGCGAGATCGACAAGATCAAGGCCCGCCTCGACCAGGATCGACTGACGCTGGTGCCCCTCGCCCTCTACTTTAAGGACGGCCGGGCCAAGCTGGAGCTGGGCCTGGGCAAGGGTCGCACCGGCGTCGACAAGCGCCACCACATCGCCGCCCGGGACGCCGAGCGGGAGGCCCAGCGCGACGTGGCCCGGACCCGGAGGAACGAGTAGCCGTGCCCGCCCTCCGTAGACTGGTGACCCCGGGGGCAACGACTCCGGGAGTTGCTTGACATCCGAGAGTGACAGCACGGGGCTGATCGGTTTCGACGTGGAGACCGTCAGGCGTGTGTGCGACCGGAGTTGCTCAGACTCCTTAAACGGGGCACCCAAAGAAGCGCCGAAGGCGACTTCGCTCTCGCCGCCTGACCTAGTCAGTAGGTAGAGAGTCACAGCGACCCGCAAGGGCACGCGGGGCCTGTCCACTGCAGCCCGGCAACAGAAGCAGTGGAGGACCGCAGGGAGAGACCGCTGGCGGCGGGAAAGACCGCTGACACCGGGGAAAGACCCGGCGGTCATGAGGACCCGACCTCTCGGCGGCCGTAAGCCGTAGATCGGGAATGGTCGTAGCGCGTACGTCTCGCACTTCGCGGACGAGGGTTCGATTCCCTCCAGCTCCACCGCCCCCGTGTCCGGGCCCGAGCGAGAGCTCGGGCCCGATCTCGTTCTCGGTCGGCCCCGCAGCGGGCAGAGTTCACGCATGGCGATCGAGGTGCGGCCGGCGACGACGTTCCACGACGTCAAGACGATGGTCGGGCCCAAGCGGCCCGACGCGAACGTGTGTTGGTGCCTGAGCTACCGCCTGACCTCCTCGAAGGAGAACCACGACCTGGTCGGCTCCGCCCGGGGCAAGCGGGTGCAGCAACTGGTCCGGCAGCGCCCGCCGCCCGGCGTGCTCGCCTACGACGGCGATGAGGTGGTCGGCTGGGCCGCGGTGCACCCGCGCGCCGACACGAGCTTCGCCCGCAACCGGAAGATCCCGCACCTCGACGATCTCGACGTCTGGTCGGTGTGGTGCATCCGGGTGCGGCCGGGCCACCGTCGCGAGGGCATCTCGCACCCCCTGCTGGCGGGGGCCGTCGACTTCGCCCGCTCGAATGGCGCGCCCGCGATCGAGGGCTACCCGGTCGACAACAAGGGTGCGAAGGTCGACCTCACCATGGCCTACGTCGGCACGATGAGCCTGTTCGAGCAGGCCGGGTTCGCCAAGGGGGCCGACACCGACTCCGTCCTGAACGGCTTTCCTCGCGTCCTCATGCGGCTCGACCTGCGCTGAGCGACCGTGACGGCGATGCCCCGTGCGGCGAGGTCAGCCGCTGACCTGTCACGATCGGGGGAATGCACGATCGCGAGCTGACCGACGCCGAAGCGGCCCCCGTCGGCGCCGCTCGGATCGATCCGGGAGCCGAGCCGTTCCCCCGGGCCGTGCTGACACCCGTCGCCGCCGCACCGCCGGCCGACGTGGCCGCGGCGGCGATCCGCGCGCTGCCCGGCCACCGGTTCATCGTCGACGACCCGACCCTGGCGGCTGCGCTCATCAGCCAGGGCGTCACGCTCGTCCGGGCGTCGTCACTCATGGTCCTCCGGTTACCGACTCCGTCTCCCATCCCCCCTGACCCTGGCGTCGAGCTGCGGCCCGTGCAGGACACGCCGTTCGAGTACGGCGAGATCGTCCGACGGGCCTATCCACCCGATCACCCGGACCACGAGCTCGGTGACGCGACGCCCGACGGAGCGGCGGCGACGATCCGTGGCTACCTCGCCGGTGAGATCGTCGGCCCGCTCCTGACCGACGCCTCGGCCGAGGCGCGGCTGAACGGTGTCCTCGCCGGCGTGAACATCGTCTCCGACATGGCCGCCGACGACGAGTACGACGGCGGGCCGTGGATCACCGACCTCTTCGTGGATCCGTCCGCCCAGGGCCACGGCGTGGGCCGGGCCCTCCTGGGCCACGCCCTCAGCCAGCTGACCGCCTCCGGCCGGGACCGCCTGGGGCTGGCGGTCACGCTCGGCAACCCCGCCCGTCGCCTCTATGAGGCCCTCGGCTTCGTCGAGCAGGGCACCCGCTGGAACGTGGTCAACGAGACCTGACGCCCCACGGGTGACGGAAAATCACCGGGGGAACAGGCGCGCGACCTGCCACCCTGGATCGGTGAGTCCCCAGCGCCGATCCTTCCTGCTGCTCGAGGCGGCCACGCTCGTCTCGGGCGTGGGCAACGGCGTCGCCATGGTCGCCCTCCCCTGGCTCGCCCTCGAGGCGACCGGCAGCGCCTCCGCCGCCGGCATCGTCGCCACCGCGGCCGCCCTCCCGCTGATCGCGGCGAGCCTGGTGTCGGGCACCGTCGTGGACTCCTTCGGTCGTCGCCGCACCGCGGTGGTCTCCGACCTCCTCTCGCTGATCGCGGTAGCCGCGATCCCGATCGCGGACGCCACCGTCGGCCTCTCCCTGGGCCTGCTCATCGTGTTCGCGGCGCTGGGGGCGGCCTTCGACCCGGCCGGGATCACCGCCCGCGAGACCTTGTTGCCCGCCGCGGCCCACGGCGCGGGCTGGGGCCTGGAGCGGGCCAACAGCGTGCACGAGGCCGTCTGGAACGTGGCCTTCCTCGTCGGTCCCGGCATCGGCGGACTGCTCATCGCCACGGTCGGCGCGGCCAGCACGCTCTGGGTCACCGCCGCCGGTTTCGCCCTCTCCCTCGCCCTGACGTCGAGGATCCGGGTGCCCGGCGCCGGGATCCCCCAGGCCCACGAGCGGCCGGAGGGATTCTGGACCGGGACGCTCGAGGGCCTGCGCTTCATCCGTCACGAGCCGCTGCTGCGCACGACCGCGCTGCTGAGCATGGCCATCGTCGCCCTCTACCTTCCCGTCGAGGGGGTGATCCTGCCGACCTACTTCAACGAGCAGGGCCAGCCGGCGCGCCTCGGAACCGTCCTCATGGCCCTGAGCCTCGGCGGCATCGCCGGCTCCCTGGCGTACGGCAAGTGGGGCACGAGGCTGCGCCGCAGGACGGCCTTCGTCCTGGCCATGGTCGGTGTCGGGGTCCCGCTGTTCGGCATGGCTCTGCTCCCGCCGTTCACGGTCATGGTCCTCTTCGCCACGATCGCCGGGTTCCTGTACGGGCCCATCGCCCCGCTGGAGAACTACGCCATGCAGACCCGCACGCCCGAGGAGCTGCGAGGTCGGGCGTTCGGCGTCCTCACGTCTGCGGCCTACGCCGCGGGCCCGGTGGGCTACCTACTGGTCGGCCCACTGGTGGAGGCCCTCGGCCTTCGCCCCGCCTTCATCCTGCTCAGCGCCGGCCTCGTCCTGGTGACCCTGGCCGCCATCCCCGCCCGCAGCCTCCACCTGCTCGACGAGCCCCCGCTGTACGCCGCCTCGCCCGACGAGGACTGGACCCCGACCCATTCGGGCCTGCCCCTCGGCGAGCAGTCCGTCCCGCAGTTGCGGGAGTCGGCCGCTTGACACCGGGTGTCGGATGGATGCCATGGACGACGCCGAGATCCTGAGCCGCATCACCGCCCTCGTGGACGAGGAGCACCGCCTCGAGGAGAGCCACATCGGCGAAGGCCTGTCGGACGAGGAGAAGGACCGTCTCGGCGAGGTCGAGGTCGCCCTCGACCAGTGTTGGGACCTGCTCCGGCAACGAAGGGCGCGGCGCAACGCCGGCCTCGACCCCGACGAGGCCGCGGTGCGTCCGGAGGGCACCGTCGAGGGCTACCGGCAGTAGCTCAGGCCCGGCGGGACCGGCGACGGGTATGGCGCCCGTCAACCGACCACGTCCCGAAGCCCTTGGCCAGCGGCTCCACGAACTCGTCGAGCCGACCCTCCTGGTGCGCCGGTCGACCGTCGGTCAAGGTGCGGATCACCTTCGCCGGGACGCCGGCCACGACGCTGTGGTCCGGCACCTCGCCGCGGACCACCGACCCCGCGGCCACCACGCACTGCCGGCCGATGCGAGCGCCGGGGAGGATGACCGATCCGTGACCCAGCCAGGACCCCCGGCCCACCGACACCGGCTGGTGGTCACCCAGTTGCTTGCCGATCGGGACGTCGAAGTCCTCGAACCCGTGGTTGGCGTCGGTGATGTAGACGCCCTGACCGAACCAGACGTCGTCACCGATCTCGATGGACTCGTGCGCCACGAGCCCGCACCGGATGTTGATCAGGCAGCGGTCCCCGATGACCAACGCCCGCGCGGGCACGTCGACCTGGTCGGGCCCGTAGCCCGCGGACAGCGTGACCCAGCTGGCGATGAGCGTGCCCACCCCGATGTGGATCTGCGGCTCGCCGAACAGCGTCGCCACCGGGAAGCCCAGCAGGCTGCCGTCGCCGAACGACCCGAAACGCTCGGACCGGATCGTGCCGGGGTGAATCGCCCCACGTGACTGCGCCCAGTCCCAGGTCCGGTGGATGGCCTCGTTGAGGATGCGGCGCCGGAAGAACCACGCGCGCGATCCGGCCATCCGGAGAGGCTAGGGGATGCGCCCCTCGCCCTCTTGGGCGGCGCCCCGCTCGATCGCCTCCTCGGGCCACCTTCCCGGCCGCGGACCGCCTCACTACGATGCGCCGATGACGCCGGCGGGACTGATCTTCGACAACCGCATCACCCGGCTGTTGGGCGTCGAGATCCCCGTCGTGCAGGCACCGATGGGCTGGATCGCCCGCTCCCGGCTGGCCTCCGCCGTCTCCTCGGCCGGTGGCCTGGGGATCATCGAGACGTCCTCGGGCGAGCTGGACGCCTTCGTCCGAGAGGTCGGTGCCATGCGGGAGCTGACCAGCCGCCCGTTCGGCGTGAACATCGCCCAGAACCTCGTGCGGGACGACTCCATCATCGATGTCGTCGTCGACGCCGGCGTCCGCTTCGTCACCACGTCGGCGGGCGACCCCAACCGGTTCACGACCCGGCTCAAGGCCGCGGACCTCACCGTTTTCCACGTCGTGCCCACCCTGCGGGGCGCCCTCAAGGCGGTCGACGCCGGCGTGGACGGGCTGGTCGTCGAGGGCATCGAGGGCGGCGGCTTCAAGACGCCTGAGGGGGCGTCCACGATGGTGCTCCTCCCGCTCATCCGGTCCCAGGTCGACGTCCCGATCATCGCCGCAGGCGGTGTCGTCGACGGCCGGACGATGGCCGCCGCGTTCGTCCTCGGTGCCGAAGGGGTCCAGCTCGGCACCCGCTTCGTGGCCTCGGTCGAGTCCCCGGTCCACGACAACTGGAAGCAGGCCATCGTGGACACGGCCGAGACGGGGACCGTGCTGCTGAACCGTTTCGCCAAGCCAGGGATGCGAGCCCTGCGCACGGAGCGCACGACGCGGTTGGAACAGGAGACGGGAAACGTCTGGGGTCAGTTCGGCTCACCGGCCGACCTCTACTTCGGCGGGGACATGGAGGCGGCGATCCCGATGGCGGGTCAGGGGGCCGGGCGCATCGACGGCGTCCTGCCGGTGGCCGAGATCCTGGCCGGCCTCGTCGACGGCTTCGCCGACGCTCTCGGGGCCACGGCCGACCAGTACCTGCGAGGCTGAAGGCGGTGCGCCACCTCCACCACATCATGACCCTCGAGGACTGGGACCGGTTCGAGGCCTCCGGCCTGTCCGTCCAGTCCACCCGGGACCGCACGTTGGCCGAAGAGGGCTTCATCCACTGCTCCTACACCGAGCAGGTGGAGGGAACGCTCAGTCGCTTCTACGGCGATCTGGACGACGTGGTCGTGCTCACCCTGGACCCCGGGCGCCTCGACGCCGACGTGATCGACGAGCCGGCCGCGGACGGGACCCTGTTCCCGCACGTCTACGGGCCACTGACGCTGGGTGCGGTCATCGAGGTCGTCCGACGGAAGCCGGGGTAGGTCCAGTCCATGGCGCCGAAAGGGAAACGGTTGGAGCTCGAGGTCGACGGCCGTGAGCTGTCGATCTCCAACCCGGACAAGGTGCTGTTCCCCGACGACGGCATCACCAAGGCGGAGATGGTCCGCTACTACGAGCGCATCGCGCCCCTGCTGGTCCGGCACTCCCAGGGGCGCCCGGTCGCCCTTCATCGCTTCCCCGACGGGATCGGCAAGGGCGGGTTCTTCCAGAAGCAGGCGGGCAAGCACTTTCCGGACTGGATCCCCCGGGTCGAGCTCACGACCCGGGACGGCAGCACCGAGTTCGTCGTCATCGAGGACGCGGCGACGATCGTCTACCTGGCCGGCCAGGGCGTCCTGGTCCTGCACACCCTGTTCAGCCGGGCCGACGACCCGTACCGACCGGTCGAGGTCATGGTCGACCTCGACCCCTCGACCCCGGACCGGGGGCCCGTGCGCCACGCCGCGGACCGCCTGCGCGATCTGTTCCGCGACCGGGGCTACACCGCTCGGGTCAAGACAAGCGGCTCCCGGGGGCTGCACGTGGTGGTCGATGTCGACCTGCCCGACTTCCCCGCCGCCCGCGGCCTGGCCCTCGAGGTCAGCGAGCAGCTTGTCGCCGAGGAGCCCGACGAGTACACCCTCGAGTTCTACAAGGAGAAGCGGGGTGACCGGCTCCTGCTCGACATCAACCGCAACGCCTACCAGCAGCACGCCGTGGCGCCGTACTCACTGCGGGCCCTGCCCGGTGCTCCGGTCGCCGCGCCCCTGGAGTGGGACGAGGCGCTTTCCTCCCAGTGGGATCCTCAGCGGTGGACGATCAAGAACCTCTTCCGCCGCCTGTCGCAGCGCGACGACCCCTGGTCCTGACGAGGGCTAGATCGGCAGGTCTCCCGTCGCCGCCTTCGTGGTGCCGAAGTCCTGGTAGGCGGCGATCGTGCGCTGGGCGATGCGCATCTGGTGGATCTCGTCGGCGCCGTCGGCGAAGCGGGCCCAACGGGCGTGCTGGAACATGCCCGCCAGTGGGGTGTCGGTCGAGTAGCCGAGGGCGCCGTGGACCTGGATGGCCCGGTCGATGATGCGCCACAGCGAGTTGGCCACGAAGTGCTTCGCCATCGAGACCTCGGTCTTGAAGTCGAGGCCCGCGTCGATGAGGTACGCGGCGTGCA
>DATDAH010000079.1:0-2053 GCA_036525535.1 Acidimicrobiales bacterium
CTCGGTGACTACATCATCCCGACGGTCATCGGGAACTCCAGCCCTTCGATCGGCGAGAGCATCTACAGCTACCAGGGGGCGGCGGGGAACCTGCCCCTCGCCGCTGCCTTCTCGGTGGTGCCCATCGTGATCATGGTCGTCTACCTGGCCGGCGCGCGGCGCGTCGGCGCCTTCGCGTCGCGGTGAGCGAGGGCCGGAAGGCGGGCTGGGGCCTCAAGGGCACCGTGGTGGGGGTGGTGCTGTTCCTGCACTTCCCGCTGCTGATCGTGGTCCTCTACGCCTTCACGACCCAGGAGAGCGCGTTCAGCTTCCCACCCCCGGCCCTCACCACCCACTGGTTCCGCCTGGCCCTGGACACCCCCGAGCTGTGGGAGGCCATGCGCCTGTCGATCCAGGTGGCGCTGGTGGCGACGCTGGTGGCACTGGTGCTGGGCTCGATGGCCGCGGCCGCCGTCGGCCGGTTCCACTTCTTCGGCCGGGAGGGCATCTCGGTCTTCCTGGTGCTGCCGCTGGCCCTGCCCGGGATCATCACCGGCATCGCCATCCGCTCGGCCCTCAACCTGGCCGACGTCCCGTTCACGTTCTGGACGATCGTGATCGGCCACGGCACGTTCTGCGTGGTCGTCGTCTACAACAACGCCCTCGCCCGCCTGCGCCAGACGTCGGGCTCGGTGGTGGAGGCCAGCCAGGACCTCGGGGCCTCCGGCGTGCAGACGTTGCGCCACGTGCTGCTGCCGACGGTGGGAACCGCGCTCCTGGCCGGGGGGATGCTGGCGTTCGCCCTCTCGTTCGACGAGATCATCGTCACCCAGTTCACCCACGGCCCGGGTCAGGAGACGCTGCCGATCTGGATCTTCCAGAGCCTCTTCAAGCCGAGGGACCGTCCGCTGACGAACGTCGCCGCGGTGTTCGTGATCGCCCTGACCTTCATCCCCATCCTGCTGGCCGAGCGCATGACCAGAGGCGCCGGCGTCTTCCCCCGTCAGGTCGCCGACATCACCCCCGAGTCCGAGCCCGACGCCATGCTCGAGCCCGACCCCGCAGTTCAAGGTTGAGGAGCGGTTACGGGCTGGTAGCGACCTCGATGCGGTCCTGGCGCCACTCCCGGGCGGCGTGGAGGGCCCGGTCGGCCTGGGCCAGGATCTCGCCGGCGTCGAAGGCGTGGGCCGGGTAGCAGGCCACGCCGGCCCACAGGGTCATGCCGGTGTTGACGCCGGCCAGGTGGCGACGGATGCGCTCGACGGTCCAGATGGCGCCGTTCTCGGGTGTGTCCTCCAGGACCAGGCCGAAGCGGCCGTCGAGCATTCGGCAGGCCGTGTCGGCGTCGCGGATCGTGGCGCTGATGCTTTCGGCGACCGTGCGGGGGGCGGCCGCCCGGGGCGTGCTGTCCGGCAGGCCCTCGACCACCTCGATGAGGACCACGGCGACGGGGCGCAGGTGGCGCCGCGCCGCGGACAGGCGGGCGTCGAGGGCGACGTCGAAGTACTCCTGGCTGAACAGGCCGGTGGACTGGTCGGTCAGGGTGTTGGAGGACGCGTCGACGGGGTTCGGGGCCACGGGCGGCGCGGGAGTCGCGACGGGCTCGTCGTCGTCCATGGAGTCGAGGCGGGAGGCCACTTCGTCCAGCTTGGCCGTGGCCTGGCGCAGGCGTCGGACGAGCACGACCAGGGCCGCGACGGCGAGGATCGATGCCACTGCAACCACTGCAACCATGACGATCATCGACATCCGATCCTGATCTGTCGCGAAGGTAGCTGGGTCTCCATCGGCCTGGCGGGCGCCGAAATCAAGTCTCCGGCACGTCGGTCGTCAGCGCCGCCAACTCCGCCATCAGGGCCCCCAACTCGAAGTCCTTGGGGGTGTAGACGGCGGCCACACCGGCCTCCAGGAGGACGGCCCGGTCTTCGGTGGGGATGATGCCACCGACCACCACCGGCGCGTCAACACCGGCTTCCCGCAGCAGGCCCAGGACCTCCGGGACCAGCTCCAGATGGCTGCCCGACAGGATGGACAGGCCGATGACGTCGACGTCCTCGTCCCGGGCCACGGCCGC
>DATDAH010000080.1:0-5943 GCA_036525535.1 Acidimicrobiales bacterium
AACCACTCGGTGAGCTGCCGCAGCATCGCGTTGACCCGATCGGCCTGGGCCACAGACTCGGGGCGGAGGTAGATGCGTTCATAGTTGAAGGCCCGGAACGCCGCCAGCGCGTCGGCCTCGGGCTTGCGCATGCCGATCCGACCGGTCTCGGCGATGGTCTCGACCATGGCCGCGATGAACCCGCCCAGCTGGGCACTGCGTCGGTCCCCCACCGCCTCGACGACCTCGGTGGGCAGTTCGGCGGCGGTGACCACCCCGGCGTCGACGGCGTCCTCGAAGTCGTGGCAGACGTAGGCGATGCGATCGGCCCAGGCCACGACCTCGCCCTCCGGCGTCGCCGGGGCCGGGCGGTTCCACGAGTGGTTGCGCACGGCGTCCAACGTCTCGGCGCACAGGTTCAGGGGCTCGAGCACGACGTCGGCGCCGTAGACGGCATGGTGGTAGCCGCCCTCCAGGTACGGCGACAAGGCGTCCTCGGACGCGTGACCGGCCGGACCGTGGCCGCAGTCGTGACCCAGGGCGGAGGCCAGGGTCAGGGCCTCGTTCAGGCGGGTGGCCCGGGCGATGGACGTGGCCACCTGACCCACCTCGATGGCGTGGGTCAGGCGGGTCCGCAGGTGATCGTCGTCGGGCGCCAGGTAGACCTGGCACTTGCCGGCGAGGCGTCGGAAGGGCCGGCTGTGTTGGATGCGGTCGAGGTCCCGCTCGAAGCAGGTCCGGTTGGGATCGGGGTCCTCGGCCCTCGCGCGGGATCCGGCACCCGACGAGCGGGTCGCCCCGGGGGCGAGCAGGGCGTGCTCCCGCTCCTCCCGCTCACGGCGGGCCAGGGACGTCACCTCGCCGACGGCGAGCGGGGCATGGGCCCAGGTCACATCCGGCCAGCGGCTCGGACTGGTGCTCACATCCTCCACCCTACGGAAGGGGTGGGACAGTGAGCAGAGCGACCGCTAACCCTCGGAGAGCACGCTGACGTGCTTGCGCCCCTTGCGGGCACCGAACTTCACGGTGCCGTTGGCGGTGGCGAACAGGGTGTCGTCCCCGCCGCGACCGACGTTGTCGCCGGGATGGATCTTGGTGCCGCGCTGGCGCACGATGATGGCGCCGGCGTTGACGACGGTGCCGTCGTACACCTTCACGCCGAGGCGCTTGCTGGTGGAGTCACGGCCGTTGCGGGTGGAACCGCCGCCCTTGGTCTTCGACATGGCTCGCTACCCCTTGGGGACGCCGGTGATCCCGGTGATCTCGATGGTGGACAGGTGCTGGCGGTGGCCCCAGCGCTTGGACTGGTTCGTCTTGTTCTTGTACGTGAACCCGGTGATCTTGGGGCCCTTGGCCTCGGCCACGATGGTGGCCTTCACCTTGGCCTTGGCCAGGTCCTTGGGCGACGAGACGACTCGGTCGCCGTCGACGACCAGGATCGGCGAGAGCTCGACGGACTCGTCGGGGTCGCCGAGGCGCTCGACCTCGAGGCGTTCGCCCTCGGTGACGCGGTACTGCTTACCGCCGGTGCTGATGACTGCATACATGGAGGGACGAGCCTACCGGCGCCGGACCGGCCCTCACTCGCCCATGAGCTCGCTGTCCACGATCCGGCCCCGACCGGTGCAGGTGGGGCAGGTCGTCGACAGGGACTCCAGGAGACCCTCACCGATGCGCTTCCTGGTCATCTCGACCAGGCCCAACTCGGAGATGTCGAAGACCTGCGTCCGGGTCTTGTCCCGGGACAGCGCCTCGCGGAAGGTCTTGCCCACCTCGGCCCGGTTGGCCTTGACCTCCATGTCGATGAAGTCGATGACGATGATCCCGCCGATGTCCCGCAGCCGCAGCTGGCGGGCGATCTCCTCGGCCGCCTCCAGGTTGTTGACGTAGACGGTCTCCTCGAGGCTCGACTTGCCCACGTTCTTGCCCGTGTTCACGTCGATCACCGTGAGGGCCTCGGTGTGCTCGATGATGAGCGAGCCCCCTGACGGCAACCAGACCTTCTTGTCGAGGGCCTTGTGGATCTGCTCGTGGACGTGGAGGCGCTCGAAGAGGGGCAGGCCCTCGGCCTCGGGGTCGTAGTACTCGACCCGCTCCCCGAGGCCCGGTGACACGCTGTCCACGTAATCCCGGACCTGGTCGGCCAACGACGGGTCGTCGATGGTGACGGACCGGTAATCGGGGTTGAACTCCTCCCGGATGACCCGCAGGGCCATGTCCGGCTCGCGGTAGAGCAGGGCCGGCGCCTTCGAGCGCTTCGCCAGCGCCTCGATCTGGCGCCACTGTTCGACCAGCCGGCTCAGGTCCCGGGTGATCTCCTCCTCGGTGACGTTCTCGGCGGCCGTCCGCACGATCACACCGTGACCGTCCAGCTTGACCTTGTCCAGGATCCCCCGCAGGCGCTTGCGCTCGTTGTCCGGCAGGCGCTTGGAGATGCCGTAGGTGGACGTGCCCGGCACGAGGACCACGAAGCGCCCGGGCAGAGAGACCTCCTGGGTCAGGCGGGCACCTTTGGCCCCGATGGGGTTCTTGGTGACCTGGCAGATGATCGTCTGGCCGTTCTTCAGGATCTGCTCGATCCGGGCCTGGCCCTTCTCCTCGATGTCCTCGGGGTCATACTGCACATCGCCCCGGTAGAGGACCGCGTTCTTGGGGGTGGAGATGTCGATGAACGCCGCCTCCATGCCGGGCAGGACGTTCTGGACCCGACCGGTGTAGATGTTCCCGTGGATCTGGCTGACGTCGTCGGACGGGCGGGACACCTGGTGCTCGACCAGGGAGCGGCCCTCCAGCACGGCGATCTGGGTCACACCGGCCGTGACGTTGACCGCCATCGAGTAGCGCCCGACGGCCCGGCCCTTGCGCCGACGGCCCCGGCGACGCTTCAGCGACTTCTCGTCCAGCTCCAGGGCGTCCTCGTCGTCGACCATCATGGCCTCGACCGGGATCACCTTCTGGCGGCCACCGTCCCGGTTGCCACCCCCGCTCTGGCTGCGGTTCCCGCCACCGCGGCCGCCGCCCCCCTGGCCACCGCCGCCCCCTTGGCCGCCACTGCCGCGACCGCGACCGCCGCGGCGCCGGCGGCGGCGGGCGCTCGAGGAGGTCTCACCGTTGCCACCGCCGTCGCCGCGGCCGGACGTCGGCGCACCGTCACCGTCGTCGGACGGCGGCGCCGGGCGCGTGTCACCGATCTGGGGCCGGCGAACCGTGGCCCGGTCCGCCGCCTCGGCGGAGGGGCGGTTCTCGGAGATCCGGTCCGGCAGCTCGGGGAGCTCGTCAGCGAGTCGGCTGGTGTCCCCCGCCGACTCGTCTCGCTCCTGGGTCCCGTCCGCATCGCGGTCGTCGGGCATGGGCTACGTCCTCTCTCATGACGCGCGCACCTCGGCGCGCGGCGACGGGACGACCAGTGGCACGGGTTCTCGCCAGGTGTCCTCGTCGATGATCCATTGGTTGGTTCGGCACGCCCGCAGCAGGCGCCACGAGGGGTCGAGGACCTCGACCACTTCCTCGGGGCGGAACGATGCGGGACGGGTGGCCAGGACCATGGTCAGGGTGAGGGCCCGATCGGCCCCCACCTCCGCCACGGTCAGTTCCTTGATGGCGGGCCGCAGGTCGACGATCTGGGCCTTGCCCTTGCGCTCCCGCTCGATGGGGAGCTCCCTGCGGGCCAAGGTCACCACGACAGCGGCCTTGGCCTGGGTCAGGGTCGGACCACCGACCACGGCGGTCCAGGTGCAGGCGCCAACGGCTTCCTGCAGGGAGGGGGTGCCCGGGGAGATGACCTCCGCGGCCGGAACGGTGATCCCGTCCGGCAGGACATCGGTCAGGCGGGCACAGAGAACAGGTAGGCCTTCGGTGGGCTCATGGTCGAGGCGGAGGTCGACGTACTCACCGTCGGAGGAGTGGCCGGTGGGCAGGGCCAGCCCGAAGGCGACCCGAGGTCGGGGCGAGAAGCCTTCGCTGTAGACCACGCCGACGCCGGCGCGGCGCAGCGCCCGCTCCCACAAGCGGGCCACGTCGCGGTGGCTGGTGAAGCGGACCTTGCCCTGCTTGGTGAAGCGGAAGCGGACGGTCGGACCGGGCGGGACGACGAAGGCGGGCCCCTTCTCGTCGTCGACCGGGTCGGTCGGGTCGGTGCTCACGAGCCCACGCCGACCGGTTTGGCCCCGAGCTCGACGGGCACGGCGCTGTGCCACTCCAGGCCCTGACCGGTGCCCTGGCTGCCCCCGGCCGGCGGCTTGGCCGAGGCGACGATGTGCTCGATGCCGTAGCCGGTGCAGGCCCCGCAGTCGTAGCAGGGGGTCCAGCGGCAGTCCTCGAGGCCGACCTCGTTCAGCGCGTCCCGCCAGTCCTGCCAGAGGAAGTCCTTGTGCAGCCCGGCAGAGAGATGGTCCCACGCGAAGACCTCGTCCTCGTGGCGGTGCCGGTGGACGTACCAGTCCATCGACAGGCCGTGCTTGGCCATGGCATCGGTCCACAGGCGCATGTCGAAGTGCTCGGACCACTCCTGGAAGGTGCCCCCGGCCCGCCAGACGTCCTCCAGGACCGGCCCGAGGCGGCGGTCCCCCCGCGACATCAGGCCCTCGACCAGGCTCGCGGTCGGGTCATGCCACTTGAGCTGCACGCCCCGGTCCCGCTTCAGGTCGTCGCGGAGGAGGCCGACCTTTCGGCGGAGCTCCGCGTCGGTGTTCTGCCCGAACCACTGGAACGGCGTGAACGGCTTGGGCACGAACCCGCCGACCGAGACGGTCATGGACGGCTTGTTGGTATGGCCCCGGCCCAGCTCGACGCAGTTGCGGGCGAGGCGGGCGATGCCCAGCGTGTCTTCGTCGGTCTCGGTGGGCAGGCCGGTCAGGAAGTACAGCTTCATCCGTCGCCAGCCCTGCGAGTAGGCCGACTCGACGGCGCCGTAGAGGTCGTCCTCGCTGATGAGCTTGTTGATGACCTGGCGCATCCGCCAGGTGCCGGCCTCGGGGGCGAAGGTGAGGCCCGTACGCCGGGCCCGCTGGATCTCCGCGGCGATGCCGACGGTGAAGGCGTCGACCCGGAGGCTGGGCAGGGACACCGACACCCGGCCGCAGCCGGGGGCGTCGTCGTCCATGGCCGCCTTCACCGAGTCCTGGATGCCGCTGTAGTCGGCGGTGGACAGGGAGGTCAGCGCCACTTCGTCGTAGCCGGTGCGCTGGAGGCCGGACTGGATCATCGAACGGACCTGGTCGGCGGGGCGTTCGCGGACCGGGCGGGTGATCATCCCGGCCTGGCAGAAGCGACAGCCCCGGGTGCAGCCCCGGAAGACCTCGACGTTCAGGCGGTCGTGGACGACCTCGGTCAGGGGGACGAGCTGGTTCTTGGGGTACGGCCACTCGGCCAGGTCGGCGATGGTCCGCTTCTCGACCAGCTCCGGGACGCCCGGCTCGGTCGGATGGATGGCGACGAGGTCGGCACCTTCGTAGACCGGCTCGTAGAACATCGGGACGTACACGCCCGTGACGTTGGCCAGGGCCCGCAGGCAGTCCCGGCGGGAGGCCTCCGTCCGGCGGCCGGCGGTCCACTCGGCGATGACCTCGGTCATCTCACCCACGACCTCTTCGCCGTCGCCGAGCACGAAGGCGTCGACGAAGTCGGCCAGTGGCTCGGGGTTGTAGGCGCAGTGCCCACCGCAGACGACGATGGGGTGCGCACCGGTCCGCTCGGCCGACCGGACCGGTGCTCCGGCCAAGTCGATGCAGTTGAGGACGTTGGTGTAGACGAGCTCCGCGGACAGGTTGAAGGCCAGCACGTCGAAGGCGGTGGCCGGCAGGTGGTTGTCCACCGAGAACAACGGCAGGCCCTTCGCCCGGAGACGGTCTTCCAGGTCGGTCCAGGGGGCGTAGGTCCGCTCGGCGACCGCGTCCGGCCGCTCGTTGAGGATCTCGTAGAGGATCTGGAGCCCCTGGTTGGGCAACCCGACCTCGTAGGCGTCGG
>DATDAH010000081.1:0-7535 GCA_036525535.1 Acidimicrobiales bacterium
CTGCAGATGATCTGTGCGTCGGGGGACACGACACTGGTCCTGACCCGGCACGTGCGGGAGCGGGGCGACCTGACCGTGGAACGGGCCGTCCAAGATATGACCGGGCGCCAGGCCGAGGTCTTCGGGTTCCGGGACCGAGGCGTGATCGCGGCCGGAGCGATCGCCGACCTCGTGGTGTTCGCGCTGGACGAGCTCCACTACGACACCGACGGGTTCGTGAACGACCTCCCCGGCGGCGGCCGAAGGCTGCGCCGCCCCGAAGGGGGCTATCGGGCGACGTTCGTCGACGGCGTCGCCGTCCAGGTCGGGGGCACGCTCACCGGCGAGCTCCCGGGTCGGGTGATCAGCTCACGGGGATGAGCTGAGGTCGCGTCGGCGGGTGGTCTCCGCCACCCGGCCGAGGAGCTTGGTCATGAACCGATAGCGGTAGTTGCCGTAGGGCCACTGGGTCACGACCTTGCCCGAGGGTGAGGTGAAGTAGTTGTTGCTCATGGTCCAGGAGGTGCCCTCCATGCGGGCCTGGAGCCAGCGGTACCAGCGGGCCTCGAAGCGGGGCTTGACCTCGACGGCGGTGACCCGCTCCCGGATCATGCGTTTGATCGCCCGCACGGCGTACTCGGCCTGGCTCTCGAGCATGATCACGATCTCGCCGCCGTTGGTGCCCGGCCCGTAGAGCATGAAGAAGTTGGGGAACGTGGGCACGGTGATCCCGAGGTAGGCCCTCGGCTCGTCCCCCCAGATCTCCTGCAGCGTGCGGCCGTCGCGGCCCACGACGCGGAGGCGGGCGAGGTAGTCGGCCGGCTTGAAGCCGGTGGCCATGATGATGAGGTCGACGGCCCGCTCGACCCCGTCGCTGTCGACGATGCCGGTGGGGGTCACCGAGGCCACGGCCCGGGGGACGAGCTCGACGTTGTCCTTCTTGAGGGCGGGATAGAAGGTGCTGGCGAAGACGGGCCGTTTACCGGGATACGGGTACGTCGGCGTGACCGCCTCCCGCAGCTCGGGGTGGTCGGCGAACTGGCGGGCGATGTAGTCGCGGCAGAACTGCTCGCGGTCGGCGTTCATCTTGGTGCCGGGCCGGTAGAGCGCACCCCGGAACAGGCTCTTCTCCAGCAGGTACTTGAGCCGCCAGCGCTCCCGCCGGCGCCGCCACGGCTTGGCGAACGCCGCCTGCTCCTCGTCGGTGAGGTCGCGCTCGCCCTTGGGCATGATCCAGCCCGGCTCCCGCTGGAACACGTAGAGCTGTTCCACGATCGGCCGGATGGCCGGCACGACCTGGGTGGCCGAGGACCCGGTGCCGACCACGGCCACGGTCTTGCCGGTGAGGTCGTGCTGGTGCTCCCAGCGGGCGGTGTGGAAGGCCGGTCCGGCGAAGTCGTCGAGGCCAGGCCAGTCCGGATACCGGGGCACGTTGAGGAAGCCGACTCCGCTCACGACCACATGGCACTCGTCAACGGTCCCGTCCTCGAGCCGGACGGCCCACAGGTGGCGCTCCTCGTCCCACGTGGCCGACTCGACCGGGGTCCCGAGGTGGAGGTGGGGGCGTAGGCCGAACTCGTCGACCGTCTCCTCGAGGTACTTCTGCAGCTCGGGCTGCCGGGCGTGGGTACGCGTCCACTGGTGGGGCTTGAAGGAGAAGCAGTAGAGGTGCGAGCCGACGTCGACTTCGGCCCCGGGGTAGGTGTTGTCCCACCAGGTCCCGCCGATGCCGAGGGACGACTCGTAGATGGTGAACGTGTCGATGCCGGCCTGCTTCAGCTTCACGCCCATGGCGATCCCGCCGAACCCGGCGCCGACCACCGCCACCCGAGGGGTCCCCGCGGGACCAAAGAGGTCCTCGGCGGCGGGCTTCACGGCCGCAAGGATGACGGACCTGTTAGATCTGTCAAGTGACCCCGTTCGCCAGCGAGCGACGACTACGAGGTCAGTCCGGTGACGGCCTTCCGCTGCGCTTCGAACACTTCATCGGTGAGCGGGCCGCGGTAGAGGTCCTCGCTGAGGAGCTGCAGGAACGAGAAGCGCTCGGCTGGATCGAACACGAGCTTCTCGCCTCGGACAATGGCGTCAGGCGGCAAACCGACCTTCTTGGCGTAGCGAGCGACCATTCTCACGTCGACGCCCTTCAGGTGTCCGCGGCGGCTGATCTCGCGCAGTCGTCGCCACGTCCGCGTGTCGTCTCGCGTGACTCGCCGAAGGTCAGCCTCACTCTCCTCATCCATGGGCAGATGGTCGGTGATGCCACGCATCCAGGCGTCGACGTGCTTCTCGATCAAGCCGATCTCGCGGAAGAGCCGCTCGAAACCGACCTGGTTCAGAATGACGGCCCGCGCCTTGCCGAGCAGCACATCGAAGCCGGGCGAGAAGCTGAACGTCGGCGCATCGATCCGAGTCAGTCGCTCACCGCCGAGCGCGAGCATCCGGCCTTTCTGAAACCCGATGCGAGGGTCCGTCCGCCGCACGAGGACGGTGCGATCCTCGTCGCCGACGATGACGGCGTAGAACTGGATGCGCAGATCGAGGTCTTTGGGCGGCGTGACCGGAAGGGTCGCCGCGGAGTCCGCCAGGCCGCTCAGATCCGAGAGCTCGCTCCGGTCCTCGTCATCGAGCACGAAGGCCTGCCGCCGCTCGAGCTCGGCATCGGCTGTATAGGCGACCTCCTCCCTCGTCCCGAGATCCTCGACGCAGGCCCTCGCGAGGTCGCGAAACCCGTCGGCGGCATCCTGCGCTACGGCGAGCTTGGACAGCTCGAGATCGCCGCCTCCATCGACGCGACCGACGACCACGGACACGGCCTCGTCGATCTTGTTCGCAATCTCGGTGGCGACCTCACCCAGCCTCGGCATCGTGTCGCTCCTCCTGATGGTCATGAGAAACCGGATGGCTTCGAGTCGGTGGGCCGCTCGACCAGAAGCGAGGCCCCGAGCTGGACGAGGGGTCGAGGCCCCGACCAGTTGCTGACCTCAGTCCGGGCGAGCAGGTAGTAGGTCACTCCCGTGTCGGTCGTCGCCTCGTACACCCGGTAGCCCACGAGATACAGCAACGGATTGACGAACACCTTCCCGGTCGCAATGTGGATCTGGATGATCAGGCCCAGCGAAATGGCCACGACCAGGTTCTGCTCGAACGATTCGCCGACGTCGACCACGGCGGCGAGGAGATAGCTGCCGACGTACCCGACGACATCACTGCCCAGGTCCCGAATGTCCTCCAGCGTGAACGGCTCAGGATTGCCGCGAGCGATGAGGGCGACCGCAACGAACCCGACCACGCAGCCGGCGAGGGCGGGAAGGGCGAACACGACGAACCACGCCGCGTCGTCGCGGGCCTTGAAAGCCAGGAGCGCCAACGCCGGAGCGAAGGACAGGAGACCGAGCTCGAGGCGGACAGGAAGTGACCCGCGACGGGGGGGCCGATTCACGGTCGACCACCGACGACCGACGGGGCGTGGTTACGTCGCGTCCGAACGGCAGCCCAATTCGCACCAGTCGTCATACCGGAAGGTACCGACGAGCTGTGACCGGTCAGGCGAGGTCCGGACGCCTTCCCGGGCGGAGGGCCGGCGAGTCGAGCTGGCTGCCGTCGAGGCGGATGGGAGTGCCGTTGACCAGGACGTGGCGGACGCCGGTGGGGTCTTCGGCGGTCAGGCGTTCGGCGTCGGCGGGGAAGTCGCGGACTCGGCGGACGGGGCCGGGGCCGACGGTGGTGGGGTCGAAGACGCAGACGTCGGCCCAGTTGCCTTCGCGCAGGTAGCCGCGGCCGGCGAAGCCGAACATGTCGGCGGGCTCGCCAGTCATCTTGTGCACAGCGTGCTCGACGGTCAGCACCTCTCGCTCGCGAACCCACTTCTCCAAGAGGTCGGTGAAGAGGGGGGCGTCGCAGAGCTGGTCGACGTGGGCGCCGGCGTCGGACAGTCCGAGAGCCACGCTGTCCGTGGTCAGCAATGCTCCCACCGCGACGGCGTCGTCGTTGGCGATGTAGGCCCGGAACCTTGTGCTGAGGTCCTCGGTGAGGGCGAGCTCGCACATGACGTCGAGCGGCTGCTTGCCCTGCTCCTCGGCCAGATCCGTGACCCGCCTGCCCTCCAACTCCGGGAACCGGGCGGACTCACTCACCTCGAACGTCTCCCACCTCGGCTTCATCTTCGCCTGCTCGAGATCAGCGGCCGCTCGGGCCCGCCAGTCGGGGTCGGCGTAGGCGGCGAGGCGCGCCCCGCGGTCCTGTTCGAGGAGCTCGCCGAAGACCTGGCCCACGTTGAGGCTGTACGCGTCGGCCATCGTGAACTGCATGGTCAGCGGTCGGGGCGTGACCTGGGGCCAGACGTCGGCGCCCCGGGCCAGGCCCTCGTGGTGGAGGTCGACGGTGGGCTGGTGCGCGCCGTCGGGCCTCGTGAACAGCGGATAGGTGAACGGGCGGCCGATGCGGAGCGACCAGTCGTACACGTCGGCGTACTCGCACTGCTTGCCGGGTGTGATGAGCACCACGCCCTTGCCCGCCTCGCCGGCGGCCAGGAACAGCGCCTCGACCTCCGCGTCGTCGGCGAAGCGGCTGGGGACAGGCTTGCCGTCGACGCCGCGGTGGGCAAAGGAGAAGGACGTCGAGAAGCCGGCGCCGCCGGCCGCGATGCCCGCCTTCACCAGCGCGGCCATGCGGGCCACTTCCTCCGGCGTGGCCGCCCGCTCGTAGGCAGCGTCGCCCATGACGTACAGGCGCAGCGGCGAGTGGCCCACGTACGCCGTGAAGTTCAGCAGCGTCCCCCGCCGGGCCACGGTGTCGAGGTACTCCGGGAACGTCTCGAAGTCCCACTCGATCCCCTCGGCGAGCGTGTCGACGTCCATGTCCTCGACGTTCTCGAGGGTCCGGGCGATGACGTCGTGGTGCTCGGCCCGAGTGGGGGCGATGGCGAAGCCGCAGTTGCCCGCCACCACCGTCGTCACCCCGTGCGAGGACGTTGGCCGGAGCCTTGGGTCCCAGAAGACCTGGGCGTCGTAGTGGGTGTGGATGTCGATGAAGCCGGGGGCGACCACGCATCCGGAGGCGTCCAACTCACGCTCGCCACCGTTGATGTCGGGGCCGATCTCGACGATGCGCCCGCCCTCGATCGCCACGTCGGCCGGGTGGCCGTCGGCCCCGGTGCCGTCGACGACCGTGCCGCCCCGGATGACGAGCTCAGCCACCGTCCCGCTCCCGCTGAGCCGTCGAGAAGAGGAGCTTGGTCAGGTCAGGTGGCGGGCCGGCCGTGGATCCGCCGTCGACGGGCAGGATCGCGCCGGTGATGTGGGCCGCCTTGTCGCTGGCCAGGAAGACGACGGCGTGGGCCGCCTCCTCCGGCGCCCCCTTGCGCTGCAGCGGCTGCGTGTAGCGCACGATGGGCTCGATGTCGTAGGTCGTCATGGCGGTGACGATGTGGCCCGGGGCGATGCAGTTGACCCGGATCCCGTAGCGACCGAGGTCCGAGGCGATCGCCCGGGTGAAGTGGATGACGGCGGCCTTGGCCGCCTGGTAGACGACGAGGCCGGGGCTGGCGTCGATGCCGGCGATCGACGAGTTGTTGACGATCACCCCGCCGCCGTGCTCCTTCATGTGCCGGGCGGCCCGCTGGCTGCCGACCATGGTCCCGTAGACGTTGATGTCCATCTCCCGGCGGAAGCCGGCGAGGTCGTCGTGGAGGAACGGCGTCATCGGCGAGCCGACGCCGGCGTTGTTGAACATGACGTGGAGGCCGCCGAACCGCTCGACGGTGGCGTCGACCAGCGCCTGGACCTGCTCGGGCTCGCTCACGTCGGTCCGCTGGAAGGCGGCGGCATCCCCCAGGTCGGCGGCCACCTGCTCGCCCCGCTCGGCGTCGACGTCGCCGATGACGACCTGAGCACCCTCGGCCACGAACCGCTCGGCGGTCGCCTGCCCGATGCCGGCGGCACCCCCCGTGACGATGGCGACCTTGCCGTCGAGCTCGCCGGTCACGTCAGGACCCCCGCAGGCCAGTTCGGCCGGGTCGTGACGAACTGGCACCTGATCTGCCGCCCATGACCGGAAGATCAGGGGCCAGAACGGGCCGGCTGCTCATGCGTCCTCAATCCAGTAGTCCGGCACCGGGTCGACCCCGTGCTCGGCGAAGATGGCGTCGATCTCGGCCAGGTCCTCGGTCGACAGCTCCCAGCCCAGGGCGCCGACGTTGTCCTCCAACTCGGCCACGTTGCGGAGACCGACCAGCGCGGTGCTCACCACCGGGGGCGATGTGGCCCACCGCAGAGCCAGCTGCGGAAGGCTGCGACCCTTGCGGGCGGCCAGCTCCTTCAGCTCCGCGACCACGGCGAGGTTGTGGGGGAACTTGTCCTCGCCGAAGAGGGCATCGAAGAGGCGCATCCCGGCCATGCTCCCGCCCGCCCTCGACCGCCAGTCGTCCTTGCCGAACGCGGTCTCGGCGGTGAAGGTCCCCGACAGCAGCCCGAAGGCGAGGGAGCCGTAGGCCATCACCCCGATGCCGTGCTCCGCGCAGAGCGGCCAGACCTCCCGCTGCATCCGCCGGTCGAACAGGTGCCACCCGTACTGCACGACGTCGACCTGGCCGACCTCCTGGCAGGCCCGGATCTCCTCGGGCTTGAAGTTGGACAGCCCGATGAAGCGGATCTTGCCGTCCTTGACCAGGTCCGTGAGGGCCCCCATGGTCTCCTCGAACCGCGTCTCCCGGTCGGGCCAGTGGATCATGTACAGGTCGATCCAGTCGGTGCCCAGCCGCTTGAGCGACTGGTCGATCGTCGTCGTGACCCGGTCGGCGCTCGAGTCCCGGAAGTTGGGCTTGTCCCGGTAGTTCATGCCGAACTTGGAGACGACGATCGCCTCGTCCCGCCGGCTGCCCAGCGCCCGGCCGAGGGCCTCCTCGGACGCCCCCATGCCGTAGCCCTCGGCGGTGTCGAAGCAGTTGACACCGAGGTCGAGGGCCCGGCCCACGGCGTGGTCGAAGTCCTGGACCTCGATGCTGCCGTAGCCGCCGCCGACCTCCCAGCAGCCGAAGCCGATGACGGAGACGTCCAGCCCCGTCTGCCCGAACGGGCGGTACTCCATCAGGTCCCCCTTGGTCGCAGGACCCACGACGCTACGCAGGAATTGACGTGACGTCAAAACTCAGGGCGGTACTAGCCGATCGGCTAGCCTGCGGTCGGCAGCCAGCCCCGGAGGAGGACCATGGACCGTGAGGCGATGATCGAGACGGCGTCGACCGTGATCGCCCGGCAGGACGACGGCGACGCCGGCCTCGTCGAGCGGTTCGCCGAGGACTGCACGTTCATGATGCCGATCCTGACCGAGCCCATGCGGAGTCGGGCCGAGCTGCGCGAGCACGCCGAGACGTGGCCGAAGGCCATCACCAACATGGAGTGGGTCACCGTCGACGGGCCCCGTCTCACCTGTGCGTGGAACTGGCGGGGCGAGGGGTGGCCGGAGGACACGCCCTTGCTGCGGGGCGTGTCGACCTTCGTCTTCAACGACGACGGGCTCATCCAGGACTACGAGGACTTCTTCGACCCCGACTGGACCAC
>DATDAH010000082.1:0-4602 GCA_036525535.1 Acidimicrobiales bacterium
AGGGTGGGTACACCAGTTCGAGAGGGCCGTGGAGGAGGTGACCGGCCGTGATCCGTGAGCTCGCTGACCTCGAGCACTATCTGGACCTGGCCAACAAGGCCACCCTCCACGGACTGCCGGGCGAGACGAAGGCCGAGAACCTGGCCGGCATGTCCCGGCTGCTCAGCAAGCTGGCGACCCTCGACGCGAACGTGATCACGTCGTTCGAGTCCTCCGGTGAGCAGCGGGTCCAGGGGCACGCCTCCAGCATCGGGTGGCTGCAACACAACACCGGCGACCACCGGGACGACGCCGCCCGCCGGCGGCGTCTGGCATTGCGGTTGCGGAACCATCCCCTGGCCGAGCAGGCGATGCAGGCGGGACGGATCAGCGCCCGCCACGTCGATGTGTTGGACAACGCCCGCCGCGCCGTCGGCGACGACCTGTACCGGGACCACGAGGCGCAACTGGTGGACAAGGCCTGCCGGAGGCGGTTCTCGGACTTCGAGATGGCCGTCACCTATTTCATCCACCGCCACCGGCCGCGTGACATGAGGGACCAGGAGGAGAAGCAGGTGCGGGACCGGTGGGCCCACGCCTCACGGACCCTCGAGGGTTGCGGCGCCATCGACGCCTGGATGCCGCCGCTGGACTTCACGATCTGGCAGAACGAGTTCCAGCGCCTGATCGACCATCTCCATGCCGCCGACGTCGCCGAAGCCACCGAACGGCTCGGCCGCCGACCCCTGTCCGGTGAACTGGCCCGCGACGGCGCCCAGCGCCGGTCCGATGCGATGTTGTTGATGGCCCAGCGCTCCGCCGCCTTCGACGGCGACGTCGGCCCGTCCCGGTTCGTGGTCACCATGCACGGCGACACCGACCTCGTCGCCCAACTCCTCGACGTCCTCTTCGAAGCCCTCGACACCGACGACGACGACGACTTCGATCTCGACGAAGCCCTCGACCGCGTCGAGCTGAGCCCTGACTCGCTCCACGAGCTCGAGGACGGCACCGTCATCTCCCTCGACACACTGCTGTTGGCGCTCCTCACCGGCACCATCCGCGGCTACCTCCACGACCCCGACGGCATGCCGTTGCGGTTCGGACGGGAACGCCGCCTGTTCACCAAGCCCCAAGCCGACGCCTTGCGGGCCCGGTTCCGGCGGTGCTGTCACCCCTTCGGCTGTGACCGCACCGGAGGGCGTCTCCAGGCCGACCACACCCCTGAATGGGAAGACGGTGGCCTCACGGACGTCGACGACGCCGACGTCAAGTGCGGGCCCCACAACCGCTGGAAGCACAACACGAAACACCGCCCGCCCCCCGAGGGCTCCCGCGATGACGGCCAACGAAGAACCCCGCCCCAAACGGGGCCCTGATCACTTTTCAATTCTCGGCCGCCAGCCGCCGGCCACCCCTGCCGTAGTGCTCGCTGGCGTCGCATTGGCCCGGCGGACGCGGCGCACCTCACGAACCACCGGGCTCCTGTGCCCGTCCTCTTGCTGGTCGCGGCCCGATGGCAATCGCCTGTCCCGTCGACGAGAGTGGGGTCATGACCGAGATCTCTGAGCGCTACGCCCGACGAGCTGCGGCCTTCGCCGACAAGGTGGCGGCCGTGCCCGAGGACGGGTGGTCGGTCCCCACGCCGTGCGAGGACTGGACGGCGCGGGACATCGTCCGGCATGTGGTCGATTCCCAGGGGATGTTCCTGGGTTTCGTCGGCCAGGAGATGGGCGAGCTCCCGTCGGTGGACGACGACCCCCTCGGTGCGGTTCAGGCGGCCACCGGTCGGATCCTCCGGGACCTCGAGGATCCCGACCGGGCGACCGTCAGCTACGACGGCTTCATGGGGACGAGCACGTTCGAGGCCGGCGTGAACCAGTTCCTGGCCGCCGACCTCGTCATCCACGGCTGGGACCTGGCTCGGGCGACCGGGCAGGACGACACGATCGCCGCCGAGGACCTGGCCGAGCTGCAGGAAGGCATCAAGGCGTTCCCGGAGGAGGCGATGCGCAGCCCCGGGGCCTTCGGCCCGGAGATCGAGGCGCCGGCCGACGCCAGTGACCAGGAGAAGCTGATGGCCTTCCTCGGACGTCAGTCCTGAGCAACCCGAGCCGTGGAGCCCGCCGTCTGCCATCTCAGGACCACGGGTCGGGTGAGCGGTCGCCCCCACGAGATCGAGATCTGGTTCACGGAGGTGGGCGACTCGCTGTACCTGATCAGCGGCGGCGGCGACCGCTCGGACTGGGTCAAGAACCTGGTGGCGGAGCCGGCCGCGACGGTCCGGGTGGGTGACGAGACCCGCCCGGTGAAGGGCCGGGTGCCGGTCCACCCGGGGGAGGAGCGCACGGTCGCCGTGGACCGGCTCCACGCCAAGTACGCCGACCAGGTCAGCGGGACCCGCGCCGAGTGGAAGCGAGACGCCTTGATCGTGGCCCTCGACATCCACGAGCACACCCGGTGACCGTCGCCGTCGTCACCGGTGGGGGTCGGGGGATCGGCGCGGCCACGGCCCGACGCCTGGCTCGGGACGGCTGGGACATCGCCATCGGCTACCGGAACGACGACGAGTCGGCGGCGGCCGTCGTGGCGGCCTGCGAGGCCGAGGGGGTGGCTGCCACCGCCGTCGCCGGGGACCTGTCGACCGCGGAGCCCGTCGTCGCGTTGTTCGACGCCGCCGCCGAACGGGGCCCGGTCGGTGCGCTGGTCAACAACGCGGGCGTGGTCGACCGGGCGGCTCGGGTCGATGAGATGGGCGAGGCCCGCCTCCAGCGGATGTTCACGGTGAACCTCGTCGGCCCCTTCCTGTGCGCGGGGGAGGCCGTGCGCCGGATGTCGACCCGCCACGGCGGCGGGGGCGGGGTGATCGTCAACGTGTCCTCCGTAGCGGCCCGTCTGGGCAGCGCCGGCCAGTACGTGGACTACGCCGCCGCCAAGGCGGGGATCGACCTGCTCACGGTGGGCCTGGCTCAGGAGGTCGCCCTGGAAGGGATACGGGTGAACACGGTCCGGCCCGGGATCATCCGCACGGATATCCACGCCAGCGGGGGCGAGCCGGACCGGGCCGACCGGTTGGCTGGGCTGATCCCCCTCCAACGCCCGGGCGAGGCGGACGAGATCGCCGCCGCCATCGCCTGGTTGTGCAGCGCCGAGTCGTCCTACGCGACCGGCTCGTCGATCGATGTCAGCGGAGGCCGCTGACCCCGTCAGGTGAGGAATTTCACCCGAAGGTTGTCTGTGTGTCGCCCCGCCGACTATAAATACGACAACACGACCGGAATACGCGTCATAGGGCGCGGCCGACGACACAAGGAGACGGCGTGAGCAGACTGACCCCCCCAGGATCCGGACGGTGGCGCCTCGCCCTCGCCGTGGTCCTGACCGGACTTCTCGTGGCTGCCGGTTGCGGTGGCGATGACGGCGACAGCGGGGGCGACGCCGCCTCGGACACCACTGCCGCCGACGGTGGCAGTGGCGAGGTCGCCGAGCTCCGCCTCGGGTACTTCCCGAACGTGACCCACGCTCCCGCGGTTGCCGCGGTCCAGGAGGGCTTCTTCGACGATGCGCTCGACGGCACCGCCACCGTGACCTACTCGACCTTCGACTCCGGCACCGAGGCCGGTGAGGCCCTCCTGGCCGAGGGCATCGACGCCACCTTCATCGGCCCGAACCCGGCCATCAACGCCTTCGCCCAGACCGACGGAGAGGCCGTGCGCATCGTGTCCGGCACCACGTCGGGCGGCGCCTCGTTGGTCGTGAACGACGACATCCAGTCCCCCGAGGACCTGGTCGGCCACACGATCGCCACGCCGTCGCTGGGCAACACCCAGGACGTCGCTCTACGGGCCTGGCTGACCGAAGAGGGCTACACCTTCGACGATGCCGGTGGCGGTGACGTCCCCATCGTCAACCTGGACAACTCCGACACGCTGGCCGCCTTCCAGGACGGCTCCGTGGACGGCGGTTGGGTCCCCGAGCCCTGGGCCACCCGCCTGGTGCAGGAGGGCGGCGGCCACGTGCTCATCGACGAAGCCGACCTGTGGCCGGACGGCGAGTTCGTCACCACCCACCTGCTGGTGCGCACCGCCTACCTTGACGAGCACCCCGACGTCATCCAGGGCCTCATCGAGGGCCTGGCCGAGGGCGAGGACTTCGTGAACGACGACGCGGCCGCCGCGCAGGCCTCGGTCAACGCCGGCATCGAAGCGGTCACGGGCGAGCCCATCCCCGAAGAGGTCATCACCGCCTCGTGGGAGAACCTGACCTTCACCCTCGATCCCATCGCCTCCTCGCTGGAGGAGTCGAAGAACGACGCGGTCACCGTCGGCCTCCTGGAGGACGTGGACCTCGAGGGCATCTACGACCTGTCCATTCTCAACGACGTGCTCGCTGAGCGCGGTGAGGAGGAAATTGCGACGTGACGCCCCTCACGGGCGAGCTGGCTCCCGAATCGCTGAACGGGAAGGGGGTGTCCGGTAAGGCCGGACACCCCTCACACGTCACCGGTGGACATGTCCACCTCGACGCTGTGACCAAGCGATACGGCCGGGGAGCCGGCTCTGTGCTCGCCTTGGACGGCATCCATCTCGACGTACAACCGGGCGAGTTCGTCTGCCTGGTCGG
>DATDAH010000083.1:0-4114 GCA_036525535.1 Acidimicrobiales bacterium
AAACATCGAACAGGGCCTCAAGCCCGTCGGTGCCAACCTCCGCAAGACGGGGATCTCCGCCGACCACCTGACGGTGCTCGGGATCCTCATGGCCACGGCCGCCGCCGTCACCATCGGAGCCGGCTTCCTCCGGGCCGGTCTGTTGCTGCTGGCCCTGGCCGGCGTGCCGGACCTGCTCGACGGTGCAGTGGCCAAGGCCTCGGGAACGGCGTCCACCCGTGGTGCCTTCTTCGACTCGGTCTCGGACCGCCTCAGCGACGCCCTCCTGTTCGGTGGCGTGGCCTGGTACCTGCAGACCGAGTACGGCGGACGCATCGCCCTGCTGCCCTACGCCGTCTTCGCGGCCGCCGCCCTGGTCTCCTATCAGCGGGCCAAGGCCGACGCCCTCGGCTTCGACGCTCGGGGCGGCCTCATGGAGCGGGCCGAGCGCTTCATCCTCCTCGGCTTGGGCCTGCTCTTCAGCGAGCTGCTCATCGCCGTCCTGTGGGTGATGCTGGTGGCCACGTCGGGCACGGCGATCTACCGCTTCGTGAAGGTCTGGCGACAGGCCGACCGACCGCCCGCGCCGACGCGAGCGCCGACCCGGACCCGGCGGCGGCGCAGCGGCACGACCCGTTCCATGGCCGACCGTCGGGTCGCCTGGCGCGAGCGCATGCGCAGCCGGCGGCCCTGACACCCTGAACCGCACGGTCGCCGCCTACAAGGCGGCAGCGTCCATCACCCGCGGCCTTCCCGGACCGCTGGCGTCCCTCTTGGCCCGCGGCGGAGCCCTCGGCGCGTCGGCCCTCCTCGACGACGAGCGCCTGATCATCGAGCGCAACCTGCGGCGGGTCTACGGCCCCGACTACAGCGGGTTGCCCTTGCGCCGTTCCGTCCAAGCCGTCCTCGACAACTACGCCCGCTACTGGGTGGAGTCCTTCCGGCTGCCGGGCACCTCGTCGGAGGAGCTGGACGCGGGCATGTCCTTCGACGGCTTCCACCGGATCGAGAACGCGGTGGACGGTGGGATCGGCCCCATCCTGGCCCTGCCCCACCTCGGGGCCTGGGAGTGGGGCGGCTTCTGGCTGGCCTCGACCTGGAGGCACGAGGTGACCGTCGTCGTCGAGGGGCTCGAGCCCCCGGAGCTCTTCGAGTGGTTCGCGGCCCTCCGCCGTTCGTTCGGCATGACCGTCGTGCCTCTCGGGCCGGGTGCCGGCGCGGCCGTCGTCACCGCCATCAAGCAGGCCCACATCACCTGCCTGCTCTCCGACCGCGACATCAACGGCAGCGGGGTCGAGGTCGAGTTCTTCGGCGAGCGCACCACCCTGCCCGGCGGTCCCGCCACCCTGGCGCTGCGGACCGGGGCGGCCCTGTTGCCCGCAGCCGTGTACTACCGGGGCAAGGGCCACCACGCCACGATCCGGGAGGCGGTTCCCGCCGAGCGTCGAGGGCGGCTGCGCGACGACGTCCAGCGCGTCACCCAGGTGCTGGCCTACGAGTTGGAGGCTCTCATCCGGGCCGAGCCGGAGCAGTGGCACCTGCTCCAGCCCAACTGGCCCAGTGATCACGAAGCCCTCGCTGCGGCCCGCGCCTAGCTTCCTCGCATCGTGCGCGTCGGCCTGCTGTGCCCCTACAGCCTCTCGATCCCCGGTGGGGTCCAGGGCCAGGTCCTCGGGCTGGCCCGCGCCCTCCGCCGCCGGGGCCACGAGGCCCGCGTCCTGGCCCCCTGCGACGGCCCCCCGCCCGACGCCTTCGTGACCCCGCTGGGCAAGAGCGTGCCGGCCGCGGCCAACGGCTCGGTCGCCCCGTTGGCCCCGGACCCGGCGGCCCAGCTCCGCACGATGCGGGCCCTGTGGGACGAGGACTTCGACGTCCTCCACCTGCACGAGCCGTTCGCCCCCGGACCGTGCATGACGGCCCTGATGATCAAGCCCGCGCCCACCATCGGCACGTTCCACGCGGCGGGCGAGAGCTTCGCCTACAAGCACATGGGGGCCGGGACCCGCTTCCTCAACCGCCGCTTGGACGTGCGCTGTGCCGTCTCCGAGGACGCCCGGGCGCTGGCCTCCAGCGCGGTCTCGGGGGCCTTCACCCTGCTCTTCAACGGCGTGGAGCTGGCTGCCTACCGGGACGGTGAGCCATGGCCCACCGAGGGGCCGACCATCTTCTTCTGCGGACGCCACGAGCCCCGCAAGGGCCTCGCCGTGCTGTTGGAGGCGATGGCCGGCCTCCCCGGAGACGTTCGCCTCTGGGTGGGCAGTGACGGGCCGGAGACCGCGGCGCTCCAGGCCCGATGGGCCGGTGATCCGCGGGTCGAGTGGTTGGGTCGGCTCAGCGACGAGGAGAAGGTGGCCCGTCTCCGCGGGGCCGACGTGTTCTGCGCCCCCTCGCTCCGCGGCGAGTCCTTCGGCGTCGTGCTGATCGAGGCGATGGCCGCCGAGACGCCCATCGTGGCCTCCGAGCTGCCCGGGTACGCCAACGTGGCCCGCGCCGGTCAGGACGCGGAGCTGGTCCCCCCCGGCGACCCGCGGGCGCTGGCCGCGGCCATCACCCGGCTGCTCGCGGACGACGGATTGAGGCGGCGCGTGGTGGCGTCCGGCCGCCTGCGGGCGGAGGAGTTCTCGATGGACCGCCTGGCCGACCGCTACGTCGAGCTGTACGGCTCGCTTGTAGAGTCCCGCACGTGACCGTGCTCCTCATCGTCCTCGCCATCATTGCGGTGATCGTGATCGTCCTCGTCGTTCTCTACAACGGCCTGGTCAAGCTCCGGAACCGGATCGAGAACGCCTGGGCCCAGATCGACGTCCAGCTCAAGCGCCGCTATGACCTGATCCCCAACCTGGTCGAGACGGTCAAGGGCTACGCCAGCCACGAGCGGGAGACCCTCGAGGCCGTGACCCAGGCCCGGAACATGGCCGTGAACGCGCAGGGGGTGGGGGAGCAGGCGCAGGCCGAGAACATGCTGAGCGGCGCCCTGAAGTCGCTGTTCGCGGTCAGCGAGGCGTACCCGGACCTGAAGGCGAACCAGAACTTCCTGAACCTGCAAGAGGAGCTGACCGGCACCGAGGGCCGCATCGCCTACTCGCGGCAGTTCTACAACGACACCGTTCTCCGCTACAACACCAAGATCCAGACGTTCCCGGCCGTCGTCATCGCCGGGATGATGCGCTTCACCCCTCGCGAGTACTTCGAGGCCGAGCCCGAGTCCCGAGATGCCGTCCAGGTCTCCTTCAACGAACCGCCGTCGGTTGCCGGCACCCCGGCCCCGCCCGCCGCGCCGGCCGCGCCCGCCGCGCCGTCGGTGCCCCCCACCGACGCCGGTGGCCCGGCCCCGGGTACGCCGCCTCCGGCCTGATCGAGGTCGATCCACCTGTACGACGAGGTCAAGGCCAACAAGCGCCGCTCCATCCTGCTGATCGCCGCCTTCGTGGTGGTGGTGATCCTGGTCGGGCTCGCGTTCAACACGATCATCGGGTACGGCCCGGTCGGGGTCGTCATCGCGGTGGTCATCGCGGCCGGCCTGGCCATAGGCAGCTACTGGAAGTCCGACGAGATCGCCCTGCGCATGAGCGGGGCCCAGCCCGCGTCGGTGGAGGAGTACCCCCGCCTCCACAACATCGTCGAAGGCCTGTGCATCGCCGCCGGCCTGCCCAAGCCTCGCCTCTACGTCATCCAGGACGACGCCCCGAACGCCTTCGCCACGGGGCGGGATCCGAAGCACGCCGCCATCGCCGCCACGACCGGCCTGCTCGACAAGATGAACCGCATCGAGCTGGAGGCGGTGCTGGCCCACGAGCTCAGTCACGTCAAGAACTACGACATCCTCGTGTCCACGCTGGCCGTGACGATGGTCGGCGCCGTCGCCCTCCTCTCCGACATCGGCATCCGGTCCCTGTGGTTCGGCGGTGGTCGCCGGAGCCGGGACGACAACTCCGGCGGTGGGATCGTGATGATCCTGGCCCTGGTCTTCCTGGTCCTGGCACCGATCGTGGCCAAGATCATGCAGTTGGCGGTCAGCCGCCGCCGGGAGACGTTGGCCGACTTCTCCGCCGTGGAGATCACCCGGTACCCGCCCGGCATGGTGTCCGCCCTGGAGAAGCTGCGCGACGACCAGACGGTGGTCCACTCGGGGTCG
>DATDAH010000084.1:0-24736 GCA_036525535.1 Acidimicrobiales bacterium
AGCGCCCCCGGCACCGGCGGGATGTCGCGCCACTCGCCGCCCGTGCGGACCTGGAGGCCGCCGCTGGCGTCCTGCAGGAGGAGGGTGAGTAGGCCGTAGTCGGTGTGCTCGGCGACCCCCCAGTCGCCGGCGCCGTCGGTCGCGGCCGCAGGCGGGTAGTGGAAGATCCGGAACAGGATCGTCGGGTCGGCCGTCAGGTCCCGGGCGAACCAGTCCTGGTCGAGCCCGAGGCCGACGGCGAGCAGGCCCATCAAGCGGTGGCCGAGGGCGGTGAAGGCGTCGAGGGCGGCCAGCACCGTCGGACCGAGCTCGGCCGGCCGTGCGGGGAAGAGGTTGGGGCCGTGCAGCGGGAGGGGATCGTCGGCCGCCCCTTCGGCCCCGAAGTAGATCCCCTCCTTGCGGTCGGGGACGCCGCTGGTCAGCTCGCCGGCCAGCGGGAACCAGCCCCGCCACGCCCGCCCGCCCCGGGCCATGGCGATCTCGGCTTTCGCCTCCTCGGGGAGGGCGAAGAACGCGGACGAGGCCGTCAGCAACCGGTCGAGCAATTCGGCGTCGACACCGTGGCCGGTGACGGAGAAGAAGCCGTGGTCGCGGCAGGCCCGGTCGATCCGGCTCGCCGCGTCCTCGTCCCGCAGGTCGATGACGGGGACGTCGGCCATGCCTCCGAGACTACGAGGTTGACACTGTCTACATCTTGGTAGACACTGTCCACATGGCCGGCACGACATCGAGGGAGCTGCTCGTGGCGACGGCCCGCACCTACCTCGACGAGCACGGGCTGGAGGGCCTCACGCTGCGGGAGATCGCCCGCCGGGCGGGGGTGTCCCACGGGGCCCCGCTCCGCCACTTCGATTCATTGGCGGCCCTCTGCTCGGTGGTCGCCACCGAGGCCTTCGAGGGCCTGTACGGCGCGGTGGCCGACGCCATGGCCGCGGCGGGGGACGAGCCCCGGACCCGCCTGCAGGCGGCGGGCCACGCCTACGTGCGCTTCGCGGTGGCCAACTCTGGCCCCTACAGCCTGATGTTCCGGCCGGACCGGTGCGACCCGAGCGACGCCGACCTGCAGGCCGCGGGCCAGGCCGCCTTCGCCCAGCTCCTGTTCGCCGTGTCCGAGGCCCAGGGCGCCGGCTGGCACCCGGCCGATCACACCGCCGACCTCGCCGCCGTCGTCTGGTCCGGTGTCCACGGCGTGGCCGGCCTCGCCATTCTCGGTGTCTTGGACCGCACCGTGGCCGTGAACGGCGGCGACGCCGACCTGACCCACCTGCTCGACCTCACCCAGCGCCTGCTGGATCTCCCCCAGCCATCCCCCACCCCCTTCGGAGGCGAACCATGACCACGATCACCAGCAAGTGGCTGACCGGCAACTTCGGCCCGGTGACCGAGGAGGTGACCGCCGTCGACCTCGCCGTCACCGGCGCCATCCCCGACGGCCTCGACGGGCGCTACCTCCGCAACGGCCCCAACCCGCGGGGCGAGGTCGACCCCGCCTCCTACCACTGGTTCACGGGCGACGGGATGGTCCACGGGGTCCGCCTCCGCGACGGCCGGGCCGAGTGGTACCGCAACCGCTGGGTGGTTGACGCCGGCTTCGGGGCCAACACCAACGTCATCGGCCAGGCCGGTCGCACCTGGGCCATCGTCGAGTCCGGCTTCCCCACCATCGAGCTGACCGACGAGCTGGACCCGATCGGGTCCGACGGCGTCGACGAGGCGCTGGCCGAGGGCTACACGGCCCACCCGAAGCTCGACCCGGTGACGGGCGAGCTGCACGCCGTCAGCTACCTCTGGGCCTGGGACCACCTCCGCTACACGGTGGTCGGGACCGACGGCCGGGTCCGGCGCGAGGTCCGGGTTCCCGTCGACGGTGGCCCCATGGTCCACGACTGCGCCATCACCGAGAACCACGTCGTCCTCTTCGACCTGCCCGTCACCTTCGACATGGACGCGGCGATGGCCGGGAGCCGGTTCCCCTACGCCTGGACCCCCGATCACGGTGCGCGGGTCGGCCTCCTGCCCCGGGAAGGCCAGGCCGACGACGTCCGGTGGTACGAGGTCAGCCTCTGCTACGTGTTCCACCCCCTCAACGCCTACGAGGACGAGGCCGGCCGGGTCGTGCTCGACCTTGTCCGCCACCCGAAGATGTTCGACCACGAGCGCCTCGGCCCGGCCGACGGGGCCACCCGGCTCGACCGTTGGGCCATCGACCCGGCGGCGGGCCGGGTCGCGGAGTCGACCGTCGACGACACCTATGTCGAGCTGCCCCGAACGGACCCCCGCTGCGTGGGTCGACCCCACCGCTACGGCTACGCCATGGAGTTCAGTGGCGGCGGGCACCACGGCGGCGGGGTGAAGTACGACGTGGTGACCGGTGCCGCCGAGCACCGTCAGTACGGGGAGGGTCGGGTCACCGACGAAATGATCTTCGTGCCCCGATCGCCCGACGCCGGTGAGGACGAAGGCTGGCTGCTGTCGTTCGTCTACGACGCCACGACCGACACCAGCGACCTGGTGATCGTGGCCGCCGACGACTTCACCGGCGATCCCGTGGCCACGGTCCATCTCCCCCAGCGGGTGCCCTTCGGCTTCCACGGCAACTGGGTGCCGAGCGAGGGTTAGCCCCGGGCCAGCACCTCGACGTGGACGACGACGAAGACGCCGTCGTCCGCCTCGGCCCAGGACCGCCACCCGTCCGCCAGGTCGGCCAGCTCGTCGGGCGTGGCCAGGCCGTACTCGATCGCCTGACGGTGGAGGGCGGAGTCGGCCAGCCCGACCCGGTCGGCCCACACGCCGCTCCACCACGCCCGGGTCTCGGGGTCGGCGTAGGTCCAGTTCGACGAGCTGACCTCGATGGCGGCGAACCCGGCCTGCTGGGCCCAGCCCAGGAGGCGACGCCCGGCGTCGGCCTCGGCCCCGTTGCGGGCCGTGACCTGGTGGTAGAGCTCGAGCCAGCGGTCGAGGCGGGGCTCGTCAGGGCCCCAGGTCATGGCCGCGTAGTCGCTGTCGCGGACCGCCACCACGCCGTCGGGCCGGACCACCCGCCGCAGCTCCTGCAGGGCGGCGACGGGGTCGGTCAGGTGCTGGAGGACCTGGTGGGCGTGGACGACGTCGAAGGCGTCGTCGTCGAACTCGAGGCCGTAGAGGTCACCGGTCCGGAACGAGACGTTGGCCGTGCCCCGCTCCTCGGCGTCGGTGGCGGCCGCCGTCACCACCTCGGTCGACACGTCGAGGCCGACGACGGGGCCAGGAGCGACCCGGTCGGCCAGGTCGCAGGTGATGTTGCCCGGCCCGCACCCGACGTCCAGCAGCGCCATCCCGGACCGCAGGTGGGGGAGCAGGTAGGCCGCCGAGTTCTCCGCCGTGCGCCACCGGTGGCTGCGCAGCACGCTCTCGTGGTGGCCGTGCGTGTACTTGTCGGGCACGAGCAGCGTGTTTAGCCGTCCAGGCGGGCGAGGGCGGAGGCGATGGCCCGGAAGGCGGGGGCCGAGGCGGTGAGGCCGAGGTGCGTGCAGTCGACCTCGACGGGCTCGGCGGCGTGGTCGAGGCTGACCCGCCAGTCCATGAAGCCGTCGCTGCGGGAGAAGACGGACACGAACGGCACCTCCGGCGGGAAGGGCGTCGTGCGGTCGGCCTCGTAGCGGTGGTGGCCGGACAGGTCCGGCCGGGTGCGGCGGACCCAGTGGGCGACCTGCAGGGCGGCGGCTGGGCCCCGCACTGCGAGGTGCGGGGGATACAGGACCTGGAGCGGTGCGCCGAGCGTCACCAGCAGGGACACCGCCTCGGGGTGGCGCACCGCCAGCACCCGCCCCTCCTGGCCGCCCCGGCTGTGGCCGATCACGGGCACCGGCCCACCCTCCATGGCCACCGTGTCGAGCAGCCAGGTCTCGAGCACGTCGAGGACGTCCTCGGACGGCTGGTGGTTGCGGCCGACCGGGGCCCGCCGGGTGTCCCAGCCGCACCGCTGCAGCCAGGGCTCCAGCATCGACAGGCTGCGGGCCCCGGCCAGGAAGCCGGGCACGAGGACCAGGCGCCGGCCGTGGCCCTCGGGGACGCCCGCACCGCCCCAGATCCGGTCGGCGAGCAGCGCCCGGCCCTCGCGCCGCAGGCGCAGCTCTCGCCACGACGGACGGGAGACGAGGCCCCACAGGCCGCCGGGTGGTCGGGGCAGGGGCTCGCTCACCCGGGGGTCGTCACCAGGTGTCGAGGTTGGGCCGCCCGCCGGCCGGCGGGGGCGGCACGGCGAGCAGCACACCGGTGATCCAGCGCCGGGTGTCGGCCGGGTCGATCACGTCGTCGATCTCGAAGTGGGTGGCCACGTTCAGGCCCCGGCCGTGCTCGTAGGCCCGGTCCACCATCTCGGTGAACAGGGCCTCCCGCTCGGCGTCGTCCTCGACCGCGGCCAGCTCCTTGCGGTACCCGAGGCGGACGGCGCCTTCCAGGTTCATGCCCCCGAACTCACTGGTCGGCCAGGCCACGCAGAAGAGCGGGGCCTTGAAGCTGCCCCCGGCCATGCCCTGGGCGCCGAGCCCGTAGCCCTTGCGCAGGACCACCGTGGCGAAGGGCACGGACAGGTTGGCCCCGGTCACGAACATCCGGCTGACGTGGCGGACCAGCCCCGTGCGCTCGGCCTCGGGCCCGACCATGAAGCCCGGGGTGTCGCACAGGAACAGGAGCGGGAGCCCGTAGCCGTCGCAGTGCTGGAGGAAGCGGGCCGCCTTGTCCGCCCCGTCGGCGTCGATGGCTCCGCCCAGGTGCCGGGGGTCGTTGGCCACGATGCCCAGCGGGTGGCCGTCGACCTTGGCCAGCGCCGTCACCATCCCCAACCCGAACCCGGCCCGGAGCTCGAGCACGCTGTCCTCGTCGGCCAGGCCGGCGATGACGTCCCGGATCTCATAGAGCTGTGAACGGCGCTCGGGGACGAGGTTCCGCAGGGCGGTCGGGTCGGGCGCCGGACCGGGGGTCGTCGGCCCCGCCAGGAAGGCCAGATACCGGCGGGCCGCGGCCACGGCGGCTGCTTCGTCGGCGACCCGCAGGTCGACCACGCCGTTGGCCACCTGCTCGTCGAGCGGCCCGATGTCCTCGGGCGCGTACTGGCCGAGCCCGCCGCCCTCGATCATGGCCGGGCCCCCCATCCCGATGTTGGCCCCCTCGGTGGCGATGACCACGTCGCAGCAGCCGAGCAGGGCGGCGTTGCCGGCGAAGCACCGTCCGGAGGCGATGCCGACCAGGGGCACCGTCCCGCTCAGTCGGGCGAAGAGGTGAAAAGCCATCGTGTCGAGGCCCGAGATGCCGGGGGCGTCGGTGTCCCCCGGCCGACCGCCCCCGCCCTCGGCGAAGAGCACGAGGGGCAGGCCCTGGCGCTCCGCCAGCTCGAAGAGGCGGTCCTTCTTGCGGTGGTTCTGGAACCCCTGGGTGCCCGCCAGCACGGTGTAGTCGTAGGACGCCACCACCACCGGTCGGCCCTCGATCCGGCCGATGCCGCCGACCAGGCCGTCGGCCGGAGTCCGGGCGATCAGGTCGTCGAGCTCGCGCCGTCGGCGCTGGGCGGCGATGGCGAGGGGGGCGAACTCGACGAAGCTGTCGGGGTCGCAGAGGTCGGTGATGTTCTCCCGGGCCGTGCGCTGGCCGGTCTTCCGGCGTCGCTCGACGGCATCGGGCCGGGCCGGGTCCAGGCCGACCGCGTGGCGCTCGACCACCGCCGCGAGGTCGGCCCGCTCGGTGGCCGCCGCCTCCGTCTCGGGCCGGTGCTCGTCGCTGACCGCCCCGGGTACCAGCACGAGCAGCGGGTCACCGGCCCGGACCCCGTCGCCGGCACCGACCAGGACCTCGCCGACGGTGCCGTCGACGGCGGCGGCCACGGCGTGCTCCATCTTCATCGACTCGATGACGACCAGCGTCGTGCCCTCGTGCACGTCCGCCCCGGTCTGCACCAGGACCCCCACCACTCGGCCCTGCAGGGGCGACACCACCTCGTGCACTGGGCCGTGAACCTACCGTCGCTCGGTCAGGCGGCCCGGACGGCGTAGCCGACGGGGCAGGGCGCGGCCGAGCGGGCCACGCCGCCGATCTGGCCCGGTAGGGGCTCGGCCGTGGTGAACGCCGGGTGGAGCTCGTAGTGGTCGAGCAGACGGCCGACCGACCGGGTCATGGCGACGAGGGAGAAGGGCATCGCCGGGCAGGTGTGCTTGCCGTGGCCGAACGTGGTCACCAGCTCCCGGGTGGCCAGGTCGGCCTCGTCCCGGAGGCGGCGCCGCAGCCACCGGTCGGGGTCGTAATGCTCCAAGCCAGGGGCGGCGGTGGTGTTGGTCAGGGGCAGGAAGGTGGCCACGACGGTGCCCGGGGCCAGCGTGTAGGTGGTCGACTCGTCGGAGACCTCGACCGGTTGGAGGACGGCCCGCAGCATGATCGAGCGCTGGCCGAGGCGGGTCGACTCGAGGGCGCACCGCTCCAGGAGCCCGTCCTCGCCGGCCCGGGCCCGGGCCATGACATCGGGGTGCAGGAGCAGGTGCACGATGGTCCAGCCCAGGGCCGCGAACAGGTTCGACATCGAGCCCAGGTGGACCAGGATCACGTCACGGGCGATTCCCCGGTCGGCCTCCCGGCGGGGGGCGTCGGCCCAGCGCTCGATGACCCGGCCGAGCAGGTCGTTCTCGGGTGGACCGGCCCGCCGTTCGGCCAATGTCTCGCCCAGGAGGGCCTCTGCCGTGGCCATGGCGGCCCGCTCGCGCGCCTGACCCTCGGCGGCCACGGCGGCCATCGCCCCGGGATGGACGAAGGCGTCGGACCCGTCCAGGGCGTCGAGCGCCTCGACCAGGCCGGCGAAGCGCTCGCCGCGGGCCGATGCCGGCCCGGCCCACGAGGCCAGGCCCATGCGGTGGCCGAGACGCCGGGTGAAGGCGAACACGTCGACCTCCCCGGCCGTCCCGAGGGCGGCGAATTCGTCGTCCACGGCGCCGTCCAGGGCGGCCAGGTAGCTGCTCACGTCGTCGCGGCCGAAGAGGTCGTGGGGCAGCGTGCGGCGACCGTCGAAGAGCTCGGCCGGGAGCTTGCGCAGCAGCATCTGCCAGTCGGCCACGCCTTTGCTGGCGGCCGCCTCGGGCAGGGCGTAGAAGGACCGGACGCCGGCGGGGGAGAAGCAGAACAGGTACTCGGTCCCGCCGGAGTCGACGGCGAAGGTGTCCCCCCAGCGGGCCCGGGCGCCGGCCATCGTGGCCACCACGTCGGCCACCGGCCGGTCCCAGGGCAGGTCGATGTCGGCCCGCGGTGGGGCCGGGGTGATCAGCTGATCTCGGCCGTGCCGGCCGTGTCGCCGCCGGCGATGAAGCGGTGGACGACGGCGCCGATCACGCCACCGACGATCGGGGCCAGCCAGAAGAACCAGAGCTGCTCGAGGTTGTCGCCCCCCACGAGCAGAGCCGGCCCCGTCGAGCGGGCCGGGTTCACCGACGTGTTCGTCACGGGGATGCTGATGAGGTGGATCAGGGTGAGGCTGAGCCCGATGCCGAGCGGGGCGAAGCCCGCCGGGGCCCGCCGGTCGGTCACGCCGAGGATCACGAGCAGGAACACGGCGGTGAGGACGACCTCGACGATGATCGCCGCGCCGATGGCGTAGCCGCCGGGCGAGCCGGTGGTGCCGAAGCCGTTGGCGGCCAGCCAGTTGCCGGACCGCTCGAAGCCGGGCTGACCCTCCAGGATCCCCCACAGGGCGAGCGAGGCCAGGATGGCGCCGAGGACCTGGGCGACGATGTACGGCACCACGTCCTTGGCGTCGAACTTCTTGGCCGTCCAGAGGCCCACGGTCACCGCCGGGTTGAAGTGGCCCCCGGAGATGTGGCCCAGGGCATAGGCGCCCGTGACCACGGTGAGCCCGAAGGCGAACGACACGCCGAGGAGGCCGATGCCGATCGAGTTGTTGGGCCCGAATTGGGAGGCGATCACGGCGCTGCCGCAACCCCCCAGCACCAGCCAGAAGGTCCCCAACGCCTCGGCGCCGAGTGCCCGTGTCCGGTCCATGAGTCTTCCTCTCGTTGCGGATGGTCCCCGGAATCGACCGTAGTCCCCGCCGCAGTACGGTCGCCGGAATGAGCCACAAGGTCATCCAGTGGGCGACGGGCACCGTCGGCATCCACGCCGTGCCCGCCATCGTCCACCACCCCGCTCTCGAGCTGGTCGGCCTCTGGGTCCACAGCGACGACAAGGCCGGCCGCGACGCCGGGGAGCTGTGCGGCATCGACCCGGTGGGCGTGACCGCCACCCAGGACGTCGACGCCCTGCTCGCCCTCGACGCCGACTGCATCTGTTACACGGCCCACTCCGACGTCCGCCCCGGCGAAGTGGTCGACGACATCTGCCGGATGCTGGCGGCGGGCAAGAACGTGGTCAACACGTCGTTCGTGGCCCTGCTGTACCCCGAGCAGGCCGGGTTCGGCGACCAGCTGGAGGCCGCCTGCCAGGAGGGCGGGACGACCTTCTTCACCTCGGGCATCGACCCGGGCTACGGCAACGCCGGCATCACCATCGGGGCCCTCGGGTTGTGCAAGGAGGTCCGCACCGTCCGGATGATGGAGATCGTCAACTACGCCACCTGGGACAACCCCTTCACCATGTTCGAGATCATGGGGTTCGGGAAGGCCGACGAGGCCCAGTCCCTGCTGCTGGCGCCGGGGAGCACGACCCTGGCCTGGGGGCCGGTCGTCGCCCTGGTCGCGGCGTCGCTGGGCCTCGAGCTGGACGAGATCGTCGAGGACCACGAGGTGCTCCTGGCCGACGAGGACGTGACCATCGCCTCGGGCGTGGTCGAGGCCGGGACCATCTCGGGGATGCGCTTCGAGATCAAGGGGATGGTCGACGGCGAGGAGCGGGTGGTGGTCGAACACGTCACCCGCCTCCGGGACGACGACGCCCCGCACTGGCCGCAGGGCGAGGGGTACCGGATCCTGGTCGAGGGGGAGCCCAACGTGAAGCTGGAGGTCACCCTCTCCTCCGACCTCGGGGACCACAACCACGCCGGCTGCCTGGCCACCGCCATGCACGTGATCAACGCCATCCCCGCCGTGGTCGCCGCCGACCCCGGTGTGCTCACCCTCCTCGACCTCACCCCCCGCTTCCGGCTCTGACGCTCGACCACTGAAACTTGACACTTACGTAAGTAAGTGCTAACAATACGGGAGTGGACGCCGCCCTCAAGGCCCTGGCCGAGCCCCGCCGTCGGGACATCCTCCGGCTGGTGTGGAGCCAGGAGCTGGCGGCGGGCGAGATCGCGGCCCGCTTCGACGTCACCCGACCGGCCATCTCCCAACACCTCCGGGTGCTGTCCGAGGCCGATCTGGTGACCGAGCGCCGCGACGGCACGCGCCGCCTCTACCGGGCGCGGCCGGACACGGTCGAGGAGCTCCAAGCGTTCCTCGCCCGGTTCTGGGATGAGCGCCTCGACCGTCTCCGTGACGTCGCCGAGGCCGCCGAGCGAGACAAGGAGCGACCCTGATGGCCGAATTCGTACGCGACGTGGTGATCGCCGCCAGCCCGGAGACGATCTTCGGGTTCCTGACCGAGGCGGACAAGCACCGACAGTGGGAGGGGACCGAGGTCGAGCTCGACCCGCGGCCGGGCGGCGTGTACTCGGTCCTCGTCGCCGGGGAGTACCACGGTGTCGGCGAGTTCGTCGAAGTCGTCCCCTACGAGAAGATCGTGCACACCTTCGGCTGGAACATGCCCGACAACGCCATGCTCCCCGGCTCGACGATGGTCGAGATCACCCTCGAGCCCGAGGGCGACAAGACCCGGTTGCGCCTCCGTCACTACGACCTCCCTGACGACCAGGTGGCCACGCACGCCGAGGGGTGGACGCACTACCTGGACCGACTGGCCCTCGTCGCCGGCGGGGGCGATGCCGGCCCCGACATCGGTCCGGACAGCCAGCCCGCCTGACCGCGCGCCCGTCGGCCACCGCCATACTGCGACGGTGGCCGACGGTGACACCCTCTTCGACCGGGCGGGCGGCCAGCCCTGGTTCGACGCCCTCGTCGAGCGCTTCTATGAGGCCGTCGAGGACGACCCGCTGCTCCGGCCCATCTATCCCGAGGACCTCGGGCCGGGGAAGCGGGGCCTGGCCCTCTTCCTGGGCCAGTACTGGGGCGGCCCCGACGCCTACTCGGCCGAGCGGGGCCATCCCCGGCTGCGGGCCCGCCACCTGCCCTTCGCCATCGACACCCCCGAGCGCGATGCCTGGGTCGTCCTCATGACCGCCGCCGTGCGCGCCGGGGGCCTGTCGGCCGAGGACGAGGCCGACTTCCTCGCCTACGTGGAGACCGCCGCCACCCACATGATCAACCAGCACCCCCTGGGCCTGCGTCCGTCCTGACCCGGCCGCGGCAAGGGCCATGATGAGGCCATGACCTACCGCGTGATCCAGTGGGCGACCGGCGGCGTGGGCCGGGCCGCCATCGAAGGCGTGCTCGACCACCCCGAGCTGGAGCTCGTCGGCTGCTGGGTCCACAGCGCCGACAAGGACGGCCGTGACGTGGGTGAGCTCATCGGCCGGGCCCCCCTCGGCGTGGCCGCCACCACCGACGTCGACGCCCTGCTGGCCGTGGACGCCGATGCTGTCCTGTACTCGCCGGTCATGGCCGACCCCCCGGTCGTCGACCGCATCCTGCGCTCGGGCAAGAACGTGGTCACGCCCCTCGGCTGGTTCTACCCGAAGGGTCAGGACACGAGCCGGCTGGAGGAGGCCTGCGCCGAGGGCGGCGTGACCCTGCACGGCACGGGGATCCACCCCGGCGGGATCACCGAGCGCTTCCCCCTGATGGTGTCGGCCCTGTCCAACGCCATCACCCACGTCCGGGCCGAGGAGTTCAGCGACATCCGCACCTACGCCGCCCCCGACGTGGTGCGCCACGTGATGCTCTTCGGGGCCACGCCCGAGGAGGCGGCCGAGAGCATCATGCTGAACGTCCTCGGGGCCGGGTTCATCCAGTCGGTCCACATGGTGGCCGACGTCCTGGGCTTCGCCCTCGACGCCGAGCTGACGACCAGCCACGAGGTGGCCGTGGCCACGGCGCCCATCGACTCACCCATCGGCCCCATCGAGCCGGGCCTGGTGGCCGCGCAGCGGTTCCGCTGGGTGGGCACGGTCGGCGGCGAGCCCGTCGTGACCGCGGCGGTGAACTGGTTCATGGGCCAGGAGGACCTCGATCCGGGCTGGACCTTCGGCCCCGAGGGCGAGCGCTTCGAGGTCGAGATCACGGGCGACCCGCCCGTCCAGCTCAGCTTCCACGGCCTCCACCCCGACTCCATCGCCGAGGGGCTCGAGCGCAACCGGGGGATCGTGGCCACGGCCATGCACTGCGTGAACGCCGTGCCCTACGTCTGTGCCGCCGCGCCCGGCCTCCAGACCTACCTCGACCTCCCGCTCGTCGCCGGCCGCGCCGCGCCGGGCCTACGCGGCTGAGCCGAGCCCGCTCGAACGTGCGCCGATCACACCACGGATCCGTGGTGCAGCGAGCGCAAGTTCAGGTGGGGGTGTAGACGGGGCGGTCGCCGTCGACGGTGACCCGGCGCATGACGCGGTGGCGGGGGAAGTGGTCGCTGAGGGCGCGGTGGTTGGTGCAGCGCTCGTCCCACACAGCCACGTCGTCGGCCCGCCAACGCCAGCGGACCTGGAAGTTGGGGTCCTGGGCGTGATGGAGCAGGAACGCCAGGAGGGCGTCGCTCTCGGGCCGGGTCATGCCGACGATCTGGTCCATGAACAGCCCGGAGACGAACAGCGCCGGGCGCCCGGTGCGGGGATGGGTGCGGACCAGGGGGTGCTCGACGGGCTGGTAGGCGGCTTCCAACGCGGCCATCTGGTCGGCGTCGAGGAAGCGACCCACCGCGGCGTCGAAGTCGGTGCCCCGGTGATGGCGCACCGTGAGGCCGGTGCAAAGGGCCTGCATGGTGGGGGAGAGGGCCTCGTAGGCCGCGGACATGCTCGCCCAGAGGGTGTCGCCGCCCACGTCCGGGATGAGCCGGGCGCTGAGCACGGCCACCTGCGGGGGCTCGGTGATCCAGGTGACATCGGTGTGCCAGCCGTCGGCGTCGGGCGGGCTGTCCTCGGTGTCCTCGATGTACTGCAACCGGGTGTCGGCCCCCAGCACCTTGGACACCGGGAAGACGCTGGGCTCGCCGAAGCGGGCGGCGAAGGCCAGGTGCTGGTCGTCGGAGAGCGCCTGGTCGTGGAAGAAGAGGACCTGGTGCTCGAGGAGGGCCTGGTCGATGGCCGCGAACTGCCCGTCGGTCACCTCGGCCAGGTCGACGCCCTCGACGACGGCGCCGATGACGGCGTTGACCGGCGTGACGATCGGGGCCTCGCTCACCCCGAGAGTGTCCCACGTCCCCGGTACGGTCCGAGCCTGATGGCCATTGCGTGCGGACACTGCGGAGCGAGTCACGACACCGTGGCCGAGGTCCGCTCGTGCACCGGGACCCGCGCTCCCGAGGCGTCCCTGTTCGACGAGCCGTCCTACGACGAAGCCTCGGTGGACGAGCCCCTCGATCTCGTGCTGGAGCCCGTGGCCGGCGACCTCGCCGTCCTGGCCGGACCCGAGGAGCTCGGCCGGGCCCTCGTGGTCGGCCCGGGTCAGGCCGCGCCCGCGCCGTGGGCCGACGCTCCCCGGTTCGTGGTCGACGCCGCCGCGGTGGCGACGCCCGACCAGCTCGTCGGCCGGCTCCTGCCGCGGTGGGTGAAGCGCCGGCGCTACGTCGTGGAGCTGGCCGTCGACCTGCCCACCGGGCCCACGGAGCGGGACGACACCGAGCCGTGGCGGCTCAAGCCCTCGTTCGCGTTTCCGCTCGACCAACTCGTACACCTCGTGTGGGCCAACGCGGTCGATCTCCGCGACGCCTCCGCCCCGACGTTCGGGCCTCGGACGATGGCCCTCAGTGCCGGCGCCACGGCGTCGGCGACGGCGGACGTCGCGCTCGCCGACGGCCAGGACGCCTGGTGCGACGGCGGGCCGCTCGACGTCGAGCTGGCCCGGCGCCTCGGCACCCCCCTGCTCCCGGCCCCGAACGTCGGCCGCCTCGAGCCGTTCGGCCTGAACCGGCCGACCGCCGACCTGGCGCCCGACCAGCTGGCGGCGGTCGCCCACCGCGGCGGCCCCTGCCGGGTCATCTCGCCCGCCGGCTCGGGCAAGACCCGCACGCTCACCGAGCGGGCCCGGCACCTGGTCCGTGATCAGCGCCTCAGCCCTGGTGCTCTCGGCCTCGTCGCCTACAACAAGCGGGCGGCCGACGAGATGGGTGAGCGCCTGGGCGACACCCGGGGCCTCGACATCCGCACCCTCAACTCCCTCGGCCTGGCCATCCTCACGGGGCGAGGCCCCTTCGCCGCGCCGGGCAGTGGCCAGCGTCCGGTGGACACGCTGAACGAGGCCGACCAGCGCCGCATCCTGGACGGTCTGGTCGACTTCCCCCGGCGGGCCAACACGGATCCCGCCGCGGCGTGGCTGGAGGCCCTCGGCCGGGTCCGCCTCGGCCTGCGCCCGCCCGCCGACGTCGAGGCCGAGTACGCCGGCGACGTCGACGGCCTGGACGAGGTCTTCCCCCGCTACCAGGCCGAGCTGGACCGGCGGGGCATGGTCGACTTCGACCAGCAGATCTACGGGGCGGTGAAGCTCCTGCTGACCGACCCGGAGGTCCGGGCCACCGCTCAGCGGGCCAGCCGGGTGCTGCTGGTCGACGAGTTCCAGGACCTGACCCCGGCCCACCTCCTGCTCCTGCGGCTGCTGGCGGCCCCCGCCTTCGACGTGTTCGGCGTGGGCGACGACGACCAGACCATCTACGGCTACAACGGCGCCGACCCCACCTGGCTCATCGACTTCGACCGGTACTTCCCGGGCGCCGTGTCCCACCCGCTGACCGTCAACTACCGGTGCCCGCCCGGGGTGGTGGCCGGCGCCCGCACCCTGCTGACCCACAACCGCCGCCGGGTGGCCAAGACCATCGACGCCGCGCCCGGTCGGGCCGGTGCCGACACCGATCTCGTCGTGCGGGTCGACGACGCCACGGTGGCGGCCACGGTGGCCGTGGTCCAGGACCGTCGGGCCGCGGGGGCGGCGACCGCTGACATCGCCGTGCTCACCCGGGTGAACGCCACCCTCGCCCCCGTGCAGGTCGCCCTCGACCTGGCCGGGGTCCCGTGTGAGCGGGTCGCGGGACCGGCCTGGCTCCAGCGCACGGGCGTGCGATCCGCCCTGGCCTGGCTCCGGTTGGCCACGACAGGCGGCCTCCGCCCCGTCGACCTCGCCGAAGCCGTGCGCCGCCCGCCCCGTGGCCTCTCGGGGAAGGTGATCGAGTGGATCGCCGAGCAACGCACCGTCGAGGGCATCGACCGCTTGGCCGGCCGACTCAGCCGGGATCGCGACCGGGAGAAGGTCGAGGCCTTCGCCGACGACCTCCGGGCGGTGACCGCTCGGGCCGAGGGCGGGACGGCGGCGGAGGTCCTGGCCCACGTGCGCGACCGGCTCGGTCTCGAGGGGGCCATGCAGTCCCTCGACGGCAGCCGGGGCCGGGTCGACCGGTCCAGCCACACCGACGACCTCGACGCCCTGATCCAGCTGGCCGAGCTCCACACCGACGCCGCCACCTTCGGCGCCTGGCTGGCCAACCAGCTCGAGGCCCGCCCCGCCACCGCGGGCCCGGTCGTGCACCTGTCGACCGTGCACCGGGTCAAAGGGCTGGAGTGGCCTCACGTCGTGGTCCACGAGGCCTCGAGCCGCCTCTTCCCGCACCGGCTGGCCGACGACGTCGAAGAGGAGCGCCGGGTGTTCCACGTGGCGGTGACCCGGGGCTCGGCCACCGTCACCGTCGTGACCCCCGATCGGGCCCCCTCGCCCTTCGTCGCCCAACTCATGACCGAGGCGCCGCCCGCGCCGGTCGAACGCCCCGGCCCGGCACCCACCCCGACGCGGGCGCCTCCCGTGGCCGCGGTGCCAAAACGCCCCGCCGCGCCTGGCGACGAGGGCCTGCGGGCCGCCCTGCAGGCCTGGCGTCTCGACCGGTCACGGGCCGACGGCGTCCCTGCCTACGTCGTCTTCAACAACAAGACCCTCGACGACCTCGTCGCCCGCCGGCCCGCGGACTACGCCCAGCTGCGGGCCTGCGTCGGGATCGGCCCGGCCAAGGTCGAGAACTACGGCGACGATCTCCTCGCCCTCATCGCCGAGAGGTCAGGCTGAGGGGGAGCGCTCGGGGAGGATCAGGGTGAGGTGGGCGACGGCGAGGCCCATGAGCAGGACGCCGTTCGGGATGTGCCATGCCGCGGCCTCGAGGGTGTCCCGGCCGACGAAGCCGAGGCCGATCTGGGCGAAGCAGAGGGCGGCGAAGGCGACGGCGTGGCCGACCACGACGCCGCGGGTCTGGGTCATGAACGAGAGCACGACCATGACCACCGCGACGGCGAACAGCAGCTCGCCGATGAAGCCGTGGACCTCGATGTTGCCCGTGCCGAAGAGGCGGGACGAGCGGCCGGCGAGGACGGCCAGGATCAGGACGAGGACGACGCTCAGCCCGGCCAGGATGCGGTAGGTCAGGAGCAGGCCCGAGCGGGAGGCGGCGGCGGAGGGGGCGGTCACGGCGGTCATCTGAGCACGTGGGCGGCTGGCGCCGCGAAGTCACGACGACGCCAGGTCCAGCAGCCGCTCGATGCGGTGGTCGTCGGCTCCGAGGTGCCGAGCCAGCACCCCCACGACGGCTTCGACGTCGAGCGTGCCCGCCTCGAGCATCGCCTCGAGGTCGGCCCAGTCCCTCGTGCGGTCGAAGAAGGCCTTGAACACCGCGAGGTCCCCACAGTCGAGGAACGGAACCTCCGTGCCCGCGAAGAGCTCCCTCCGGGTCCGGCCCGCGGCCTGCTCGTGGAACGCGGTCGTGTTGGCGAAGAGGTCGACCGGCGTGGTCTCCCACCAGCAGCGGACCTGGCCGTCCCGCTCGACCCGGGCCACGTCCTCCTCGGTCCAGGTCACCTCCGTGGGGAGGGCGGCGAAGATCTCCGGGGCCCGGCCGGCGTCGACGAACAGGTTGACGTCGATGTCGATCGTGCCCCGGGCCTGCTGGGTGCACCAGGCCAGGGCCAGGGCCCCGCCGAAGGCGTGGGGAAGGGCGGCGCGGTCGAAGGCCTCGTGCAGAGCCACGATCCGGGCCGTCAGATCGACGGTCACGTCGGTGCCTCGGGGAACCGGGGGAAGGGGAGGGTGGCGGCGTGCCGGGCGGGGAACTGGGCCGCCAGGGCGAGCACGGCCTCGAGCTCCTGGCCCCGGTCGGCGGGCTCGTCGCCGTCGACCCGAGGGACGAGCTCGAGATCGAGGGCGAAGCCCGCGGCCCGCACGATGCGCTCGAGGGTCTTGACGCTGGGGGTCTTCGCCCCGTTCTCGTAGGCCGAGAGCGTGGCGTGGGACGTGCCCGCCCGGGCCGCCAGCTGCCGCAGGCTCATCCCCGCCCGTTGCCGGGCCTGCCGGACCGTCGTGGTCGCACCCATGACCGAATGGTATCCGATCAGATACCACTTCGTCCACGGGCGCCGCGGCGCCCGCCCACGAGTGTCACCCCCCGGCCGTACGGTGCCGGGCGTGACCACTGCGGAACGGGCCCGGATGCTGCTGGCCGAGTTCCTCGGGCCCGACGCCGAGTTCCGGGACGGTCAGCTCGACGCCATCGAGGCCCTGGTCGACGGCCGCCACCGGGTCCTGGTCGTCCAGCGCACGGGTTGGGGCAAGAGCATCGTCTACCTGATCGCCACCCGCCTGCTGCGAGAGGACGGCGCCGGGCCCAGCCTCGTCGTCTCGCCGCTGCTGGCCCTCATGCGCAACCAGACGTTGATGGGCGAGCGCATCGGCGTCCGCTCGGCCACCATCAACAGCGAGAACATCGACGACTGGCAGGCCATCGAGGCCGCGGCCCACGCCGGCGACATCGACCTGCTGCTCATCTCCCCCGAGCGCCTGAACAACCCCCGCTTCCGGGACAACGTCCTGGCCGAGGTGGCCCACACGGCCGGGCTGTTCGTGGTCGACGAGGTCCACTGCATCTCGGACTGGGGCCACGACTTCCGGCCCGACTACCGCCGGGTCGGCCGGGTCATCGACCTGCTGCCCCCGACGGTTCCCGTCCTGGGCTGCACGGCCACGGCCAACGACCGCGTGGTGGCCGACATCGAGCACCAGCTGGGCGACGACCTCGTCGTCATCCGGGGCCCGCTCGGGCGGGACAGCCTGGCCGTGCGGGTCCTCGACCTGCCCACCCAGGGCGAGCGCCTGGCCTGGCTGAGCCGGGAGGTGCCCCGCATGGACGGCACCGGCGTCGTCTACTGCCTGACCATCGCCGACGCCAACCGGGTCACCCAGTGGCTGCGGCGGGAGGGCATCGACGCCGTCTCCTACACGGGGGCCACGGCCCCGGAGGACCGGCTGGAGATCGAGGCCGCGCTCAGCGAGAACCGGGTCAAGGTCGTGGTGGCCACCTCCGCCCTGGGCATGGGCTACGACAAGCCCGACCTCGCCTTCGTCGTCCACTTCCAGTCACCGGGCTCGCCCATCGCCTACTACCAGCAGATCGGGCGGGCGGGGCGGGCCCTGGACACCGCCGCCGTCGTGCTGCTGCGGGGCCACGAGGACCGGGACATCCAGGACTGGTTCATCGAGACGGCCTTCCCGGACAAGGTCGACGCCGAGGCGGTGGTCGCCTTCCTGGAGAGCCAGGAGGAGCCCGTCGGCGTGACCGCCATCGAGCCGATCGTCAACCTGCGTCGCTCCCGCCTGGACGCCATGTTGAAGGTGCTCGAGGTCGAGGGCGCGGTCGCCCGCCAAGGGGGCAAGTGGTCCCGCACCGGGCGGGACTGGGCCTACGACGCCGACCGGGTCGAGCGGGTCACCGCCGAGCGCCGCCGCGAGCAGGCCGCCATGGACGACTTCGGGAGCACCACGGACTGCCTCATGCAGCTCCTCCTGGCCGAGCTGGACGACCCCGCCTCCGGGCCGTGTGGTCGTTGCGGCAACTGCGCCCCGGTGGCCGAGGAGCCCCTCGACCCCGCGGAGGTCGCCCGGGCCATCGAGTTCGTCCGGGGTCAGCCCCTGCTGGTCGACCCCCGGCGCCAGTGGCCGTCGGGCCTGGACGAGGTGCGGGGCAGGATCCCGGCCGAGCTGCAGGTCGAGGAGGGGCGGGCCCTGTGCCTGTGGACCGACGGCGGCTGGGGCACCCGCGTCCGGGCCGGGCGCAAGGCCGGCGCCTACGCCGACGAGCTGGTGGGCGCCGCTGCCCGCCTGGTCGACCACTGGGCGCCGACGCCGGCTCCGACGTGGGTCACCGCGGTGCCCTCGGACGATCGCCCCGAGGTGGGGACCTTCGCCGAGGCCCTGGCCGACGCCGTCGGGCTGCCGTTCGTGGCGGCCGTCACCACCGCCCGCGCGAAAACGGCGCAGGCCACCCGCGAGAACAGCGCCCAACAGGTCCTCAACGTGTTCGGGGCCTTCGCGGTCGACGGTGACGCGCCGCCCGGTCCGGTCCTGCTGGTGGACGACACGGCCAGCTCCCGCTGGACGATGACGGTGGTGGGGGCCGCGCTACGCGAGCAGGGGACCGACGCCGTGTTCCCCCTGGTCCTGGCCCAGCGCTGAGCGACCCGGCGCCGGGGGAGGTCTCAGACGGGGACCTGGTGCTCCTCGGTGACGGCCATGCAGGCGGGGCAGAGCTCGCCTCCCGCCATCCGGGCCCGGATCCAGGGCACCTGATCCCACAGCTGGAGGCTGCGGATGATCGTGCCGCACGCCGTGGCCCCGTCATCGGGGTCAACCGCATGACAGCAGCCGGACGGGCCAGTGACCGCCGAGGAGCCCGAGTGGATCGAGTCCCCTTCTGAACCGGTGATCCATGACATCGTCACCACCTCCTCGGAGGGACGTGCGTAAGAAACGCTGAGCGAGAACGTAATTGTCCGGAATCGCGGATTCGGGGACCCTCCGTCACGACGCACGCGCGCCGGGTAGTCACGCAGCGGGCAGGAATCTCCGGGGTCGCGGGTCGGTTGACCCCGTCGTGAGCGATCCCGTCATCCAAACCGTGGAGCTCGGCGCCGCGCCGTGGCCGACCATCGACCCGTTCCTCTTCTGCGTCCACCATCGCGACGCCTATCCCCCCGGTGACGAGCGCATGGCCCCGCAGGCCTCACTCGACGGTCGGGACCTCGGCATGGACTTCTCGGGCCGGGACGGCTGGAGCATGTACCACGGCCTGGTCGTCCCCGGCTTCCCCCAGCACCCCCACCGGGGCTTCGAGACGGTGACCTATGTGCGCCGGGGCTACGTGGACCACTCCGACTCCCTCGGCGCCACCGCCCGCTTCGGCCGGGGTGACGTCCAGTGGCTGACCGCCGGCGACGGCATCGTGCACGCCGAGATGTTCCCCCTCGTGGAGGAGGAGGCCGACAACCCGACCGAGCTGTTCCAGATCTGGCTGAACCTGCCCGGTGAGGACAAGCTGGTCGATCCCCACTTCTCGATGCTGTGGGACGAGGACATCCCCCGGGTCGTGGCCACCGACGCCGACGGCCGGTCCGTCGAGATCACGGTGATCGCGGGCGCGCTGGCGGGCGAGCAGCCGCCACCTCCCCCACCCCGGTCCTGGGCCAGCCGGACCGACACCGACGTGGCCATCTGGCACCTGCGCTTCGAGCCGGGCTCCTCCTGGGTCCTGCCGCCGGCGGGGTCGGACACCGTCCGCATGCTCTACGTGTTCGAGGGCGGCGGCCTCGACGTCGCCGGCCACGTCCTCGGCGCCCGCACCGGCGCCGCCGTCGAGGCCGGCGAGCCGGTCGGGCTGACGGCCGGGGACGAGCCCATCGAGGCCCTGATCCTGCAGGGTCGGCCCATCGGCGAGCCCGTGGCCCAGTACGGCCCGTTCGTCCTGAACGACAAGGCGGGCATCGAGCAGGCCTTCGCCGACTACCGGCGCACCGGCTTCGGCGGTTGGCCCTTCCCCGACGACGCCCCCACCCACGCCCGTGCCGACGGCCGCTTCGCCAAGCACGCCGACGGGCGGGTCGAACACGCCCCCGCTTCGGCGACCGCGGTCTGAGACCCAGGAGTGACGACGATGGATGCCGCTGCCGCCCAGTCCTTCCTCGCCGACCGCCACCAGGGGGTGCTGATCACCCTCCGGGCCGACGGCCGCCCCCAGTCGTCCAACATCGCCTTCCACTTCGCCGACGGTGTGGCCCGGATCTCGGTCACCGACGGCCGGGCCAAGACCAAGAACCTGCGCCGCGACCCGAGGGCCGTGCTCCACGTGACGGGCGAGAGCTTCTACCAGTACGTGTCCGCCACCGGCACCGCCGAGCTGAGCCCGGTCAGCACCGAGCCGGGCGACGCCACCGGTCAGGAGCTGCTCGAGCTGCACGACGCCGTGTCCGCCGACCCCCACCCGGATCCTGACGACTTCTTCCGGGCCATGGTCGAGGACCAGCGGCTCGTGATCCGCTTCCGGCCCGACGGCTACACGGGCATGGTCTGAGCTCTACGCTCGGCGCCGGTCCCGGACGTCCCGGGCCGCTCGGGGAGGATCCATGGCCGTCTCAGTGGTGACCGGCGCGTCGACCGGCATCGGCTTCGCCACGGCCCTGCGGCTGGCCCAGGAGGGCCACCAGGTCCACGCCTCGGTCCGCTCTGAGGCCAGCGGCCAGGCCCTGCTCGACGCGGCCGGCGACCTGGACCTGTCCCTCGTGGTCATGGACGTGGACCACGACGACTCGGTGAGCGCGGCCCTCGAGGGCCTGCTGGCCGAGACCAGAGGCGTCGACGTCCTCGTCAACAACGCCGGGATCGCGGTCGGTCACGCCATCGAGGACACGCCGCTGGCCGACTTCGAGCGGGTCATGAACACCAACGTGTGGGGCACGCTGCGGTGCATCCAGGCCGTCCTCCCGTCGATGCGGGAACGGGGCTCGGGCCACATCCTGAACGTGACCTCGACCGCCGGCCGGGTCGCCGTCGCCGGCCAAGCCGCCTACACCATGTCCAAGTTCGCGGCGGAGGCGCTGACCGAGAGCCTGGCCGCCGAGGTCGCGCCCTTCGGCATCCGGGTCTCGGCCATCGAGCCGGGCGTCATCGAGACCCCGATCTTCGGGAAGGCCCTGGCCGATCCCGAGGACCCGACCACCCCCTACGTCGGCAGTCGCCGCATGGGGGAGTTCTACATCTACTCACTCCTCAACGACCCGGCGACGCCCGACCTCGTGGCCGAGGTCATCTGGCAGGCGATCACCGCCGACGAGCCGAAGCTGCGCTACCTGGCCGGCGAGGACGCCAAGGCCCTGATGGCCCACCGGGACGCGCTCGGCGACGAGGAGTGGATCACCCGCCAAGCCGATCCCGACGACAACGCCTGGCGTTCCTGGATCAAAGAGGTCACCGGCGTCGAGATCCCCCCGACCTGACGATTCAGGTGTCCCCCGCCTCGGTGGCCTTGGGGGCGGGCTGGGGGCCCTTGTAGGGGCGGCCGCCGCGCTTCTTCTTGCGGTGCTCGACCACGTACTCCTCGACGGTCACCCCGTGCTCCTCGGCCTTCTTCTCGAGGCTGGCGGCCTGCTCGGCCTTGCGCCGGGCCCGCAGCTCGTCGGGCGTGATCCCCAACCGGTCGGCTTCCTCCTGCCGCCGCTGGTCCCGTTCCGGATCCGTGCCCATCCGCCGAGGCTATGACCACCCGGTGAGGGGTGGCAGACTCCGCCGATGCTCATCTTCGCCATCCTGGGTTTCGGCATCATCATCGGCTGGATCGCCGGGTGGATCACCGGCACCGAGTCCTGGGGCAAGCGCATCGGCTACGGCCTGCTCGGCTCCTTCGTCGGCGGCCTCCTCGCCAGCCTCATCGCCGGTGACGGCCTGAACCTGCGGCCCAGCGGGATCATCGGCTCGATCGTCGGTGCCGTGATCCTCATGCTGATCGACCGGGCCGTGTCCAGCCGCAAGTAGGACCCTGGTCGCCCAATGGCCTGGTGGAGGCGTTCGGTCGAACCCCCGGTGGGCTGGGAAGACCTGGCCGGCGCGCGGCTGGCCCCGTTCGCCACGCTGGACGCCGACGAGTGGGCGCAGCTCGGCGCCGACATCGGCCGCCTGCTGGGCGAGAAGCGCTGGGAGGCGGCCCGCGGCTTCGCCCTGACCGACGACATGCGCCTGACCATCGCCGCCCAGGCCGCCCTGCTGGTCCTCGGCCTCGACGTCGAGTGCTACCACGACGTCCATTCGATCATCGTGACGCCGACGACTCGGGTCCTGACCCACCCCCGTCCGGGCCCGGCCCGGGGCACGGTGACCGACGCCCCGTTCCCCGTCATCGGTCAGGCCCACGACCGCCGCGGCCCGATCATCATCGCCTGGGACGCGGTCCGGCGGGACACCCGCCAGCCGACCCGGGGCCACAACGTCGTCTTCCACGAGTTCGCCCACAAGCTGGACATGCTCGACGGCATCATCGACGGCACGCCACCGCTGCCCGACCAGGCCACCGTCGACCAGTGGGTGGCGGTGTGCACGGCGGAGTACGAGGCCCTCCGGGCCGGGACCGCCGGACCGCTCCTGCGCCCCTACGCCGGGACCAACCCGGCCGAGTTCTTCGCCGTGGCCACCGAGGTCTTCTTCGTCCAGCCCGTCGAGCTCCAAGCCGAGAAGCCCGACCTCTACGCCGTCCTCTCCGGCTTCTACCGCCAGGACCCCGCCGCCCGAATCTCGAGATTGCGCTAGCGGTCAGGTGCGGGCGGGCTCGGGGGCCGGTTGGCGGTCGGCCTGCAGACGGGCCAGGAAGACGCCGACGCCGAGCAGGATGCCGACGCCCATGAACGGGGTGAAGGTCCGTTTGGGCCAGGCCTGGTCGATGACCAGCCCGAACCAGAAGCCGGCGATGCCGACGTTCACGAACCAGAACACCACCTTGTCGGCCCACGCCCAGATGTCGCCCTTCGCTCTGGTCGCGGCCAGGAGCTGGGCGAACAGCACATTGGTCAGCACTCCGATGAACATCACGTGGTCCAGGGCCAGCAGGAGCCGGTCGGGGGCGGCGTCGAAGTCGTCGGCGTACTTCGAGAGGAGGTAGATGAGCATCCCGAGGTTCCAGACGGTCGCCACTGTGGCCGCGGCCAGGAACGGCGGGGGTCGGCCCTCGCCCCAGCCCACGGTGCGCAGCGACGCCCAGTTCCGGCGCAGGAAGATGCCGATGGCGACGATCTCGAAGGGCAGGTTCAGGGTGATGAGGGGCACGGCGTCGAGCAGCACGCCGATCATCAGGGTGAAGCCGCCGAGGAAGAGGAGCGCCATCTGCCAGAACCCCGCTCGGCACGCCGGCGTCCGGGCCTCGTCGGGTCGCAGCCACCACTCGATCAGGGCCAGGCCGACCGGCACGAGGAAGCCGACCACCATGGTCGCGGGGTGGGCGTCCTCCCCGCCGGCAGGCAGCACCTTGGCGTCGCCCCGGCTGGCGATGAGGATGCCGTAGAGCACGCCGAGGATCCCGCCGGTCACCGACGTCGCCAGGGCGGCGAGCAGGCCCCACATCGGGACGCTGACCTCGATCCGGCGGGCCAGGGCCACGGCCCACAGGAACCAGCCGGTGATGGCGAGGGCGGTCAGGGTCCCGAGCACCGGGCGGGACCAGCCGGTCGTGGTGAGGAACGTCAGGTCGTAGGCCACGACCGTCCCGGCGGCGAGCGGGGGGCCGAGGCGGGCCCAGGTGTCCAGCCCGCCCTCCAGCGGACGATCGGCGAACAGCCAGAGCGTCGACGCGAAGACGGAGAGGGTGATCCAGGCCAGGGTCCCCACGTGGACGTGGGTCAACAGCACCTTGCGGTCGAAGTCGACCAGGTCGGTGCCGTTCAGGATCCCGATGACGACCGTGACCACGAACAGGATCAGCGCGGTGGTCAACAGCAGCCGGATCTGGCTCCGGTACGGGTGTGCAGCAAGGTCCATCGGGTCCCCCTCCCAACGAGTTCCGGGAGAACCTAGTCAGGCCCGGCCGGCCGCTGTGGCAGGCTCGGCCCGTGTTCGGGGGACGCGGCCGGGTCATCGTCCTCGCGCTGGTCGTGCTGCTCGCGATCGCCGTGGCCGCGTGCAGCGACGACGGCGGGTCCGGGGCCGACGCCTCGGTCGACTCGACCCCGGCCGTCGGCGGCGACGGCGCCTGTGACGACCTCGACCCGGACCACTGCCTGCTGCCCTGGCCCAACGACCGCTTCACCGTGCCCGACCCGTCGACCGAGACCGGTCTGCGCCTGGCCATCCCGGCCGACGGCACGCCCCAGAACGTGGACGGGGTGCCCGTGGACGTCACCGACCAGAACCGGGCCGACGGCTTCTCGCCGGCGTCGACCATCCTCACCTTCGTCCCCGACGTCGACCTCGAGGTCAGCGGTGTCGCCCCGAGCACGGACATCGGGGTGTCGATGGACGTCGACGCGCCCATCACCCTGACCGACCTGACCACCGATGAGCGCTGGCCCTACTGGGCCGAGCTGGACGCCCCGGCCCCCGAGGGCGAGCAGCTCCTGATGATCCATCCCGCGGTGGCCCTCACCGAGGCCCACCGCTTCGAGGTGGCCGTCGACTACCTGGTGCAGGCCGACGGCTCGCCGGTCGCCGCCGACGCGCTGCGCACCTGGTCCTTCACGGTGGCCAGCGCCGACAGCCTCTCGCGCCGTCTGCGCTCGATGGTCGCCGCGACCGGC
>DATDAH010000085.1:0-2156 GCA_036525535.1 Acidimicrobiales bacterium
ATGCTGTTGGGCACGTTGGGCACCTCGACGGTCCGGGCTGCCTGCGCGGCGAACTCCGTGTAGTCGGGGTTGGCCTTGAAGTAGTCGGGGTACGCGGCCTCGAGGCCGTCCCTGATCGGCATCTGGCCGGTGCTCTCGAGCAGCGCGCCGTCCTGCTCCTCGCTCGTGGCGAACTTCAGGACCTCCCAGGCCGTGCCCTGCGCCTTGCAGGCGGAGTAGATGGCGACGTTCTTGGCGTCCGAGAACGTGTAGGTGTCCTCGGGTGCCGTGCCGGCGGAGGTCGGGACGGGGACGGCTCCCCAGTTGGTGTCCTCGCCGTAGACGGCGATGGCCCAGGGGCCGACGATCGCCATGGCGGCCTTGCCGTCACCGAACGAGTCACCGTTGTAGGCCTCGTTCTGCGAGTAGCCCTTCTCGTACATGGTCCGCCAGAACTCGGCGACGGCCTCGCCCTCAGGCGAGTTGAACGTCGCCTTCGCGTCCTCGACGAGCTGCGTGCCGCCCGTCTCGGCAGCGTAGAGGGGGTAGAAGTCGAACCACGACTGGAAGAACTCGCTGGACGGCGCCGGCCAGATCGCGGCCTCCGCGGCACCGCTGGACACGATCTTCTCGCTGGTGTCGAGGAACTCGTCGTAAGTCGCCAGCGGCGGGTTCTCCGGGTCGACCCCGGCCTTCTTCATCAGGTCCTTGTTGTAGAAGATCATCACCGGGTTCGCCTTCCACGGGAGCTGGTAGTACTGGCCGTCCGACGACTGGTACTGCTCGGCCGTGTCGCCGCTGCGCGACTCGATGTACTCCTTGCCGTCCGGGAAGCTGTCGAGGGGCACCAGCCCACCCTGCTTCTGGAACTGCGGGATGGCCGCAGGAGACGTGTTGAAGACCAGGCACGGCGCGTTGCCTGCGGTGATGGCGGCGCCGATGACTTCCTCGGACGACTTGCCTGCGGGGATCTCCTGGGCGGTGACCTCCTCGTCGGGGTGGTCCGCGTTCCAGGCGTCGACCATCTTCTCGCCCCAGGCGATCTCCTCGGGGTTGTTCGAGAGCCAGATCTTGATGGGGCCCGTGGCACTGGTGGCGGCGTCGCCACCGCCACCACCGCCGTCGTCGCCGCCGCAGGCAGCCAGGCTCAGCGCGAACGCCAGACCGAGTCCGAGGGTCGTGGTCTTCTTGATGTTCATGCGTTATCCGTTTCTGTGGTGGGGCGGGGCGGTGCGGTGGAGTCGCGCAGGACGAGCTCGGGGGGCGGCAGCAGCACGTCCGGAGAAGTACCCCCGTCGACGAGTTGCAGCAGGCAGTCGGCGGCGGAGCGCCCCCAGGCGACCGCGTCGGTGCGCACCGTCGTCAGTGGCGGCCGGAGGTACCCCGCGATGGCGGTGTCGTCGAACCCGGTGACCGACAGGTCGTCGGGGACGTGCAGGCCGCGGCTCTGGGCCGCGGACGTACCAGCGATCGCCATCAGGTCGTTGGCGTAGACGATCGCGGTCGGCGGCTCGGGGAGGTCGAGCAGCTCGTTGGTGGCCCGGGCGCCTCCGGAGGGCGAGAAGTCGGACCAGACGCAGGGCGACTCCCCGAGCCCGGACGCCGCCAGGGTGTCGGCCCACGCTTGTTGGCGGGAGCGGGAGTGGACGAACTCCACGGGGCCGGCGACGTGGGCGATGCGCCGGTGCCCCAGGGCCACGAGGTGCTCGACGGCGGCCACGATGCCGGGCCGGTCGTCGACGGCGACCACGGGCCAGCGGCACGCGATCGGGGCGGGGGCGATCACCACACCCGGCAGGCCCAGCGACTCGAGCAGGTCGGGCCTGGGGTCGTCGACCCGGAGGTCGGTCAGGAACACGCCGTCGACCCGGCCGCTGGCGGCGAGCATCTCGTAGTTGCGGCGTTCGGACTCCTGGTCCGGGACGACCTGCAGGAGCAGGGCCTGGCCGCGCTCGGCCAGTGTCATCTCGATGCCGGCGATGAAGGCGGGGAAGAACGGGTCGGCGCTGAGCGTCTCCGGGTGCCTGGCGACCACCAACCCGACGGTCAGCGCCCGCGACGAGGACAGGGCTCGAGCCCGATGACTGGGGGTGAAGCCGAGCTCGGCGGCGACCGCCAGGATCCGGGCCCGGGTGGCATCGGCGACGCCCGGACGGTCGTTCAGAGCGAACGAGACC
>DATDAH010000086.1:0-9421 GCA_036525535.1 Acidimicrobiales bacterium
CGTCTCGTGTTCGTGGGCGCCGGCATCGACGGGCCCCGCTTCGACGCGAATCGCATCATGCTCAACGAGCTCGAGATCACCGGCGCCTTCGTCTACGACGCCACCGGCTTCGAGGACGCCTTGGCGCTCCTCCCCCAGCTCCCGCTGGAGCACCTGATCGAGCCCGTCGACGTGACCCTCACCGGGCTCTTCGACGCAATGGAACGCCTGGCCGCCGGCGAACTGGCGGGCAAGGTGATGGTCACCCCAGGAGGAGCCCCATGAGCCAGGCCATGACCCGTCCACCCCGCTTCAACCACGTCGCCATGAGCGTCCCCGCCGACCTGCTGGGCGCCGACGGCCGGGCCGAGATCCTGGCCTTCTGGAACGGGGTCTTCGGCTTCGAGGAGTTGCCGTCGGAGACCATCGACCGCCAGGTGCTGGTCCTGTCGGCCTATGACTGGGAGCAGTTCCTCTTCCTCATCGCTGACGACGACCCCATGGCGTGCCCCCGTCTCGACCACTTCGGGATGTCGGTGAGCTCGCTCGACGAGCTCGAGGCGTTCCTGGCCAAGGCGAAGGCCTTCGCCGAGCACGACGACCGGGTCGACATCATCGACCAGAAGGCCGAGGTCCACGGCGACGCCCTCACCCTGCACAGCTTCTACGTGCGCTACCTGCTTCCGATGATGATCGAGATCCAGTTCTTCGACTGGGACCCGTCGGTCGCCGCGCTCAACCCGGCCAACCAGCCGGCGTGACCCCGCCCCACCCGGTCCGCTTCGGGGCGTTCGTCCCGCAGGGCTGGAAGCTGGAGTTCACGGGCTGGGACCCGACCCAGGCCTGGGCCCGGGCCAAAGAGGTGGCGTTGGCCGCGGAGCTGGCGGGCTACGACCACCTCTGGGTCTACGACCACGTCGAGACCGTCCCCCGCCGGGAACCGGAGCCGATGTTCGAGGCCTGGTCGATGATGGCGGCGCTGGCCGAGGTCACCCGGACGGCCCGACTGGGCCAGCTCGTCACCTGTGCCGGCTACCGCAACCCCGCCCTGTTGGCCAAGCAGGCCGCCACGGTCGACGTCATGTCCGGCGGCCGGCTCATCTTCGGCGTCGGGGCGGGCTGGTACGACGAGGAGTACCGGTCCCACGGATGGACCTATCCCCCCGACCGCCAGCGCTTGGGGCTCCTGGAGGAGACCATCCAGATCGCCAAGGCCATGTGGTCCGAGCCGTCGGCCGGCCTGCACGGGCACCACGCCTGGATCGACGACGCCATCTCGTTCCCCAAACCGATCCAGTCGCCACTGCCCATCTGGGTCGGCGGGGGCGGCGAGAAGGTCACCCTGCGCATCGCCGCCGAACACGCGCACGCCACCAACTGGCAGGTGGGTCTCGAGGAGTTCGTGCACAAGTCGGAGGTCCTGCAGGGCCACTGTGCTGCCGTGGGCCGGGACTTCGACGACATCGTCCGCACCCACGCCCCGGACTGCCGTCTCTTCGACACCGAGGCCGATCTGGCGCGCTGGCTGGACGATCCCGAAGGCGGCGACCTCTGGGGCGAGGAGGATCCCGCGACCTACGTCCGGGACAACTTCGTCGGCACCGACGCCCAGGTCGCCGAGAAGGTCCAGGCCTTCCTCGACGCCGGCTGCCGCGAGTTCGTCCTCTGGTTCCGTGACTACCCCGACACCGAGTCCATGGAGCGCTTCATGGCCGCCGTCGTCCCGAGGCTGCACCTCTCGCGCTGAGTGACGGCGCCGGACGTTCCGCGGAACGCTCGACCCTGGATAGGTTCGACGCTTGGCCCCTTCGACCGATCTCACGACCGACGAGCGCTCCGACCTCGACGCCGCCCGCCAAGGCGACGAGGCCGCCTTCACCCGGCTCGTCGAGGCCCACCGGCGGCCACTGCACGCCCACTGCTACCGGATGCTGGGCTCGGTGCACGACGCCGACGACGCGCTACAGGACACGCTCCTGGCCGCCTGGAAGGGCCTCCGTGGCTTCGCCGGAACCGGCTCGTTCCGGTCCTGGCTCTACCGCATCGCCACCAACGCCTCGATCCGGGTGGGCGAGCGCCGCCGGCGCCGCATGCTGACCCCCGACCTCGGCCCGGCGTTCACCCAGGTCTGGGACCTCGGGGAGACGGTGACCGAGCCGGTCTTCATCGAGCCGTACCCGGACGCCGGACTGGCCGACCGGTCCGGCGCCACCGAGCCGGAGGCGCGGTACGACCTGCTGGAGAGCGTCGAGCTGGGCTTCGTCGCCGCGCTACAGGACCTGCCCGCCACCCAGCGGGCGGTCCTCGTGCTGCGCGAGGTCCTGGCCATCCCCGCGACCGAGGTGGCCGAGACCCTCGACACGACGGTGGCCGCGGTCAACAGCGCACTGCAACGGGCGCGGAAGACGATGGAGGCCCGTCTCGACCCCGTGACCCAACAGGTCACACGCCGGGCCTTGGGCGACGACGGCGAGCAGCAGCTGGTGCGATCTTTCGTCCGGGCCTGGGAGCAGCACGACGTCGACGGCCTCGTCGGGCTGCTGGTGGCGGACGCCCGGCTCACGATGCCCCCGATGCCCGCCTGGTTCGAGGGTCGGGACGCGATCGGCCGCTTCTTCGCCGAGCGGGCGTTCGCGGACGAGTGGAAGCTGGTGCCGTCCACGGCGAGCGGCCAGCTGGCCGTGGTCGGCTACGTGGGCAACGACGCCGGCGCGTACCCCCTCCAGAACCTGAACGTCCTCACGCTCCGGGGCCGGGAGATCGTGGCCCTCGACTGCTTCCACGACCCGACCATCCATCCGCGCTTCAGCCTGCCCGCGGAAGCTCCCGCCTGATCTTCTCGCCGGGACCGATGAGTTTCGGCCCCGCGGTGTCTCTTACTCCTTGAACGGCCCCGAACCGCGGGGCCGGCACCGAGGAGGAACGTGATGCCGAATCACACCGTGGGGACACGCGAGGAGTGGCGCGCCGCCCGGTTGCGGCTGCTGGAGGACGAGAAGGCGCTGACCCGGCGCAGCGACGAGCTGGCCGAGCAGCGTCAGGCCCTGCCGTGGGTCGCCGTCCCGGACTACACCTTCGACGGCGAGGACGGCCCGGTGACGTTGCGCGACCTCTTCGGAGGGCGCTCGCAGCTGCTGGTGCAGCACTTCATGTACCCGCCGAGCTGGGACGCCGGGTGTCCGAGCTGCTCGGCGATCGCCGACGGCTGGGCCGGGTCCCGGGTCCACCTGGAGCACCACGACGTGGCCATGGTCGCCATCTCCCGGGCACCCATCGCCAAGCTGCTGGCCTACCGGGAACGCATGGGATGGGACTTTCCGTGGGTGTCCTCGTCGGGAAGCAGCTTCAACTTCGACTTCGGCGTGTCCTTCACCGAGCGCCAGGCGGCCGAGGCGGCGGAGTACAACTTCCGCCCGCACGAGGTCGACCCGAGCCGTTTGCACCACGGAGGCCAGAGCGACGAGCCGTTCGACGACGGCGAGGGCCCGGGGGTCAGCGCCTTCGTGCTCGACGACGGCCAGGTCTTCCACACCTACAGCACCTACGGCCGAGGCGTGGACGGGATCTGGGGCATGTACCAGTGGCTCGACCGGGCGCCGCTCGGCCGCAACGAAGAGGGCATGTGGTGGCGGCGCCACGACGAGTACGAGCCGGCCCGGGTCGACTGAGCCGGTGTCCACCGTCGTGCCGGCCCATGTGAACGGGGTCCCCCTGGAGGAGCTGCTGTCCCTGGCGATCCCGCTCAGCACCTGTGCGGCCGTCGGGATGCGCGTGGCGTGGCGTCAGCTCCGCGCGTCCCGGCGGTGACGGCCGCTGCCACGATGGAGGGATGACGCCGCCACGAAGCAACGGGGACCGGCTGGGCCGGATCCAGCCGGAGCCGCGCCAGGAGGAGTCGGTCAAGCCGCTGGAGCTGTTCTTCGACCTCGTGTTCGTCCTCGGGTTCACGCAGTGCACGGCGTTGATGGCGGCGCAGCCGACCTGGCCAGGAATCGGTCGGGGGATGCTCGCCCTGGCCGTGCTCTGGTGGGCCTGGGTCGGCTACGCGTGGCTGACCAGCGTGATCGACCCCGAAGAAGGGGCGATTCGCCTGGCCATGTTCGCGGCGATGGCCGGCCTGCTCATCGTCGCCCTCTGCGTCCCCGAGGCCTTCGGCGACCGGGCGGTCCCCTTCGCCGTGGCCTATGCCGTCGTGCGGGGCGGCCACATCCTGCTCTACGTGTTGGCCAGCCGCGGCGACCCGGCGATGCGCCATTCCGTCGCCGGGCTCGCCCTGAGCTCGGCGATCGCCGTCAGCCTGCTGTTCGGTGCCGCGTTCCTCGACAGCGGTTGGCAGGAAGCGCTCTGGGTGGTGGCAATCGTGCTCGACTTCGGTGAGCCGGCCGTCATGGGCATGGACGGGTGGACCCTCGTCCCGGCCCACTTCGCCGAGCGCCACAACCTGGTGATCATCCTCGCCCTCGGTGAGTCCATCGTGGCCCTCGGTGTCGCTTCCCAGTCCGACCTCACCGCCGGCGTCATCGTCACCGCAGTGCTCGGGATCGGGCTGGCCGCCGCCCTCTGGTGGACCTACTTCGACGTCGTGGCCCTGGTCACCGAGCGTCGGTTGACCCAGGCGGCCGAAGGCCGGGAGCGCAACACTTTGGCCCGGGACTCCTACACGTATCTGCACTACCCGATGGTCGCGGGGATCATCCTCGTCGCCCTCGGGCTGGAGCGGACCCTGGCCCACCTCGACGAGTCCCTCGACCACGTCGCCGGGTTCGCCCTCCTGGGCGGGACGGCCATTTACCTGCTGGGCCACGTGGCGATGCGGCTCCGCAACGCCCACACGCTCAACGTCCAGCGCCTCGGGCTCGCGGTCGTGCTCCTGGCCCTGGTGCCGGCGGTGACCGCCGTGGACGCGATCGTCACCCTCGCGGTGGTCAACGTCGCCCTCTGGGTGATGATCGCCTACGAGACCTCGCGCTACGACGATCGCCGCTACCGCCTCCGCCACGGCCTGGAGCCCTGACCCATTCGACCCCTCTGCGAAACGGCGCCCGGTAGCCCGAAAACCACAGCAACCCGCCGACGTTGCCGTCGACGGGTCACTGATTTCTCAGAGTCAAACGCTTGGATCTGACTGATTGCCGATCGGCAGCCCCGTCAGGGGCGGCGCCGACAGGCGCTGGTGATCAGACGACCCGTACGTTCTGGGCCTCTTCACCCTTCCGACCAGGGGCGACGTCGAACTCGACGGTCTGACCCTCGTCGAGGGATCGGTAACCCGAGCCCTGGATGTTGGAGTAGTGGACGAACACATCGTCCGCACCCTCACGCGAGATGAAGCCATAGCCCTTCTCGGCATTGAAAAACTTGACGGTTCCTGTAGCCAACGCTGTTTCTCTCTCTCATCAGCAAGGTGGCCAAGAACGACCCCCTCGTCAGATGCTCAGGGTACGCGGGCGGCGCAGAACACCAACCCCACCGACTCACGGGTCGGTTCTGGCTAGCCGGTGGGCAGCTCGCTGAAGGGGGTGGCCTTGTCCGGACCGGGCTCCTTCGGCAGGCCCAGTACTCGCTCCCCGATGATGTTGCGCTGCACCTCGTCGGTGCCGCCGTAGATCGACGGGGCCGGGCTGAACAGGGCCAACTCCTGGATCATGCCGCCGCCCGGCGTGTCCGGGCCCATCACTGTTCCCGCCGGTCCGACGATGCGCAGGCCGAGGTCGCGGGAGAGCCGGGTCATGTGGCTCATCATCAGCTTGGCCAGGTTGGGCAGAGCCGGTGAGGCCTGGCCCGCTTTGGCCCGCTGCACGCCCCAGCCGCTGATCTGGTCCATGGAGTAGAGACGCATCAGGTCCTGGCGGATCAGCGGATCGTCGTCCTTGCCCAGCTCGGCCACGAGGTTCTGCAGCAGCTTGTTGCTGCGCCCGGCCAGGATCGTGGCGGTGCCACCGCGGCCCCCCTTGGCCACGAAGTCACCCGCCCGACGCTCGAGGTGCCCGGCGACGCTGCCCGGCAGTGCCAGCGAGGTGGCGGACGAGCCGCCGCCCCCGCCGAGGCTGGCCCGCTCGTTCATGAGCGTGGTGTTGGCCACCGCCCAGCCGTTGCCGAGACCGCCGATGAGGAGGTCGTCGGCCACCCGGGCGTCGTCGAGGAAGACCTCGTTGAACAGCGCACGGCCGGTCATCTCGACCAGAGGCCGGACGTCGATGCCGGGCTGGTGCATCGGGATGCCGAAGTAGCTGATGCCCTTGTGCTTGGGGGCGTCCGGGTCGGTGCGGGCGATGAGCATGCCCAGGTCGGCGTGCTGGCCGCCACTGGTCCACACCTTCTGGCCGTTGACGACCCACTCGTCGCCGTCCTTGACGGCCTTGCACTGGAGGCCGGCGAGGTCGGAGCCGGCGCCGGGCTCGCTGAAGAGCTGGCACCAGGCCTCCTGGCCGTTCGCGATCTTGGGCAGGAATCGCTGCCTCTGCTCGTCGGTGCCGTGGGCGATGATCGTCGGGGCGGCCAGCATCGTGCCCAGCCCTCCTGGCGGTCCGAGGGCGCCGGCCTCGCCGACCTCGACCCCGACGGCGTTGGCCTCGGGACGGGCCAGCCCCCGGCCCGAGTGCTCCTCGGGCCAGCTCGGCATGGCCCAGCCGGAGTCGGCGAGGCGTTGCCACCAGTCGGCCACGGTCAGGTCGGGGTCCCAGTTGTCGTCCAGCCAGGCGCGGACCTCGGTCCGCACATCCTCAGTCACTGCCATCCGGCGAGCTTACGTAGGGTGGTCGCCGTGGCCGTCTCCGACCTGGCATCCGTTCCCCTCGACGAGATCGACCTGACCGATCCCGACGCCTACGTGACGCGGGTCCCGCACGAGCAGTTCGCCACCCTGCGCCGGGAGGCGCCGGTGTTCTGGCACGAGGACGCCGAAGGTGGGTTCTGGTGCGTGACCCGCCACGCCGACATCGTCACGGTGAACCGGGACTGGGAGACGTACTCCTCCTACAAGGGGGCGGTGTACCTCTGGACGCCGGACGAGCTCGAGATGCAGCGGCTGATGATGCTGAACATGGACCCGCCCGAGCACGCCAAGCTGCGGAAGCTGGTCAACCGGGGGTTCACACCGCGGCGCATCCGGGAGCTCCAGGATGTCTTGGCCCGGCGGGCGACAACGATCGTGGACGAGGTGATCGAGGCGGGATCCTGCGACATGGTGGAGGCCGTGGCCGCCGAGCTCCCGCTCCAGGCCATCGCCGAGTTCCTGGGCGTGCCCCAGGAGGACCGTCACCTGGTCTTCAAGTGGAGCAACACCATGATCGGCTCCGACGACCCGGAGTACGCCTCCGAGAAGGACGAGGCGGGCCAGACCGCCGAGACGATGGCGGCCTCGGCCGAGCTCTACGCCTACGCCCAGGGCCTGGCCGAGGACCGGCGGGCCAACCCCCGTGACGACATCGTGTCCGACCTGGTCCAGGCCGAGATCGACGGCGACGTGCTGAGCGACACCGACTTCAACCTCTTCTTCCTCCTCCTCGCCGTGGCCGGGAACGAGACCACCCGCAACGCCATCTCCCACTCGGTGCTGGCCCTGGCCGAGAACCCCGACCAGCGCGCATGGCTGCGCGAGGACCCGACCCGCTGGGACTCCGCCCTCGAGGAGATGCTGCGCTGGTCCACCCCGGTCATGCACTTCCGCCGGACGGCCACCCGGGACGCCGAGCTGGGTGGGCAGGCCATCGCCGAGGGTGACCGGGTGGTGATCTGGCACATCTCGGGCAACCGGGACGAGGACGTGTTCACCGATCCCTTCACGTTCGACCTCGGGCGCACGCCCAACGAGCACCTCGGGGCGGCCGGCCACATCGCCTTCGGCGGCGGCGGTCCGCACTTCTGCCTCGGCGCCAACCTGGCCAAGGCCGAGATGCGGGTGATGTTGGCGGAGGTGGTCGATCGCCTCGGGGACTTCGAGGTCGACGGCCCGGTCCAGCGCCTGCGCTCCAACTTCATCAACGGCATCAAGCACCTGCCCGTGGCCTGGAGCACCCCGTGACCGTGCCCGACCTCGGTCGGGTCGGCCTGTGGACCTTCTTCCTGGACCTCCAGCCCGCCGATCGGGTGCGGGACCTCGTGCCCGAGATCGAAGCCATGGGCTGGGGCTGCGTCTGGGTCCCCGAGGCGGTCAACCGCGACGCCATGGTGAACTCTGCCCTGCTGCTGTCGGCCTCGACGACGCTCAACATCGGCACGGGCATCGCCTCGATCTGGGGTCGGGACCCCATGACGACCGCGGCGTCGCTGAAGTCGCTCTCGGAGGCCTGGCCCGGTCGCTTCGTCCTCGGCCTCGGGGTCAGCCACCAGCCGATGGTCGACCACATCCGCGGCCAGGACTACACCAAGCCGTTCACCAAGATGCGCGACTACCTCGCCGCGATGGACGCCGCGCTCTACATGTCTCCGGCCCCGGAGACGACCCATGTCGTACTGGCCGCCCTCGGACCGAAGATGTTGGCGCTGTCCGCGACGGCGGCGGACGGCGCCCATCCCTACTTCGTGCCCGTCGAGCACACCGCCGTCGCCCGGGAGCACCTGGGCCCGGATGCGCTGCTGGCCCCCGAACAGGCCGTCGTCCTGTCCACCGACGCCGACGAGGCCCGGCGCGTGGCCCGGGGCCACATGGCCACCTACCTGAACCTGCCCAACTACACGAACAACCTGCGCCGCTTCGGCTGGGGCGACGAGGACCTCGCCGACGGCGGCAGCGACCGCCTGGTCGACGCCATCGTGGCCTGGGGTGACGAGCAGGCCATCCTGGACCGGGTCGCCGCCCACCACGAGCGGGGAGCCGACCACGTCGCCCTCCAGGTCCTCCCCCTCGACGGTGCTTCGGTCCCCATGGACGACTGGCACCGGTTGGCCCAGGCGCTCGACCTCAGCTGACCCTGCGTCAGGGCCTGAAGGCGCGGTCGACGATGTCGTGGAGCGCGGTCAGCGGGAGGCGCTCGCGGGGGTCGTCGGCCACGACGGCCGGGTCCGTCGACTGGTAGGCGGCGACCAGGCCGGTGAACAGACGGCCCAGGACCGCCGGATCGCCGTCCCGGAGGACCCCGGCGGCCTGCCCCCGGCGGAAGATGCCGGCCTGCACGTCCATGGCCCGCTCGAAGTTGGCGGCCAGGGTCTGCGACGGCGGTAACTCCATGCCCGGCAGCGTGGAGCTGGACGTGCGCAGGTAGAGCCGCCCGAAGTGGGGATGGGCCCGGAAGAAGCCGACCTCGTAGTCGACGAGGGCGTGGAGCTGGGCCCGGGCGTCGTCACCGACGCCGGCGGCCGCCTCCATGCCGGGCAGGAACTCCTCGCCCCGCCGGAGGAAGACGTTGAGGAACAGGTCGTCCTTGTTCTCGAAGAACGAGTACACCGAGCCCACCGAGAACTCCGCCAGCTCGGCGATCTCCTTCAGGGTGGTCTCGTGGAA
>DATDAH010000087.1:0-11399 GCA_036525535.1 Acidimicrobiales bacterium
AGGGCTCGTGCCATGTCGCTCTCCTACCCCGCAACCGCTCCGGCCGGCCTCGGGCGGTCCGCTCCGCCATCGCCGGCTCACCGACGAGGTGCTTGGTCAGGACGGCCGTCGTGCAACCGCGCTGCGTGCTGATGTCGAGGGTGTCGGTGATGGCTGACGCGATCTGCAGGCCGCGGCCTCGCGCCGACCCGGGATCCGCTCCGACCCCGTCGTGGCCCCGCGGCCAGCAGAACCTGTGCCGCGCCCGGTTCGTGACGGTGAGGCGAAGGGTCTCGGCGTCGGCGGTGCCCTCGATGTCGGCCTCACCCAGGGGTGACGCCTCGATGGCGTTGGCGGCCAGTTCGCTCACTGCCAGTTGCACGTCGTCGATGACGCTGGGCTCGACACCGACCTCGTGCATCCAGGCCGCAAGGTGGTGGCGCAGGACGCGAACGGCGTGGAAGCCACCGCGGACCGCGAACTCGAAATCGGACGTGGTCATGCATGACCCTTACCCGTTCGACGCCCATCCTGCCCCGATGGCGTCCTGAACCGACCCCGTCAGCCCGCGGGTTCGAGCCGTCGGTGGAGGCGGATCGTGGTCGCGGTGGCGTCGGAGCGGATCTGCACCAGGTCACAGAGCGCATTGCTGATCCACACGCCTCGGCCCCCGATCTGGCTCGGCGTCGGCGACCGGCGACCGACCAGGGGATCGGTGATCCGGCCCGCGTCGGTGATCTCGGCGACGACGGCGTCGTTCGTCGCCCAGAGCCGGAGGACACCCCGCCCGCCACCGTGGTTGATGCTGTTGGTGGCGATCTCGTGGACAGCCAGCAGGAACTCCTCGGACGCGACCCGATCCAGGCCGGAGGCGCCGGCATGGTCACAGACCAACCGACGGAACGCCCGGTCGGTCCGGTCGAAGAACCGTTCGGCGTGGACGGCGGGGGCGAGGGGCAGCGGGTCGGTCAGCACGCCTGGGCGGTGGGGCCCGGTGGCGTGTCCGGTGACCGCGCGGGCGATCACGTCGGCGGGGAGCTGATGCGCGTCATACGGGCACAGGAGGGCCCAGGGGCGGCCGTCGGCGAAGGCGAGGTCGAGGAGGGCTTCGTGGTGCTCGCACTCGACGATCTCCTCGGAAACCCGGCCGGGCCACACCGGCTCGCCGATGCCGCGCAGGGGGCGACCGGGTGCGGCCCGGCCCACGAACTCGGTCCAGACCGGGATGATGCGGGCCGGGTTGCGACCGGCCTCGTGCATGGCCACGAACTGGACCCGATCGGCGGCCGGACCGAGGGCGTCTTGCAGCAGCTCGGTCTGGCGGGGACCGAGGGCGGCGAGCACCGCCCCGTCGTCGGTCAGCCCCTCGAGGACGAAGGGCACGGTGCCGTCCAGGAACTCGTCGTCGTCCAGGTAGGGCAGGGCGCGGTGCTCGAAGCCGGTTGCCGTCGCCATCGGCTCCACGATAGGAAGGCCGCCGCCAGAGGGGGCGCCTCGCCGTCGTCCGACCGGTCGTCGCCTGGCTAGCCTCCGGCCCGTGGGGCGGCACCGACGGGGCGGCGAAGGGTGACCGAGGTCGCCCCCACCGCGCGAGAAGCGGACGACGCGCGGGACGGGGACCTCACCGAGCGGCTGCACATGGCCCTGGAGGCCTCCGGGCTCGGCACGTGGCGATGGGACATCGCCAGCGGCGCGGTCGAGTGGGACGCTCGGCTCGAAGCGCTCTACGGCTTCGATCCCGGGACCTTCCCCGGCACCTTCGACGCGTACCAGGAGCGGATCCACCCGGATGACCGACCGCAGATGCTGGCCACCGTCGACGCGGCCACGAAGGACCGCCGGCCCTACAAGGTCGAGCACCGGGTGGTGTGGCCCGACGGCACCATCCGTTGGATCCAGGGTTCGGGGCGGGTCACGGTCGGGCCCGATGGTGCGGTGACGGGAGCCATCGGTTGCAGCCTGGACGTGACCGATCTGATGGAAGCGCGCCTCGAGCTGGCCGAGGCGGCGGAGGCGGAGCGGGCCCACCGCCGACGCCTGGAGTTCCTGAACCGCATCAACGACGCCCTGGCTGCGGCCCGGACCCGGCAGGACGTGATGACCGATGTGACCCGGGCCGCCGTTCCCCGCCTCGGTGACTGGTGCCTCATCTATGTGCTCCCCGACCCGGTGTCGACGGCGCCGGAGGTCGTCATGGCCCACGCCGACCCGGATGCGGAGGACATCGCCCGCGAGCTCGTCGGGGCCCTCGAATGGGATGCCGACGCGGAGGTGGGCATGCCCGTCGTGCTCCGGACCGGCCGCCCCGAGTTCCACCCGGACGTCACCGACGAGCTCGTGGATCGGCTCGACCTGCCGGCGGAGCGCCGCGAGATCGTCCGACGCCTGGGGTGGAAGAGCGTGATGTCGGTCCCGTTGACGAAGCGGGGGCGGGTGATCGGCGGCCTGCAGTTCGTGCTCACCGACGCCGAACGGCGCTACTCCGAGGATGACCTCGCCTTGGCCGGGGCCGTTGCCGGGCGCGTGGCCTCGGCCCTCGAGAACCGCCGGCTCACCGACCAACAACAGCTCATCGCCAGCACCCTGCAGGGCAGCCTGCTGCCGGACCGACTGCCGGACATCCCGAACCTGGCGGTCGCCGTCCGCTACTGGGCCAGCGGCGAGGGCACCGAAGTGGGCGGCGACTTCTACGATCTCCTCGCCATCGACGACCAGACCTGGGCCGCGGTGATCGGCGACATCTGCGGCACTGGCCCCTTGGCGGCGTCGCTCACCTCACTGGCTCGGAACACGATCCGCCTCTGCGCCTGGCGGGGCGACGACGCCGTCACCACGCTGAACTGGCTGAACCGGGCGATGCTCGAAGCCCGCCCGGGCTGGTTCCTCACCGCGGCCTACATGACCCTGCAGCCCCGCGAGACCGGCGTCGACCTCGAGGTGACGGTGGCCGGCCACCCCCTCCCGGTCATCGTCGCCGTGGACGGGACGGCTCGACGGGCGGGCGAGCCGGGGACCTTGCTCGGCGCGTTCGAGGACATCGCCCTCCGCCCTGTGGCGGAGCACCTTGCGCCCGGGGACACGCTCGTCCTCTACACCGATGGGGTCGGCGACGTGGCGCCACCCCACGGCCTCGACGAAGACGAGGTGATGCGCCTGCTCGTGGATGCGGCATCCGGCTCCGGACCGGCCCCGCCCGAGGTGATCGCCGACCGGATCCACGACCGATTGGCCGCCGTCCTGCCGATGGACCACCGCACCGACGACGTCGCCCTGCTCATCCTGCAGGTTCCGCCGGTCGCCTGAGCGGCGGGATACCCTGCTGTGTGGCGCACGGCGCCCCGGCGGAGGCCCGGTCTTGACCTTGGCCAAACCCCCGCGGAGCCATGGCGACGCGCATTCCTGTGCCCTGAGGACGGCGTTTCCCGACGTACGTCGCAGGAACCCGACCCACACAGGAAAACCCATGGTTGCGACCGACCGCTTGACTGCGGTGCTGACGCGCTTCGCCCGGGCCATGTCGGACAGCTACGACCTCACCGAGGTCCTCTACCGGCTGACCGACGACGTGACCGAGGTCCTGGACGTGGCCGGGGCGGGCATCGCCGTGGCGGACGCCGAAGACGTGCTCCGCTACGCCACGGCGAGCAGCGAGACCGTGGCCACGCTCGAACGGGTCCAGGAGGAGCACCAGCTGGGACCGTGCGCCGAAGCCTTCCGCTCCCAGGAGCCGGTGACGGTGACGGACATCGCCGACCGGGCCGATTGGCCCGCCTATCGGAGCGAGGCCCAGCGCCTCGGCGTCCACGCCGTGGCCGGTGTCCCCCTGAGCCTCGCCTCGGAGCGCTTCGGGGCGCTCAACCTCTACGACCCCGGTCCCCGGGAGTGGACCCCCGAGGACATCGGACTGGCCCGGATCCTGGCCGACGTGGCCGCCGGCTATCTCGTCCAGGCCCGGCTGGAGGACAGTCGCCGTCTGGCGGAACAGCTCCAGTATGCGCTCGCCACCCGGGTGGTCATCGAGCAGGCCAAGGGCGTCCTGTCCGTCGAGCTCGGGGTCTCGGTCGACGAGGCGTTCGATCGGCTCCGACGCTACGCGCGGAACCACAACCAAAACCTCCGGGCCCTCGCCCAATCGGTGGTGGCCCAGGGGTACCGGCTCGAGGACCCGACCGACGATGCCGACCCCCACGGCGATCCCCTGCCGAGCCCGGTCTAGAATTTGCCTCGCTTCTCATGACCCCGGAAGCTGATCGGGTGGTGGACTCTGCGAGGAGTGAGATGAGCAGCGAGGCGGCGGCGGACAGCGAGGATGTGGTCGTCCTCATGACGATCGAGGAGGTGGATGCGGCCACCGTGCCGGCGTTCGCCGCCGAGTTGGACTCGGCGATGGCGCGCTACCGCTCGGTGCGCCAGGCCGCGACCGGACTGTCGTCGACGTTGGTCATCGACCTCCGCCAGGTCCGTTTCCTCGACTCGAAGGGCCTGCAGTCGCTGCTGGACGTGCACCGGGAGGCCGTGGCGGCGCAGGGCCGGATCCGCCTGGACAACGCCGAAGGCGTCGTGCTCCGGGTGCTGGAGATCACGGGCACCTTGGATCACGTCAACGGCAACGGATCCTCGCCATCGGGCTGAGCCGAGCTCAAGCGGAGGTGGCGCGCTCCACGAGCAGCTCGCGGTAGGCGTCGGCCCGGGGTGGGGCTGCGGACGTGGTCTCGAGGAAGTCCCTGAGGACGTCGATGAATCGGGCCGGGGCTTCGACGTGGGGGAAGTGGCCGACCCCCTCCATGATCTCGAGGCGACTGCCCTCGATGACCTCGTGGGCGGCATGGGCATGGCTGACCGGGATGATCGGGTCGTCGGCGCCCCACACGATCAGGGTGGGTACGGCCGCGGCCAGGTACAGGCGGTCCATGGCACTGACCGACTGCCCACCGGGGTCGATGACGGCGCGCATGGTGCGTACGAACGCCTTGCGGTTGTCCGACTCGGTCAAGGACCGGTAGGCCGACCACATCTCCGCCGCCCTTCCTGAGCGGATGCCGCGGCGCAGCAGGAACCGGCTCACGGCGTCACCCCGGTCCCGGACGAAGGCGGGGAAGACGACGGGCAGCACGTACTCGGCCAGCGGCAGAGTCGCCGCCCGCAGGATGGGGCTGACTTCGCGCCCCAGGCCGCCGCTGTCGACCAGGACCAGGCGCTCGCACACCTCGGGGTGCTGGTAGGCCAGCTGCATGGCCACGCCGCCGCCGAAGGACTGGCCGACGAGGGTGACTCGCTCGACGCCGAGCACCCCCAGGAAGTCCCGCAGGCCACTGGCGTACGCCCCGAGCGAGTAGTCACCCAGGGGCTTGGCCGACTCGCCGTGGCCGAGGAGGTCCGGGGCGATCAGCCGGTACTCGCCGGCCAGCGCGGGCATGACCTCGCGCCAGGCCCGGGAACTGCCCGCGATGCCGTGGAGGAGCAGGAGAACGGGCCCCTCGCCGACGTCCCGGTAGCTGATCTCGTGGCCGTGGATGCTGACCTGCCGGATGTCGCTGGCTGCCATGCCCTGAGTATCCCCGTCCCGGCACCCGATCCAACCCGGAAGCACCCGATGCGGGTAGAGAGGGCCCATGACCACGATGACCGCCCTGCCGGTGGTGCGCGCCCAGGACGAGCGCCGGGCCCGGTTGCGGGCCATGAAACAGCGCGCCACCGCGCTCCTCGCGCTGGCCACGGTGGTGTTCCTGGTGGTGACGGTCTGGGGCGGTGACACCGGGGCCGCCGGGTACATCCAGGCCACCGCCGAAGCGGCCATGGTCGGCGGCCTGGCCGACTGGTTCGCCGTGACCGCCCTGTTCCGCCATCCCCTCGGCATCCCGATCCCGCACACCGCGATCGTGGTGGCCCGCAAGGACCAGTTCGGCGAGACGCTGGGCGAGTTCATCCAGGACGCCTTCGTGAACCCCGAGGTCATCATCAGCCGGATCCAGGCGGCCCGGATCGGGCCCCGGCTGGCGACGTGGCTGCAGGATCCCGCCAACGCCGATCGACTGGCCGGCGACGTGCTCGACGCCGCGGTGCAGGTCTCGGACCTCGTCGACGACGAGGGCGTCCAGCAGGTGCTGCACGGAGCGGTCCGCACCCGGGTGGAGACGGTGCCCGCCGCGCCCGTGGCCGGCCGGGCCCTGGAGTTCCTCATCCGCGACGGTCGCCACCAGCAGGCCCTCGACGCGGTGCTGCGGGAGGTCGACCGGTTCATCGACGAGCACCGCGACGACCTCCGGGCCCAGCTCGGCGCGGCCTCGCCGTGGTGGTTGCCGGGCGCGGCGGAGGACCGGCTCTTCGAGCGCCTGGTCGAGGGGGTGCGCACGGTGGTGCAGGCCATGCTCGACGACCGAGACCACCAGTTCCGACAGCGCTTCGAGTCCCGGCTGGCCGAACTGGCCCATGACCTGCAGACGTCACCGGAGCTGCGGGCCCGGGGCGAGCAGCTCAAGGCGGACCTCCTGGCCCAGCCCGAGATCGGTGACTGGGTCGGCTCGCTCTGGTCGGACGTGAAGGCCCACCTCCGCGAGCAGGCCACCCTGCCCGACGGCGACCTGCGCCAACGCCTGGCCGAGGTGGCGACGGCCGTCGGCCATCGCCTGGAGGACCCCGTCCTCGCCCAGCGGGTGGACGACGCGCTGGCCACGGCGGTGACCTACGTGGTCGAGCGCTTCGAGGGTGAGATCGTGACGCTGGTCAGCGGCACCATCGAACGGTGGGACTCGGCGGAGACGGCGGACCGCCTCGAGCTGCTCCTCGGCCCCGACCTCCAGTTCATCCGCATCAACGGGACCGTGGTCGGGGCCATGGCCGGCCTCGGCCTGCACGCCGTGGCCCAGCTCCTGGGCTGACCGAGCATCGGCTCAGGGCGCCCGCAGGGTGGGGCCGGGGCGCTCCGGGACCGCGGCCCGGGCGACGGCGACGCCGACCACCGCGAGGAGAACGACGACGGCGGCCCCGACCGCCACGATGCCGACGACGGGGACGATCACCGTCGGGACGACCCGGAGGGCATCGGCCACCGATCGCCACATCAGGCGGCCCAGGCCAGCACCCACGACGAGGCCCAGGACGAGGCCCAGGGTGCCGACCGTGCCCGCCTCACCGACGAGCACGGCGATCGCCTGGCGCCGGGTGAAGCCGAGCGCCCGGGTGATCGCGAGGTCGCGCCGCCGATGCCGACCGGTGATGACCATCGTGTGGCCGGCCGTGGCCAGGCCGATGAGGATGAAGAAGCCGCCGAGTGCGATCGGCACGCCTCGGACACCGCTGAGGTTGAGGACCTCGGCCGTGGGCCGCGGCGCCTCGACCTCGGCGAACCGGTCCGCCAAGTCGGCTCGGGCGGCGGCCACGTCCACCCCGTTGGCCCAGGTCAGCAGGAACCCCGCGTCGCTCACGTCGGCGTGCAGGTCCTCAGCCGCCTCCGGAACGACCACGAAGTGGCCCAGGCCGGTGCCGGTGAGCACGCCGACCACCTCGAGCGCGGCGTCCTCACTGAGGTCGGGCGTGCGCAGGACGTCACCCAGGTCCGGGCCCGGGCCGTCCAGGCTGTTCGGGTCGACGGCGATCTCGTCCCTGGCGGTCGGCAGGCGCCCGGCGAGGAGGGTGGGGGAGACGTCACCCTCGAGGTGCTCGACGGCGAGGCCGCCGATGCGCTGGTCCCCTCCGAACGAGATCTCGAAGATCCGGTACTCGGACAAGCCGCTCACCCGGTCGTCGGCGGCCAGGAGCGGCCCCTCCTCGTCAGCGATCGCCTCGCCATCCGCTTGGAGGACGATGTCCTCGTCCCAGCCGAAGCCGTAGAGCGCCGGAGTCGCGACCAGGTGGTCGAGGCTGGCGGCGAAGGTGGCCACGGCCACAACTCCGATCAGGGCAAGGGCGGCCACGGCGACGGGCCACGCCGCCCGGGCCCCTGCGGTGCGAGCCCCCATGGACAGGGCCGCGGCCCGATACCAACGCCCCGGCAACGCGAGGCGTTCGGGCGGGGGCGGCGTGGGCCGGGTGGCACGGCGACCGGCTGCGACGGACTGCAGGCCGATGGCGACGAGGAGGGCGAGGGCGCCCGCGACGGTGACGAGCGGGTCGAGCTCCGGGCCGCGGTCGACCTCAATGCGATCGGTCAGGCCGAAGCGGGCGAGAGGCGTGGCCGCGACGGCCAGGGGAACGGCAACGACCACGCCGATGAGGACCGAGCCGATCGCCGGGAGGACGGCGGCCAGGATCCGTTCCCGGCGGGTGAGCCCCAACGCCTCGAGCGCTCGGTCGTCCGCACTGGCCGCGGCGGCGGTCATCCGGGCCGACGCCTGGCCGACGGCGAACACGGAGGCGACCACTGCGCCGAGGGCGAAGAGGGTCAGGGCCAGCGTCTCGACGTGGAGGGTGTCCGCCGCTGAGGCGAAGACGTCTGGTCGCGACTGGCTGAAGGTGGTGTCGATCTCCCGCCCGAAGACCCGGGTCAGGCCGTCCAGGAACCGGTCGGCGTCGTCGGCGCCGCCGTGCAGCCTGGCCCGGAGCAGCAGCCGGAACACGCCCATCCCGGCGCGGGTCTCCTCCGTGAGTCGGTCGAGGTGCTCGGTGCCCTGGGCTCGCCATCCCGCGGCCGACAGGACGACCACGCCGAATCGGCCCTGGTTGTCCGACGTGACCTCCTCCAGGGAGCGCACGAGGCCCACGATCTCCACGGTGAAGCGGGGCCCGTCCGGTTCGACCGATGCCGGGTCGACGAACAAGGCGTCGACCTGGTCCTGGCCGAACGACTCCAGCGTCAGGCGGTCACCCACCGACACGCCGAGCCGGTCGGCCAGCCCGGGGTCGAGCGCGGCCTCGTCGGCGCGATCCGGGCGGGGACTCCGGCCCCGCACCACTTGGAGGCGGTCCATCGTCACGCCCGCCCGCTCGTCGAGCGGGGCCAGCCCCGCCAGGTCGATGCCCGCCCGAAGGTCGGTCCCGGCGGGCCGGAGCGCCGTGAACGCGACCGCGCTGAGCTGCGCCACCTCCGGCAGCGCGGCGGCCGCCGCCACGCGCTCGTCGTCGAGCGAGCCGACGTCGAGGGCGACATCGGCCACCTCCTCGTCGGCCAATGCCCGGTCCAGGGCTGAGGCGGACCGGCGGGCACCCGCGAATGCGGCCAGCGTCACCGTCGCGCCCAGGACGGTGATGGCCACGATGGCGAGGACGGCCGAGGCCCGGCCCCGGGCGTGGCTCGCCGCCACCCGGTTGACTGCGGAGTTGACGGCTCCGGGCACGGTCGCAGTTCACCACGTCGACTCGTTGTTCCGGCGACCGATGAATTTCCTTGGGTTGCCCGGTCGAAGCGGATAGGAAGAGTCGTCGTCCGCCCCCCTCGGAGGTCTCCGTGTTCGCTCGTCTCGGTCCCTGGTGTCACGACCGCCGCTGGTTCGTACTCATCGGGTGGGTCCTCGCCCTGTTCGTCCTGAACGGCATCGCGGGCGGTGTCGGCAGCGCGTTCCGCGATGACCTCAACCTCCCCGACGTGGAGTCCCGCGACGGCTTCGACCTGCTCGACGAGCAGTTCGGGGGCCAGGGAACCGGGTACACGGGCACGATCGTCTTCCGGGCCGAACAGGGCGTGGACGATCCCGAGGTCCAGGAGCAGATGCAGGAGCTCTTCGACCTGGTCGCCGGCCTCGACGACGTGGCCCGGGTCGACAGCCCCTACGCCGAGGGCGGCGAGGAGCTCATCTCCTCCGAGGGGCCGGAGGCGGGCCTGATCGCCTACGCCAATGTCGAGCTGCCCGAGGAGAGTGACTTCACCCGCGCCGCGGAGATCCGGGACACGATCCTGGAGCAGTCGCCCGAGATCGACGGCCTGACCATCGAGCTGGGCGGGTTCATCTTCGCCGACTTCGAGGAGCCGACCGCCGAGCTGCTGGGCCTGGCGTTCGCCATCGTCATCCTGATCGTCGCCTTCGGGTCGGTGCTGGCCATGGGCCTGCCCATCGGTGTGGCCCTCGTCGGCATCGGTCTCGGCTCGGCCCTGACGACTTTGCTCAGCCACGTCATCACGATCCCCGAGTTCGCCCCGTTCATCGGCGTCATGATCGGCCTCGGCGTGGGCATCGACTACGCCCTGCTCATCATCACCCGGTATCGAGAACAGCTCCACGCCGGCCAGGACGTACGGACGTCGATCAGCATCGCCATGGACACCGCCGGGCGCTCGGTCCTCTTCGCGGGGATGACCGTGGTCATCTCGTTGCTGGGCATGCTGCTCATGGGCGTGCCCTTCGTCCAGGGCCTGGCCGTGAGCGCCTCGGTCACCGTCGCCCTCACGGTCGTGGCCTCCCTCACGCTGCTCCCCGCCCTCATCGGGTTCGCGGGCGAGCGCATCGAGCTCACCCGCCGCCGGGGCCTGATCGCCGCCGGCTTCCTGGCGCTCGGCCTGGTGGGGGCCGGACTCGGGTTCTCACCCCTGCTCATCGGCTTCCCGATCGCGGTGGCGGTGCTGCTGCTGGGCATCTGGGTGCCGTACCTGAAGGCGGAGGTGCCCCACCGTGCGCCGAAGCCACGGCGGGAGACGGTGGCCTACCGCTGGAGCCGGATCATCCAGCATCGGCCGTGGCCTGCGGCTCTGGTCGGCACGGCGATCCTCTTGGTGCTGGCGGCGCCCGTACTCGGGCTGCGCCTCGGCTTCTCCGACGAGAGCAACTTCCCCGAGGACACCACCACCCGGCAGGCCTACGACCTGCTGGTCGACGGCTTCGGTGAGGGCTTCAACGGCCCGTTCCTGCTCGTAGCCGACGTCGGCGAGGGCGCCGACGTCGAGGCGCTCGGCGCCGTCACCGACGCAGTGGCGGCCGACCCGGAGGTCGTCTTCGTCTCGCCGCCGGTGCCCAACGACCCGGAGAACCCCACCGCGGTCCTCTGGAACGTGGTGCCCTCCTCGGGCCCCCAGGAGGAGGCCACCACCGAACTGGTCAATCGTCTCCGCGACGACGTCCTCCCCCCGGCCGAGGACGCCACCGGCACCGAGGTGCTGGTCACCGGGGCGACGCCGATCAACGTGGACTTCGCCGAGTTCCTCCAGGGCCGCCTGCCGTACTTCTTCGGCGCCGTGCTGGTGCTGTCCTTCCTGCTCCTGATGGTGGTGTTCCGGTCCCTGCTGGTCCCGCTGAAGGCCGTGATCATGAACCTGCTGTCGATCGGGGCCGCTTACGGCATCGTGGTCGCGCTCTTCCAGTGGGGCTGGCTGAGCGACATCACCGGCGTGCAGCCGGCTCCCATCGAGCCATGGGCACCGATGATGCTGTTCGCCGTCACCTTCGGCCTGTCGATGGACTACGAGGTGTTCTTGCTCTCGCGGGTGCGCGAGGAGTGGCACCGCAGCGGCGACAGCCGCACCTCGGTGGCCGACGGCTTGGCCGCCACCGCCA
>DATDAH010000088.1:0-11158 GCA_036525535.1 Acidimicrobiales bacterium
GCTGCGGGTCGACGGCGGGGCCTCGGCCATGGACCTGCTGCTGCAGCTGCAGGCCGACCAGCTCCAGGTCCCGGTCGCCCGCCCGGTCAACCAGGAGACGACCGCCTTCGGCGCCGCGTACCTGGCCGGCCTGGCCGAAGGGGTGTGGGCCGGCCTCGACGACGTCACCCAGGCCTGGCACCTCGATGCCCAGTTCGAGCCCGCGGCCACCGCCGAGGCGGCCGACGCCAAACATGCCCAATGGCTCCGGGCCGTCGAACGGTCCCGGGGCTGGGCGGGCGGCGAGGATGAGCCTTCTACTTGACCGGCCGGTCAAGTACCGTCGTGCCGTGGCCCGGCGACTGACCCCTCGGGGTGAACAGCGACGAGAGCAGCTCATGGCCTACGCCATCGGACGTTTCGCCAGTCACGGCTACCACACGACCTCGGTGGCCGAGATCGTCGAGGGCATCGGTGTGGGCAAAGGGGTCTTCTACTGGTACTTCGACTCCAAGGAAGCCCTCCTCCGCCAGATCCTCAAGGACGCACAGACCGATCTGCGCCGCCGCCAGCAGGCCGCCATCGGCGAGGAGACCGATCCCCTCTGCCGCATCGAGCTCGGCATCCGGGCGTCGCTGGACTGGTCGGCCGACAACGGGGACCTGATCAAGCTGGTGCAGTTCGCCGAGACCGAGGAGCGCTTCGCCGAGGCCCTGCGCCGGGGCGAGGAGATCGCCGTGGCCGACGCGGTGCGCCACCTGAAGGACGCCATCGTCGAGGGTCAGATCCCCGACCGGGATCCGGAGGTCCTGGCCCATGCCGTCATCGGCGTCACCGGACAGCTGGCCCGGACGTTCATCCACGAGCGCTCGGAAGCCACCGCTGACGTGGCCGACAGCGCGGTCGCCTTCTGCCTGGGCGGGCTGTCCCGTCCCTGAGCGCTACTGCAGCTCGGGCAGCGCCGCTCGCAGCTGGCGGATGCCTTGGCCGATGCGGTGCTCGTTCTCGATCAGGGCGAAGCGCACGAAGCCGTCACCGCCAGGGCCGAAGCCCACGCCGGGTGACACCGCCACATGGGCCTCCTTTACCAGCTTGGAGGCGAACTCGATCGAGCCCATCGCCGCATAGGGCCCGGGGATCGGGGCCCAGGCGAACATCGTCCCCTTGGGCCGTTCCATCGGCCAGCCGATGCGATCGAGTCCGTCGCAGAGGGCGTCCCGGCGGGACTGGTAGATCTCGTTGACCACCTTGGGGTGCTCGGGGTCCTCGTTGAGGGTCACCGTGGTGGCGATCTGGATGGGCTGGAACGCCCCGTAGTCCAGATACGACTTCAGCTTGGCCAGGGCCTGGACGACCTCGCTGTTCCCCACCAGGAAGGCCGAGCGCCATCCGGCCATCGAGAAGGACTTGGTCATCGAGTAGAGCTCGACGGCGACGTCCTTGGCCCCCTCCACCTCCAGGATGGACGGTGGCTGGTAGCCGTCGAAGCCCAGCTCGGCGTAGGCGAAGTCGTGGACGAGGACGACCGCGCGCTCCCGAGCGAAGTCGACCACCTTCTGCATGAAGTCGAGGTCGACGCAGGTCGTGGTCGGGTTGTGGGGGAACGAGAGGACGATGACCTTCGGCTTGGGCCAGGAGTACTGGTAGGCCTCCGCCATGTTCTCGAAGAAGTCGACATCGGTGCTCAACCGCACCTCACGCACGTCGGCCCCGGCGAACAGCGGGCCCCAGATGTGGATGGGGTACGACGGCGACGGCACGAGGCAGGCGTCCCCCCGGTCGAGCAGGACCCACATCAGGTGGGAGAACCCCTCCTTGGCCCCGATGGTGTTGATGACCTCGAGGTCGGGGTCGAGGGTGACGCCGAAGCGTCGCTCGTAGAGCGCGGCGACGGCCTGGCGCAGCTTGGGGATGCCCCGGCTGGACGAGTAGCGGTGGTTGCGGGGGTTCTGAGCGGCCTCGGTGAGCTTGGCCACGGCCACCTCCGGCGACGGCAGGTCGGGGTTCCCGAACCCGAGATCGACCACGTCCACCCCCTCCCGGCGGAGCTCGATCTTGAGCCCGTCGATGATCGTGAACACGTACGGCGGCAGCGACGTGATCCGGCGGAACTCCATCGACTTCGAGGGTAGCGGCGCCGTCCGGCTGCCCTCGGGGACTTCAGGCCGGGTCGCGGGCGAGGAGTGCGGCGCCCATGGCCGCCGCCGCCGTTCCGTGGACGGCGGCCTCCACGCGCGGCAGGACGCGGTGCTCGGAGGCCACCAACACCTCGGGCAACCGGCGCCGGGTCTCGTCCAACCAGAGGTCGGCGGCCTCGATCAGGCCGCCGCCCAGGACCACCACGTCGGGGTCGAGGACGGCCACGAGGTTGGCCACGCCGACCGCGGTCCACCAGGCGAACCGGGCCATGATCGCCGCCGCCTCCGGGTCGCCCTTCCGGCCTGCCGTGACGACGTCCTCGCTGCTGATGGCTGCGGCGTCGCCGCCCGCCGCCGTCAGCACGTCTTCCAGGCGGCCGGCTTCGGCCGCGTCGCGGGCCATCCGGGCCAGGCCGGCACCGGAGGCGTAACGCTCCCAACAACCGCGGCGCCCACAGGGGCACGGTGGACCGGTCGGATCGACCATCGTGTGACCCGGTTCCCCGGCCATCCCGTTCGCCCCGCGCACCAGCTGGCCGCCCACCATCAGGCCGGCACCGATGCCGGTGCCGAGCGTGACCAGGACGACGTCGTCGTGACCCCGGGCCGCCCCCGAGCTCCATTCGGCCCACACGGCGCAGTTCCCGTCGTTGTCGACCACCACCCGGCGCCCGAGGCGGTCGATCAAGCCCCCGAGGACGTCCAGTTCCCGCACGCCGTGCTGGTTGGGTCCGTGACGCAGGACGCCTCGGTGGTCGACCAGGCCGGCCACGCCGACGCCCACCCGCAGGTCCGGTCCGAGGGTGCACTGCTCGGTGATCTCCGCCACGATCTCGGCCACACCGTCGAGGAGCGCCTCCGCCCCCCGGGGCGTGGGGTGTCGGGCCGTGCCGAGGACGGCGTCGTGCGTGGTGTCGAGGGCGAGGGCCAGCAGCTTGGTCCCGCCGACATCGACCCCGATCGTGGTCGGGGTGGGCATGGCGCTCAGAATCGGAGCAAGGCGCCGATACGGCCGAGCACATCGAGGTCGGCGGAGCGGTCGCAGACATCGACCCGGCACGAGGCCGCCAGCGCGTCGTCGATGGCGGCGGCCACGACATCCTGCTCTTCGCGCATCGCGGTGCCGCAGCGAGGGCAGGTCGGGCCGACCTTGGCCAAGGTGCCACAGCCGGCACAGGACCAGCCCTCCTCGTGGTAACCCCCCGACACCAGCAAGCGCTCGACCCGCCGGTCGGCCAAGGCCTCGAGCACCGTGGCCAGGCCGGCGGTCGCCCGGTCGTCGCGGCCGAGTCGGCCCCGCAGCTCGTCGAGGAGTCCCGCTTCCCGGCGGCGCTCCAGGTCCGTCTCGGCGGCCATGACCGCGGCCCGAATGGTCTCGACCGGGTCGCCCACGGCGAGGGTCGTCCGCTCGCGGAGACGTTCCCGCAGGTAGGGGTGAAGGGCGTCCTCCACGGCGCCGATCAGCGCCGCGGGGGCCCCGACGAGCAGGTGCTCGAAGGGGTGGCGCTGGTACACGCGGAAGGCCGCCGCGGTGGCGCGGCGGACATGCTGCCGGTCCCGGTCCTCCACCCGGGACGACCCGTCGCCCCGGGCCTTCTCGTCCTTCTCGTCGACGGCTCGCAGCAGGTCACCGACCTCCTCGGCGTGCTCGGTCAGCTCCCCCATCTCGAAGACGAGGACGCGGGCCTGCTGCCGGTCGACCAGCAGCACGCCGATGGGTTCGTGGTGGTGGAGGGCCGCCTCCAGCTGGCCGACGGCCGGGGCATGGCCAACGACGAGCTGGGTTCGTACCGGCACCGGCAGGGCGAGGGCGGTCCAGAAGCCGTCCGCCGCGCACGAGAACATCGCCACACCGCGGATCCGGGAACGGTCGAGGCCCCCCTTTACGTGGCGCTCGATGGCCACGAGGTCGTCGTTGATCGGCGACGTGCCGTTGGCCCGGGTCCGGGCGTGGCGGAGCACGCGGTCGAGCTCCTGTTCGTATTCGGCCCGGCGCGGGAAGCGGCGACCGTCGACGTCGAGGTAACAGCTCGTGACCACGCCCCGGTCAGGGCGGAAGGCGGCCAGTTCGCGGATCCCGTCGTCGCTCAGGAGGGTCATCCGCCCAGGGTAGGGCGGTGGGTGCCCGGCGTCAGCCGAGTCCTCGGTGAGCGGTCAGGCGACGGGGACGGCGACCGGCGCGGCGGCCTCCGGCGGGGCGGCGTACGGTGGCGCGGTCTCGCCCGACGTGGCGGTGATGACCGTCGCCTCGGACCCGCGCAGGGCGGCCCATTCGACGACGGCGTCGTCGTCGCCCAGGTAGATGACCTGGACCACATCGGTCATCGCCTCGACCTTGTCGAGGACCCGATGGGCGGCCTCACGGTCGAGATCAGCCAGGGCCCCGTCCAGGACGAGGGGCACCGAGCCGGCGAACGAGAGCGCCCGGAGGCCGGCGAGGCGGGTGAGGAGATACCACTCGGTGTCGTCCACCTCGGTCATGCCGAGGAGCAGATCGTCCAGCGCGGCGCCGGCCTCGTCGACGTCACCGGCCTCCGGGCCGGCAGCCAGGCGCTCCTCGGTGGTGGCCATGCCTTCGGCCGCAGCCGCCACCAGGTCCTCTTGGGCCCCGATGTTCTCGCCCAGGCTGGCCAGGCGACCTTCGATCTCCTCGAGCAGGCCGCAGAGCTCGGCGACCCGGTCGCTCGCCTGTCGGTGCCGAGCCAATCGGGCCTCGGCCGCCTCGACCTCGGCCTGGGCCCGGGTCAGCGGATCGGCGGCCGCCTCGCCCTGAGCGATGGCCGACGTCACGACGAGGAGCCGGGCCCGCACGGTGTCGAGCTCGTGCTCCAGCTCGTCGCGGCTCTCGGCCAGCTCGCTCATGTCGGACAGCCAGACCCGCGCCACTTCGACGACCTCGTCGTCGGTGAGGTCCAGGTCCCCGAAGTCGACGCCCCGCTCGGCCAGTCGGTCACGGAGCTCGCTGCTGGCCGTGAGGCGCCGGGCGTCGCCGCTCAACTCGTCGGCCAACCGGGAGACGGCGGCAAGGACGTGATCGGGCTCGGCGTCGACCAGGGCGGCGGCGTCCCGGCGCAGCGCGTCGCGTTGGGCTTCGAGCTCAGCCCGCTCGGCGTCCCCCTCGCCGGAAGCGAGGGCGGCGTGGTAGGCGGACTCGAGCTCGGTCAGCTCTCGGCGGGTCGCCTCCAGCTCGACCCGCGTCTCGGGGTCCGGACCAGGAGCCGACTGGGCCAAGGCGAAGGAGCTGTAGGTCGTGAACCCCATCCGGTCGAGGATCGCCTGCTCCGCGGCAACCACCTCGTCGAAGTGCTGCCGGGCGGCCTTGCCCCCGATCCGGCTGGCGCTGACCTTGGCGTCGGCGTCGAGGACGGCATCGTGGGCCGCCTCCAGCTCGACCCGGTCCTCGGAGCTGATCGTCGGGGGGGCGGCGGAGGTCTCCAGCCGCTCCAGCTGGATACGGGCCCCTTCGATGCGGCGGAAGAGATCTGCGGGGTCGCGGCCCTGCTCCCGCCGCACCCCGTCCAGGTCGGCCAGGGCCTGCTCGGCACCGACGAGGGCAGTGACGAGAGCACGCACGGCGACGGGGTCGAGCCCGTCACCGGCCGCTCCCGCGACCCGCTCGGCCCGGTGCAGGGCATCGCGCACGGGCTGGAGGTCGACGGCGTCCATCTGGGCCAGATCGGCTTGGAGGCGGTCGCGCGCCGCTTCCAGGTCAGGCAACGACTCGGTGATGACCGGAGTGGCGCCGGGCCCGGTGGCGTTGTCCGCGGCCCGTCGGAGCTGGGCGGCCGCCTGCTCGAAGGCCGTCGTGGCGAAGGGGTCGAGGTCGGCCCGGGCCTCTTCGATGGCCTCCACGGCCTGGAGGCGGGCTTCCTCGAACTCGATGCGGGACCGCTTGAGCGCGGCCACGCCGTGGGCCAGGATGTCGTGGCTCAGGCGGAGGCCCTCGACGTGATCCTCGGCCGCGGACGGCGTCACGGCCCCAGCGGACCGGTCCGAGGTCTCCCCTTCGGCCGGGAGATCACCAGGGCCCACCACGACGTCCACGTCGTGCTGCAGGCCGAGGAGGCGCAGGTTGTCCCGGTGGAGGTCGAGGACGATTCCGTGGGCCTCGACCAGGCCTTCCCAACCGGGGTCCGTGCCCGCGGGCAGGGCGCGGAGCGTCGCCACCATCTGGGCGCGCCGATCGTCGTCGAGGCCACCGACGACGGTGACGCGGGGATGAAAGGACAGGGGCGCCTCATTGGGCGGCCCCTCCAGCTGCACGAGCCTCACCCATCCTTCATCGGCCGATCTGGTCCGAGATCAACCCTCTCGGCGTCGCGACCTAGTCGACGGCGATGTGCTCGACGCCGCCATCGTCCTCCGGTGACGAGCGGGGGACGACCCGCCGGGCCACGTCCCCCAGGGTGTCCAGCAGCGCCTCGCCCGCCTTCGGGTCGTCGACGACCTCCTCGGCCACGTCGAGGAAGGCCCGGACCGCGGCGATCAGCTCCCGCGCCGCGCTCTGGAGGTGGGCCACCGCCTCGCCAGTGCGGTCCTCTGCCGCCTCACTCATCGAGATCCCCGAACACGACGGTCAGTGTGCCGTCCCGGAGCTTGGCCTCGCGCACTGGCCGGTCGACGAGCGAGTCGGGCAGGGTCATCACCCGGCGGTACGGGCCCAGCGTGATCAGCAGCTCACTCCCCCGGCGGCCGACGTCCAGCTGGCCCTTCTCGACGAACGGCAGGTCGAGGACGATCGCCCGGCGCCCGTCGACCCGATCGAAGCGCAACGGCTGCCCGGCGTGCAGGCGGGCCGCCGGCGGGCCGTCGCCGTACAGCTCAACCGCCAGCCGGACGAGGGCGTCGAGGCCGACGACTTCGGTCTCGGCCAGGTGGGCCCGCAGGATCGGCAGCGGAGCGAAGCCCTCGTCGATGGCGTCCAGGTGCTCGGCCTGGATCGCCTTCCAACGGTCGAACCAGGGGTCGCTCACGGCCGGTGGCAGGACTCGGTTCACGATGACGGCGTCGACGCTGTACCCGAAGAGGGCCAGATAGGTGTAGGTGCGGCGGGCCTCGGCGATCACCATCTTCTCCGGGTTGACGACCAGCCGGGCCGAGCACAGCTCGGGGTCGGCCAGGAGCTCCTTGACCCCGTCGAGTCGGGCGTAGAAGCGATCGGCGGCGCCGAAGACGCGATCGCCGGCCACGGGGAGTCGGGTCATGCGGCTGACCACGGGGCCGACGACCTTGTTCACTCGGCGGGTCATCGGGAAGACCCGGTCCATGTACCAGCTGAGGACGTCGGGTAGGGAGAGCAGCCGGATGGTCTCCGCCGTCGGCGCGCAGTCCACCACGATCGTGTCCCAGGCGCCGCTCTCGGCGTGGGCCTTGAGGTCGACGAGGCCGAACAACTCGTCGAGCCCCGGCAGCACGGCCAACTCCTCGGCCTCGATGCCTTCGACCCCGGCCCAGTCGAAGACCTCGACCAGGTACCCCTGGATGTCGTCCCACGCCTCCTCGGTGCGTTCGCGGGCGTCGAGCTGCTGGGCGTGGAAGTGATGACCGACTTCCGTCGGGGCCGAGCCGACGGGCCGATCCAGGGAGTCGGCCAGCGAGTGGGCCGGGTCGGTGGAGAAGACGAGGGTGCGCTCCCCTCGGGCGGCGCACGCGGCCGCGGTGGCAGCCGCCACCGTCGTCTTGCCGACCCCGCCCTTTCCGGTGAAGAGGAGGATCCTCACCCGGAGGCGGCGACCGCCTCGACCCGGGCCTTCAGGTCGCGCAGGGCGGTCTGCATGATCCGGGCCTCGGCCCGCCGCTTGACGAACCCGGGCAGGGGCACGACCAGTTCGGCCGTCAGCTCGTAGTCGACGTCGGTGGTCGTGTCGTCGCCGTCCACGGCGTGGAAGTCATAGCTGCCGTCGAGCTGGCGGGTGATGTCGCCTTCGAGCAGGCGCCAGGCCAGGCGTCCCGGGGCGGCCGTGTAGTCGTAGCCGAGCAGGTAGGTGGTGCTCCGGCCCATGGCGGCGGCACGGTAGCGCACGACCGAGGCCCGACCGTCGGTGTCGCGGTGCACGATCTCGGCTTCCTTGATGTCCTTGGCCCACTGGGGATAGGCCTCGAAGTCCGTCGCCACCTCCCAGCAGAGCGCGGGCGGTGCAGCGATCGTGGTGTGCTCCGACGCCTGTTCCGCCATGGATCCCTCGCTTCCGGATCGACCTTGCCCCGCATTGTGGCTGATCAGGGTGTCGGACGCCGACCTCTCGGGTCGTCGCGTTCGGGGAACGAGCCGTACCGGGCCCCCCACAGGCCGGTCAGACCAAGCGCGAGGAGCGGGGCCAGGACGCCGAAGGCGACGGCCGTGAACGGTCGGGCCGCCGCCGCGGCGACGGTGATCACCGACTGCACGACGACGGCGCCGAGCAGTCGACGCTTGACCGCTTTCGGCGCGGAGCCGGTGAGGAAGTAGATGCCGGCCACATTGAGCTCGTCGGTCCGGCTGCGGCCCACCGCGACCACGTAGCTCCAGACGAACGCCACGAAGCCGGCGATGAAGTAGACGACAGCGACCACGGCGTAGGGCACCGCCAACGTGTCGGGGACGGCGACCGCTCCGGCGGCGAACACGGCCAGGACGACGCTGCTCCAGGTCGCCACCCGGAGGATCCGGGCATCGGTCACGTCTGGAGGGACTCGGCCAGCCGGGCGGCGAGGACGTCGTAGGCGTACTCCTCCTCGGCCCGGCGTCGGGCCGCAGCGCCCATGGACCGTCGTCGGTCGTCGTCGTCGAGCAGGCGAGCGAGGGCCGCGACCGTCGCGGGGATTGAGGTGGACGGATCCACCACCAAGCCCGTCTCACCGTTGGCCACGGCCTCGGCCGCTCCGCCGCTCTCCCCGGCCACGGCGGGCACACCGGCCGCGGCCGCCTCGAGGAACACGATGCCGAAGCCCTCCTGCTCGAGGCCCCGCCAGCGGTTCCGGCAGAGCATGGCGAAGACGTCCGCACAGCCGTACAGCGCAGGGAGGTCGCCGTCGGGGACCCGACCACAGAAGACAACCGGGGCCCCGGTCTCGGCGACCAGCTTCTCGAGGCGGTCGCGGTCCCGACCGGTCCCGCCGATCGCCACGGTCAGGTCGGGGCGGCCCGGCGCCAACTCGGCAGCGGCGCGGATGAGGGTGTCCATGCCCTTCCGGGGGACCAGGCGACTGAGGCTGACCACGAGAGGCCCGTCGGGTGGGAGCCCGAAGTGGGCCCGAGCCGACGCCCGGGCCGCGGGGTCGAGCGGCCGGAAGCGGTTGGTGTCCACGCCCGGTGGGACGTGGACGACGGGGAGTGCTCGTCCCGCGGCCCGCACCCCTTCAGCCGCCGGGTACGTCCCCGCAGCGACGACGATCTGGGCCCCGCGCAGGACCCGGCGCAGCAGGAGGTTGGGGCCGGGCAGGCGTCCGGGAACCGTGACCTCCGCCCCGTGCAGGATTACGCCGTAGGGACGAGCCAGGTGGGGGCCCAGGAGGCCCACCGGGAGGGCCGGGTCCAGGACCACGAGCTCGGCCCCCACCTCCTCGGCCAGCGCGTCGATGCGGCGGGCGAGGAGGGGCTGCGGGAGGAGCACCGGGTCCCGGCTGCGCACCACCCGGAAAGGCTGGTCGGCGTCGAACTCGGTGGCCCCGTCATGGGGCGTGGTGAGGACGGTGAACGACTCTGCGGGCAGCCGCCGCCACAGCTCCCAGAGGTAGGACTGGATCCCCCCGAGCTTCGGCGGGAAGTCGTTGGTGACGAGGAGGTGCTTCACCCCGTCCCCACCCGGGCGTCCAGCCGGTCGAGGGCCCAGGCCGCGTGACGGGCCAGGAGGTCGTCGTCGCCCTCGCGGTACTCGGCCAGCACCGCTCGGACCTCGGGGTCGTCCCGCCCCCCGCGGTTGCCGAGGGCCACCAGGGCGTTCCGGCGCAGATAGCGCGGGTCGCGCTCGGGGATGTACCAGCGGCCGTGGTCGGCGAGCAGGGTCTCGTCGTCGGCGCGCAGGAGGGCGATCAGGTCGACCCGGGGCTGGGCGTCCCCTTCGAGCGGGGGGCTGCCTGCGGCGGCGGACCGGCGGTTCACCGGGCAGACGTCCTGGCAGTCGTCACAGCCGTAGATCCGGTCGTCCAGAGCCTCCCGGAAGGCGTCGGGGAAGTCGCCTGGGGACTGGACCAGCCAGGCCAGGCAACGGCGGGCGTCGATCACGCCGGGAGCGACGATGGCGCCGGTCGGGCAGGCGTCGACGCAGCGCCGGCACGGGCCGCAGCCGTCCGCCACCGGCTCGTCGGCGACGGGGAGCTCGGCGTCAGTGACGACGGAGCCGAGGACGAACTCGCTGCCCGCGCCGGGGAGCAGCACCGTGCTGTTCTTGCCGTACCAGCCGAGTCCCGCTCGCACCGCCGCCTCCCGGTCGACGAGGGCGTTGTCGTCGGCCACGATCCGCGCCTTCCAGCCATCGGCTCGGAGCACTTCGGCCACGGCAGTCAGGCCGGCCCCGAGGTCGGCGTAGTGGTCACGCCACGCGTACGCCGCGACCCGGCCCGTCGCCCGTGGATCCGGCGGCTCCGGTGCGGCCCGGCGGTACGAGCGCGCACCAACCACCAGGCTGCGGGCCCCGGGCAGGATGCGCCGTGGATCGGTGCTCCGTTCGGGGTCCCGGTAGGTGAACTGCATCCCGCCGTGAAGGCCGGCGGCCTTGCGGTTGCTCAGATCCTCGCAGGTCGAGGTGAACACCTCAGCGGCGGCGAAGCCCAGCGCGTCCAGCCCCGCCTCCCGTCCCGCGGCGCGGAGGCGGTCGGCGAGGGCGGCGGCGGACACCCGCCCATGCTCGCACCTCCGCCGGTGGAGTCCTCAGCCCGTCCGGGGCTGGTGGCGCAGAGCGGGGACCAGACCCGCGTCCTGAAGCAGGCGCAGCTTGCGCTCCTCGGCCACGTCGATGACCACGGCGTCGTCCGCCTCCCGCCCCAGCAGGAACGTCACGACGCATTCACCGCACGTCGCCGTGTGCTGCTGCACGCATTCGTCGCAGTCGATCCTCATGCCC
>DATDAH010000089.1:0-2984 GCA_036525535.1 Acidimicrobiales bacterium
CGCTCGCCGTAGTTGGCGACGATCTCGCGCCAGGTGGCGTCGTCGCTGGGCTTGTCGGTGGGCCCGGTCACGGACCTACCGTACGTCGGTCAGTGAGCGGGTGCATCGGCGGCGACGCGAGCGACGAACGCCGCCGACTCCTCGAAGATCGTCGGCGCGTCGTTGTCGAGGGTGGCGACGTGGTAGCTGTGCTCGAGCAGTCGCTCGGTCACGTCGCGACTCGAGACCCGGCTGGTGATGATGGGCACCGACGACGAGTCGACGACGTGGTCCTCCACCGAGCGGAAGATCAGCAGCGGCTGGGTGATGCTCGGCAGGTCGGCGATGAGGGGCTTCCACTGCTGCACGAACGTGTGCAGCGCCTTGAGCGGGGTCTTCGGGTAGGGGTACTCCTCGCCGCCCGGCTTCTTGATGTCGTTGCCGATGGCGGGCCAGCCCGGGACCAGGTGCTTGAGGACCGGGAGAGCCTTCGCGTCGAGCCGTCGCGTGGCCACGGCCGGGTTGACGACGGCGATCCCGGCCACCTGGTCGCCCCGGTCGGCCGCCAACCGAAGCGCGAGCGACGCGCCCATCGACAGCCCGCCGACCACCACGACGTCGACGTCGGCCCTGAGCTGGTCGAAGACGCGCTGCACCTCTCCGTACCAGTCGGTGTAGGTCGTGGTGTTGGCGTCCTCCCACGTGGTGCCGTGACCGGGCAGGAGGGGTACCTCGACGGCGTACCCGCGCTCGGCCAGGTAGTGGCCCCACGGGTTCATGGAGACGGGGTTGCCCGTGATGCCGTGCACGAGCAGGACACCGATGCGGCGGCCCCCCGTCAGCTCGGGTCGGGCGGGGGCCGAGAGTGTCTCGGAGGCCACCGGGGGCAGCGGGGTGGACGGCGTCATGGGCGGCATTGTGCCGCAACGGGGCTAGGCTGACGTGCGGCGCTCAGGTCGGGTCGGGAGGAGGCAAGGTTGTTCTACTGGTTCCTCAAGTGGATCGCCCTCGGGCCGTTCCTCCGGGTCATCTTCCGGCCCGTCATCGAGGGAGCCGAGAACGTCCCCGACGAGGGCCCGGCGATCCTCGCCAGCAACCACCTCTCGTACGCCGACTGGCTCTTCATGCCACTGACCCTGCCGCGCCGGGTCACCTTCGTCGCGAAGGCCGAGTACTTCACCACGCCGGGCATCAAGGGCTGGTTCCAGAAGAAGTTCTTCTCCGGGGCCGGCCAGGTGCCGATCGACCGCGCCTCCGGGTCGGCCGCCGAGGGCGCACTGTCGTCGGCGCGTCGCATCCTCGAGGAAGGCGACCTGTTCGGTATCTACCCCGAGGGCACCCGCTCCCACGACGGGCGTCTCTACCGCGGCAAGACCGGAGTGGCGCGACTGGCACTGGAGAACGGCGTGCCGGTGATTCCCGTCGCCGTGGTCGGCACCGACGTGGTCGCCCCGCCCGGCAAGAAGTTCGGCCGGATGACCCGCCCCCTGGTGCGCTTCGGCAAGCCGCTCGACTTCAGCCGCTACGAGGGCATGGAGAACGACCGCTACATCCTCCGCTCGGTCACCGACGAGATCATGTACGAGATCATGCGGCTGTCCGGCCAGGAGTACGTCGACGTGTACGCCCCCAAGGCCAAGGAGCTCGCCGCCAAGGCCAAGAAGGACGCAGCCGAGCTCCCGGTCGTCGACCCCGGGCCGGACGCTGTGACTGACGGGGCCGACGGGACCGAGCAGAAGAAGGCGTCCTGAGGACTCCTCCGTCGTCGACGGGGCTCTTCGCGTCGTACGACGACCCCGCGGCCCAGGCGGTGCAGGACCGGCTGTTCCGAGCCCTGGCCATCCTGCGCGTGGTGCTGCTCGCCAACACCATCGGCCTCAACCTCCTGCGCCACGAGAACTTCGAGCACCCGACCGCGGGCCTCCTGGCCGTGCTCGGCCTGGCCGTGTGGACCGGCGTGGCCATCTGGGCGTACGCCGACCCCGCTCGGCGCACGCCCCCGCTGCTGGTCACCGACCTGCTGGTGGCCGTGGCCGGCCTGGCCGTGACCCCGTGGGTGAAGGGGCCGGACTTCAACGCGACGGTCGCGGGCTTCTGGGTGATGGGCGCCATGTTCGCCTGGGCGATCCAGTGGAGGTGGGCCGGAGGTCTGACGGCGGCGGTCGTGCTGTGCGCCGCGGACCTGGCGATCCGCGACACCTTCACCCAGAGCAACTACGGCAACCTGTTCCTGCTGATGATCGGCGGCCCGATCATCGGCTACGTGTGTGAGTCCCTGCAGCGGTCGGCGATGGCCGTCGCCGCGGCCGAGCGCACCGCCGCGACCGAGGCGGAGCGCGCCCGCCTGGCGCGGGCCGTGCACGACGGCGTGCTGCAGGTGCTGGCCCTCGTCCAGCGCCGCGGCGGCGAGCTCGGCGGCGAGGCCGGCGAGCTGGGCCGGCTGGCCGGCGAGCAGGAGATCCGGCTGCGGGCGCTGATCCGTGCCCAGGACTCCGTGGTCCCTCCTGCCTTCGGCGACGTCGACGGTCGTGTCGACCTCGCCCTGGAGCTCGCCCGCTTCGAGGAGCACGGGTCGGTGACCGTCTCGCTGCCCGGCCCGCCGGTGCCGCTCCCGGCCCGGACCGCGGACGAGATCGTGGCCGCGGTCGCCGCCTGTCTGGACAACGTGCTCCTGCACGTCGGCCGGAGCGCCCCGGCCTGGGTGCTCCTGGAGGCCTTCCCCGACCGCGTCGTGGTGTCGGTGCGCGACGAGGGCCCGGGCATCCCGGCGGGCCGCCTCGAGGCGGCCCAGGGGGACGGTCGCCTCGGCGTGGTCGACTCGATCCGCGGCCGGGTCGTCGAGCTGGGCGGCACGGCCGAGCTGACGACCGGGACCTACGGGACCGAGTGGGAGCTCACGGTGCCGCGCTCGTGACGCCTCAGAGCTCGCGGTCCCGCACCTGGTCGTGGGTGGTCCTCGTGGTGGTCGTCCTCGCGGCGGCGTACTTCGTGCAACGCAACGCATC
>DATDAH010000090.1:0-8097 GCA_036525535.1 Acidimicrobiales bacterium
AGCGCCCGCTCGGCGGACATGCGCTCGTAGGTCCCGAGCAGCTGCATGCGCAGGACCTCGCCCAGTGGCATGCGGTGGGCCATGAGGACCGACTCGTACGCCGACACCATGGCGAAGGACACGTGGGGGTCGAAGAAGGTGGCGTTCTCCGAGCAGATGATGATGTCGGCCTCGCCCAGCATGTAGAGGGCGCCCCCGGCGGCGACGCCGTTCACCGCGGCCACTATGGGCTTCCAGCACTGGAGCCCGGACTTGGGCGACAGGTTCTCGCCCACCGGGTCGTAGCTCGGGCTGCTCTCGACGAACTGGCGGAGGTGGTCGTCCTCGGCCACCTCGCTCAGCGGGCCGAACTCGCTGCGGTCGATGCCGCTGCAGAACGCCTTCTCGCCGGCGCCGGTGAGCACAGCGACCCGGATGTCGTCGTCCAGGCGCACGTCCAGCCACGCCTTCCGCAGCTCCATCTGCATGGCGAAGTTGAAGGCGTTCATCACCTCGGGCCGGTTCAGGGTGATCCAGGCGACGTGGTCGCGGACCTCGAAGGTGATCGTCTCGAACTCGCGGTCAGCCATGGGGCATTCTGACACGGTGTCAACACAAGGTCTTTCGGGCTACCGGAACCCGATCATCCCCGGTTTCCACCCGGATCCGAGCGTCTGCCGGGTCGGCGGCCAGTACTACCTGGTGACGTCCACGTTCACGTGGTTCCCGGGTGTACCCATCTTCCGCTCCCCGAACCTCGTCGACTGGGAGCAGGTCGGCAACGTGCTCGACCGACCGTCCCAGCTCGACCTCACCGCGACCCTCGGTTGGGCGTCGATGGGCGTCTACGCCCCGACCCTTCGCCACCACGACGGCCGGTTCTGGATGATCACGACCAACGCGACGAACAACGGTGCCCACAACTTCTTCGTCACCGCGGAGGACCCGGCCGACGCGTGGTCTGAGCCGACCGTTGTCGACGTCGCCGGCATCGACCCCGATCTGGCCTGGGACGCCGACGGCAACTGCTGGCTCCACTTCTCGCGGGGCCCTGACGGCATCGCCCGGTGCCGCATCGACGACGCCACGGGCGAGGTGCTCGACGGCCCCGAGCCGACCTGGTCCGGGACCGGACTGCAGTACCCCGAGGCGCCGCACCTCTATGAGCGGGACGGCACCTGGTACCTGATCATCGCCGAGGGCGGGACCCACACCGGCCACGCCGTCTCCATCGCCCGGGGCCCCTCCCCCACCGGCCCGTGGGAGGGCTGCCCGGCCAATCCGATCCTCAGCCACCGCAGCACCGACCGACCGATCCAGAACACCGGCCACGCCGACCTGGTGGAGTCCCCCGACGGGTCCTCGTGGCTGGTCTTGCTCGGCACCCGGCCGCGGGGCATGAACGACGGCTACCACGTGCTCGGCCGCGAGACCTTCCTCACCCCTGTCGAGTGGGTCGACGACTGGCCCGTGGTCGAGCCCGTCGAACCGGAGGTCGACCGACGGCCTCCGGGAACGCCCGCCCTCGTCGAGCTCGACGGCCGGGACGACTTCGAAGCGAGGACCCTGGACCCGCGGTGGATCGCCGCGCGCCGGCACCCGACGGACCTGGCGTCGCTCGAGACGCGCCCAGGCTGGCTCACCCTGCACGGGACCGACGCCACGCTCGACGACGAGACCCCGGTGCTCGTCGGGCGCCGCCAGCAGCACCATTGGTGCCGGGCCCGGACGCGGGTCGACGCCGGCTCGGCCGCCGAAGCCGGCCTCACCATCTACCTCGACAACACGGCCCACTACGAGGTCGGCGTCCGCGGCGACCGGATCGTCGCCCGGGCCCTGACCGGGCCCTTCGACGTCGAGCTGGGCGACGCCGCGGCGCCGGATGGGCCGGTCGTGCTCCGCATCGAGACCAGTGCGCACCCACACGGCTCCGACACCGTCAGCCTCGGGTTCGAGCACGACGACGGCACGTTGGAGGCCCTGGCCGAGATCGACGGCCGCTACCTCTCGACCGAGATGACCGGCGGCTTCATCGGTCGCGTCTTCGGCCTCTACGCCGTCGGCGGCGACGCCGCCTTCGACTGGTTCGAGCACGAGGCCATCGAGTGACCTGGGACCGGCTCCGGGGAGCGCTGAGCCCATGAGTTTTCGCTGGGGCGTCGCCGGCCCCGGCGCGATCGCCACCTCCTTCGCCCAGGGCATGACGATGGTCGGGGGCGGCGCGATCACCGCCGTCGCTTCCCGCTCGCTCGAGCGGGCGGACGCCTACGCCGACCAGTTCGGGATCGCCGGTCGTCATGACAGCTACGAGGCCCTCGCCGAGGACTCCGACATCGACGCCGTCTACGTGGCCACGCCCCACGCCCACCACGAGGCGATGACCCTGCTCTTCGTCGAGGCGGGCAAGCACGTCCTGTGCGAGAAGCCCTTCGCCCTCAACGCCCGCCAGGCCCAGCGGATGGCCGATGCCGCCCGGGCCCAAGGAGTCTTCTGCATGGAGGCGCTGTGGAGCCGCTTCCTCCCCGCCTACCGGGTGCTGGTCGACCTTCTGGGCGACGGACGGATCGGCGAACCGCTCCTGGTCGAGGCGGACTTCGGCTACCGGACGCCCGTGGTTCCCGATGATCGCCATTTCGACCTGCACCAGGGCGGCGGTGCGCTGCTCGATCTCGGCATCTATCCCGTGCAGCTCTGCACGCTGGTGCTCGGCCTCCCCGACCGGGTGGTGGCCGACGGGATCGTCGGGTCGACCGGTGTGGACGAACAGGTCGCCGCGGTCCTGCACCACCCCGGCGACCGGCTCGGCGTCGTGAAGGCCGCGCTGCAGGTGTCGATGGCGTGCACCGCCCGGATCGCGGGCACCGACGGCTGGATCCAGCTCCCGGCGTTCATGCACTGCCCCGAATCGCTCGAGGTCGCCGGACGGGCCGGTCTCGAGCACATCGACGCCGGCTACGAGGGCGAAGGCCTGCGCTTCCAGGTCGACGAGGTGCACCGGTGCCTGGCGGAGGGCCTGACCGAGAGCCCGGTCATGACTCTGGACGAGACCGTGGCCCTCGCGGGCGTCCTCGACGACATCCGGGCCCAGATCGGCGTCGTCTACCCGGGCGAGTGACCGAGCCTCGTCAGCGCAATCGGTAGAGGACCTCACCGGCGTCGGGCACGACGAGCGTGTCGGGGTCGGCGTAGAGGGCGTCGAGGTCGACGGTGGCGGGGTCGAGGTACCGGAGGTTCGCCCCCCGCACGACGGCTTCCGGGATGCCGGTGGCCAGGGTGACGCGCACCCGCTGGCGCTCGCCCTCGGCGGGGTCGTAGGTGCCGGCACCGAAGAGGTGGGTCGAGTGGGCCAGTTCGCCCCGGGGCAGGTCCCGGACCTCGTCCCAGTGGGCCAGGAACCAGTCCCGGCAGTGGTAGCCCATGGTGTCGAGCCCGGGGTGGGTCGAGGCGATCTGGGTGATGTGCGGGGCGTAGACGATCACCTCGCCGCCGTCGGCCACGATCGGCTCGACCTTGTAGAAGCCCTTGGCCCCGGTCCACAGGTCGGCATAACGCGGAGCGACCAGCGAGACGACGCGCGGGACAGGGGCATCGAGGTACTCGACATGGGTCTCGGCCGCGACGTCGGCGGCCGCCGCCCATGCCGACCTCGGATCGCCGAAGGCGGCGTGGTGGAGCCCACCGGTGTCGTGGTCCACGACGACGCAGAGGGCGTGGCGCTCGCCGGGGACGAGGTCGGCGGCGGCGTGCACCAGCGCCCGGACCGGCGTGATCCCGCGGGTGCCGATGATCTCACTGCTGGTGATGAGGGCGCCGAGCCAGTGGGTGACGTCGATCAGCTCCGGCCCGGACAGGCCCGGGAACAGGTACTTGTCGCCCCCCGAGAAGCCGATGACCTCGTGCGGGAGGACCGGCCCGACGATCACCGTCACGTCACTGTCGACCACGAGCCGGTTGACGCGGACGGGGACGGCCTCCTCGAGGCGACCGCCCGACAGGCGGCCCACGTCCTCGGCCGAGAGCGCGCCCAGCCGAGCGAAGGCGTCGTCGTCCCACCACTCGTGATTGACCACGTTGAGACCGTCGACGCCGACCATGGCCTGCATCGCGGCCTCGGTCATGGCGGCGTGGGTGCCGAGGGCCACGACCGCCTGTAGTGACCGGACCCGGCCTTCGACCGCCCGCACGATGGCGCCGAGGAGGAGGGGCAGCGGGCAGTTGCGGGTGGCGTCCGGGATGACCAGGCAGAGGGACCGACCGTCGAGGTCCAGAGCAGAGAACTGCTCGGCTACGAAGGCGGCGACGGCGGCGTCGGCCAGCACCTCGGCGGGACCACCGATGGTCGCGGTCATGGTTCCTCCCGCAGCACGTCGATGCCGTGACGCACCAGCTGCTCAAGTGTGCCCGCCACCTCGTCGGCGAAGGCACCGGTGGCTAGGCGGCCGAGGGCGGCGTGGCTGAGGGCCCGTCGGTCACGGTCCTCGGCCGCGGCCCGCAGCGCGGCGGTGTCCGGGTCGTCGACTTCGGGCAGCACGATTCCGCGGAGCGGGAGCCGGGTGACGGCGGCCAGCCACACCGCGACGACCACGGCGAAGCGGTCGGTGGGAAGGTCGAGAAACGCCCGGGCGGCGACCCCCGGCAACAGGCGCTGGGCCAGCTTGCGCGAGCCGTCGGCGCCGACCTGGCAGCAGGTGTGGCCGAGCTCCGGGTTGCCGAAGCGACGGAGCGACTCCTCCGCGAAGGCGTCCGGCCCGACCCCAGGCGTGCGGTCGGCCACCTCGAGGATGTCGTCGACCAGCCGCCGCACGAACGACGACACGACGGGATGGGCCGCGGCATCGGCGATGGTCTCGCACCCCGCCAGCAGCCCGCCGTAGGCGAGGGCCGAGTGGGGGCCGTTGAGCAGCCAGAGCTTCCGCCGTTGGTACGGCACGATGTCCCCCACGACCCGCACGCCGACGTCGGCCAGGGGCGGAAGGCCGTCGACCTCGGTGATGAACCAGGAACGGTGGTGCTCGGCCACGACGGCGGCCTCGTCCCGCAGGCCGAGGCGCCGGGCGACGGCGTCGAGGTCCGACGGCGTGGTGGCGGGGACCATGCGGTCGACGACCGAGGACGGGAAGCGGACGTGCTCCATGATCCAGCGGGCCAGGCCGACATCGGCCTGCTCGGCGGCGTCGATCACCCGTTGCCGGAGCAGGACGCCGTTGTCCATGACATTGTCGAGCGAGGCGATGACGGGCGGCGGGCCTTGGCCTCGCCGGAGGCCCAGGCCCCGGGCGATGACCGCCGGCGCCGAACGGGGTCGGTCAGGTTCGGTCAGGTCGCGGGGGTCGAGCTCGTAGCCCTTCTCGGTGACCGTGAGGGTGATCAGTGCGGTGGTCGGCGCGGCGATCGCTTCGATGGCGGCGTCCACGCCGGTCCCGACCGACGCCAGAGACCCGACGACCCGCAGCGAGTGGTCCCGTCCCGGCTCGCGCTCGTCGACGGAGAACAGCCCGTCCTGCGGGGCGAGCTGCTCCTCTGCTCCCGGATTCCGGAGCGACACCCCCCGGATGAGCGCCGGGTGGCCGGCTTGGAGGAGGTCGTCCGCGTAGACGGCGAGGTGCGCCCGGGCGAAGGCGCCGACGCCGAGGTGGGCGATGGTGGGCGGCGCGGCGCGTGCGTAGCTCGGCACGCGAACGGCGTCGACTCGATCCAGCGTCGCTTCCGACAGCCGCTCGACGGTCATGGTCCGACGTAGCGTCGTGGGTCGTGCAGCCTTCCCGCCGCGTCACCATCGAGGACGTGGCCGCCCGCGCCGGCGTCCACGCCGGGACGGTGTCGAGGGCGCTGAACCGGCCCGAGCAGGTCGCCCCGGCCACCCGTGAGCGCATCGAGGCGATCGTCCAGGAGCTCGACTTCGTCCCGAACCGGGCGGCCCGGGGCCTCATCACCGGCCGGACCGACAACGTCGCCGTGATCGTGCCCGACATCACCAACCCGACGTTCGCCGCCCTGGTCCGCGCCGCGGGGCGGGCGGCTCGGGATGCGGACCTCCAGCTCCTCCTCGTCGACACGGGCGAGCACGCCGAGGAGGAGGTCCGGGCGGCCCGAACCCTGGCCCACGAGGTCGACGGGTTCGTGGTCCTGTCGCCCCGCCGCCTGCACCGGGAGCTGGGTGCGTTGGGCTCGACGCCGGCCGTCTTCGTGAACCGCCCGGTGCGCGGTCGGGCGTCCGTGGTGATCAGAACGGCCCGCGCGGTGGACGACGCCGTTCGTCACCTCGTCGGGCACGGTCACGTCGGGCTGGCGTACCTGGGAGGACCGAAGGGTTCCTGGGCGGCGACGGAGCGTCGCGACGCCGCCCGGCGCACGAGCCGGGACACAGGCATCGCAATGCACGAGGTCACCGTCGGCGCCCCCACCTTCGAGGCCGCGGCATCGACGGCCGACGCCATCCTGGCTACGGGCGCCTCCGCCGTCCTGGCCTTCAACGGCCAGATGGCCCTCGGCGTCATCGCCGGCCTGGCCCAGCGCGGGATCGCGGTGCCCGGAGACGTCAGCGTGGTCGGTGGCGACGACGTGCCGATGGCAGCCATGACGGCGCCGCCCCTGACCGCGCTCTCGGTGCCCACCGGCGAGGCAGGAGCGACGGCGGTCGAGCTCCTGCGCAGCGACGGTCCAAGTGTCGAGCTGGCGGGGACCCTGGTCGTGCGGGGCTCGACGGGCCCGGTCACGAGCTGAGGTCGGTCCGCCAGCGGCGACGCAGGTGGTGGGCGGCGGCCTTCGGGTGCCGGTCGCGGGTGAACACACCCTTCTTGTTTCCGTCCACGCGGACGAACGACTGGCCCGTGGCGAAATCGGCGAAGTTCCAGACGTGCTCCCCGACCACGGCGTCGTTGCGGTCGAACACCCGGTGGTAGGTGTCCAGCAGCGCGGCCTGGTACTCCTCGCTCCACAGGACGGGGCGCAGGGTGTGCAGCCCGGCCAGGGTGTCGGCGCCGTACTCGGTGACCAGGATCGGCTTGTCGTGCTTCTCCGCCCACGCCCGCAGCTCCGCTTCCAGCCCCCGCTCGGCCGCCTCGAGGTCGCCGGCGTCGACGTACCAGCCGTAGTAGCGGTTGACCATCACCACGTCGGCCAGCTCGGTCAGGTAACAGCGATCCGGCGGCGCCAGCATCATGTTGACGAAGCCCACAGGTCGGGTCGGGTCGGCCTCCCGGGCGGTGGCGAAGAGCGGTTCGAAATAGGGGCGCGACTCCTCGGTGTGGGACTCGGGCTCGTTGGCGATGCTCCAGAGGACGACGCTCGGGTGGTTCTTGTCGCGGGCCACGAGCTCCTCGATCGCCTGCCGGTGGACCCCTTGGGTGACCGACCCGACCGTGTCCTCCGTGTAGGTCGTGCGGGCCACGTCTCCGAAGATCCCCCCGGCGACCCCGAGGTTCAGGCCCACGGCGGCGGTCTCGTCGATGACCACGATGCCGAGCCGGTCGGCGTGGTCGAGGACCTCCTCGGCGTAGGGGTAGTGCGAGGTGCGGAAGGAGTTCGCCCCCAGCCAGGCCAGGAGCTCGAAGTCATGCACCATGCTGGCGTCGTCATGGCCCCGGCCCCGGACGTTGAGGTCCTCGTGCATGCCGAAGCCACGGAAGTAGAAGGGCTCGCCGTTGATCAGGAAGCGGGTGCCGTCCACCCGCACGGTCCGGATGCCGACCGTCTGGTGGTAGCGGTCGACCAGCTCGTCGCCGTCCATCACGTCGACCTGCAGGTCGTACAGGTAGCCGCGGCCCGGCGCCCACAACTCCGCGTCGGCAACCCGCAGCTCACCCTCGTCGCCCTGACCCTCGGCCACGACCCCGCCGCCGGCGTCCCGGAGGACGACCCTGATGTCGATGCCCCCGTCCTCCACCACCGCCGACCAGCGGACGATGCCCGTCCCGCCGTCGAGATCGGTCACCACCGTCACGTCCGAGAGGTGGGTCGGCGCGGTGGAGCACAGCCAGACGCTGCGGATCAACCCGGCGTAGTTGAAGAAGTCCTGGAAGACGAACTGCTTGCGGCCGCCGTTGGGCAGGTCGTTGATCACCCCGGTCGGGATCGACGTCCACGTGAGCTCGTTGTTGACCACGATGGTGATCCGCA
>DATDAH010000091.1:0-19000 GCA_036525535.1 Acidimicrobiales bacterium
CCTCCGCCCATGACCTCGAGGCCCGGGCCGAGGCCTGGCGACCCTGGCGGGCCCAAGCCGCCATCCACCTCTGGGCCCTACGGCCCTGACCGACGAACGTGCGCTCTCGGTCAGAGGCCGGGAACCGGCACGGTGTCGAGCCTGAGATCGCCGATGGGGTCCTCCGCGGGGTAGCGGTCCGACCCGGTTCGCAGCGCGGCGGCCGCGCCGATCACCATGGACCGGAGATGGAGGAGACCCGGGTTGACCGATGGGTGTGGGCCGTCCGGGTCTTCAAGACCCGCTCGGCTGCGACCTCGGCCTGCCGGGGTGGCCACGTCCGGGTGAACGGACGCCCGGCCAAGCCGGCCACCCCGGTGCGGGTCGGTGACCGCGTCGAGGCCAAGGTCGGCCGACGCCTCCGCATCGTCGAAGTGGTCCGGGTCATCGACGCCCGAGTCGGGGCGCCGATCGCCGCCGAGTGCCTCGTCGACCACTCCCCGCCGGAGCCCACCCGGGCCGCTGTCCCACCAGTGCCCACCCGTGAGCCCGGGACCGGCCGCCCCACGAAGAAGGACCGGCGCCGCCTCGACCGCAGTCGAGGCCGCCGTTGAGTGCCGACCGACTGAGTGACCGGGCCCTGGGGCGGACGACCCTGAGCCGCCAGCTCCTGCTCGAACGGACGGCGATGGATCCGCTGGCCGCGGTCGAGCACCTGGTGGGCCTGCAGGCCCAGATCCCCCTCGACCCCTACACCGCGCTGTGGTCCCGCCTCGACGGGTTCCGGCCGGAGGAGGTCGGGCGACTGCTGGAGGAGCGAGTCCTCGTGCGCATCGTCGTCATGCGGGGGACGATCCACCTCGTCTCCGCCGAGGACGCCCTCGTCCTGCGCCCGCTCATGCAGCCCGTCCTCGATGCCGAGCTGGCCCGTCACGGTGAGTTCAAGGACGTGCTGAACCGCCTCGACCTCGTGTCGCTCATGGCTCGGCTCCGACCGCACGTCGTCGAGGCCGGTCCGGTCAGCCCCACCGGGCTGCGCGCCGTCATCGAGGCCGAGCTGCCCGAACTCGACGCTCGGGCGCTGGCGTACGCCTGCCGCAACCTGCTCGCCATGGTCCAGGTCCCGCCTCGCGGCGTGTGGGGCCGAACCGGGCAGGTGCGCACCACGCCCCTCGACAGCTGGCTGGACCGGCCCCTCGCCCGCCGACCCTCCTTGGACGCCGTGGTGCTGCGCTACCTTGCCGCCTTCGGCCCGGCCGCCGTGGCGGACGTTGCCGCCTGGTGCCGGCTGACGGGGATGCGGGAGGTGGTGGACCGCCTGCGCCCCCAGCTCCGCCCGTTCCGCGACGAACGGGGCCGCGAGCTGTGGGATCTCCCGGACGCGCCGCGCCCCGACCCCGACACACCGGCCCCGGTGCGCTTCCTGCCCGAGTACGACAACGCGCTGCTCTCCCACGCCGACCGCAGCCGGTTCCAGGCGGTCAGCTCGCTCGCCATCGACCCGCCGGTCAAGGGCACCGTCCTCCACGACGGCCTGGTCCGCGCCGTCTGGCACCCCGAGACCACCGGAGCGACGGCCCGGCTCGTCGTCCGCACCTTCGAGCCGTTGTCGAAGCGCGTCCAAGCCACGATCGCGGCCGAGGGACGGCGCCTCCTCCGCTGCACCCAGCCCGAGGCCGACGGCCACGAGGTCCGGGTCGAACGGGTCGCCTGATCAGACCGGCGGGACGTCGGGGAGGTCGAAGAGCGGGAAGAGGACCTCGGTGTCGAGGAACGAGTTGACCGCCGTGACCTTCCCGGCCCTCGTCTCGAGGACCTGCAACGCCCACGGGTGGTGCCCGTCACCGGACGGGTTGGGCCGATACTGGGCGAAGGCGAGGGTGCCGTTGGCCTCGACGCGGATGCAGTACGAGCCCCGGCACCCGTGACCCGGTCCGGCCATCCAGCCCACGATGTCTTCCGGGCCCTGCAGCCAGAGGGCGTAGGGGGGCATGGACAGGGTGGCGTCCTCGTGCAGGAGGTCGGCCATGGCATCGATGTCGTAGCGCTCGAAGGCATCCAGGAAGCGGGCCGCCGCCTCCCGGTCCTCGGCGCTCACCGGGGGCGCGGGGTCCGAAGCGGACAGGCCCCGCTCGGCCATCGTGGCCCGGGCCCGCTGGAGGGCGCTGTTGACCGAGGCCACCGAGGTGTCGAGGAGGTCGGCCACCTCACTGGCGGGCCAGGCCAGGACCTCACGGAGGATGAGCACGGCCCGTTGTCGGGCCGGCAGGTGCTGGAGGGCGGCGACGAAGGCCAACCGCACGCTCTCCCGGGCGGCGACCCGCTCACCCGGGTCGCCGTCGGTCGGGACCACCCGACCCTCGGGGACGGGCTGCAACCAGAACGCCTCGGGCTGGGCCGGGCCCAGGGATGCCTCGCCCAGGGGGGAGGCCGGCCCCAGCTCCATCGGGCGGGCCCGGCGCTGACGCCCTTCGAGCATGGTCAGGCAGACGTTGGTGGCGATGCGGTGCAACCAGGTGCTCACCTGGGAGCGTCCCTCGAAGCGGTCGTAGCTCCGCCAAGCCCGCACCATGGTCTCCTGCACGGCGTCGTCGGCCTCGAAGCCCGACCCCAGCATCCGGTAGCAGTGGGCGGTCAGCTTGACCCGGTGCCGATCCAGCTCCGGCCCGAGTTCCTCGGCGGTCAGCGTGGCGGTGTCAGCCATGGTTCCAGGGTAGGGGCGAGATCCCCGGGCCCATCCCCGTCAGGCGCTCGTCGCGTCGAGGTGCTGCAGGAGGTCGTGGGCGGCCAGCTCGACCTCCTTGTGCCGCCACTCCGAGGCTCGGTAGACGCAGGCGATCAGCGCCGTGCGGTGGACACGACGGAGGTCGCCGTAGACGAAGGCGTAACGCGCTTTGGTCTCGTCGTTGGCCCCCTCGGTGAGGCCGAGATGCCATGCGGCGTACTCGTCCCAGGTGTGGGTCTCGAGGAAGGCGTTCTCGTCGTCAGCCCTCGGCTGGACCTCCCCCCAGTCGCTGTCCAGCACGTACTGGTGGGCGTCGATGCGGGCCCGGGCCCGCGCCACGCCCTCTGGGTTCACGGCGTAGGAAGCCACCGCCGCGACCTGCCCGCCGACGGTACGGGCCAGAACCGTCCGCTAGGCGGACGGTTCGGACTCGGGCTCGGGGGTCGTTTCGGCGTCGGCCGGCTCCAGCCGGCCGGGCTCGGAACCGTTGTCCCCGGGGTCGTTGCCGTTGTGGGTCTCGGCCAGGTTGCGCATGAGCATGGCACCGAGGCCACTGAGCACGCCGCCCTCGCCGCTGACCTGGATGTCGGGGACGATCTTGACGTGGCCGGAGCCGACCTCCCGCAGGGCTGCCACCATGGCGGTCTGCTGGGAGCCGATGGCCTGGCGCTGGGCGTCGAAGCCCTTGGCCCGGGCCAGGCCGAGTGCCTCCTCGGCGCTGGCCGTGGCCCGACCGATGGCCTGGGTGCGGGTGGCCTCGGCGTTGCCGGTGGTCGTGATGACCGCGGCCTCACCCTCGGCCCGGGCGCTGGCGGCCTGTGCCTTGGCCTTCTCGATGTCGACCGAGACGTTGGCTTGCGCCAGCTCGCCCTGCATGTCGGCCACGCCGCGCTGCTGCTCGAGGCTGACCCGGGCCTCCTGGGCCTTCTGCTGCTGAGCGAAGGTCGACTTCTCCTGGGAGGCGATCTCGCGTGTGGTCAGCACCTCGACCAGGTCGGCCGGGAAGATGACGTCCTGGATGTAGACGCCCCGGGTCTCGACCTCGTAGCGGGACAGGTACGACTGGATGTACGACTCGGCCGCGTGCTGGACCTCGTCGCGCTTCTCGATGAACTCCGCCGCCCCCAGGGTCTGCAGCTTGTTGCGGAAGTAGTTGCCCACCGCGGACTGCAGGACCTCGTTGACCAGGTTCTTCATCGTCCCGACCATGGAGATGACCTTCGGCGCCCGGGTGTCGGGCACGTGGATCTGGACCTGGAGGTCGATGCTGAACGTGAAGGCCTCACGGCTCTTGGCGTCGATCGGGGCCAGGTGCTCGTCCAGGCTGTGGGCGTCGCTGGTCGCGTGCGACCAGTTCAAGGTCAGGATCGACGTGGGCACGATCTCGGCCTCGTAGATCCGGGGGTTCAGCGTGTACTTGCCGGTGCGCAGGGGCTCGGACCAGATGCCCTGGTGACCGGGCTTCACGATGGAGCCGAACTTGAACTCGTCACCGGAGGTGTCCTCGGTGGGCAGGCCGACGTAGGACTTGATGACCGCGACCTCGCCCTGACGAACGACCAACATCTCCCGCAGCTCGACCTTCACCAGGAAGGGATTGAGCAGGTAGGAGCCGTAGAGCAGAGGGTCGTGCTGGAGCCCGATGGAGCCTCCGTTGGCCAGGAACGCCTGGTAGTCCTGGTAGTTGTCGTGCAGATGGTTCTTGGAGCGCAGAACCGCCTGGATGATCTGGGTCGGCGAGCCTCCCTCGTCGTCGGCCTCCATTGTGGTGACATCGCTGAACCCACCGATGCGGCTGGCGATGTCGCCCGACGCCGGCCCTTCCAGCGTGGTCACCACGCCGACGATGTCGGTTTCGCCCTGCGGCGTGATGTGGGTGACGTTGAGGGCGGTCTCCTCGACCTGACCGGCCGCGGTGCGGGTCGCCTCCGAGATCATCTTGCCGAAGATGCGCTCGCGGGTGATCACGACGAAGCCGACCGGGTGGATCGGTGCCGTGGTCCCCGGAGGCAGAACGGGGCGCTGCACGCCCCGTTGCCCGCCGTTGCCGAGGAAGGTGCGGATGTCGGCGAAGCTGCCGAACTCCGGCCTGTAGATGGCGGACTTCGCCCCCGTGGGCAGAGCCGCGCCGACCTGGGCGATGACCAGGCCGATGTGGTCCGGCGGCACCTGGACCCAGGCGTAGCGCTGGACCTTGAAGATGGGCCACAGCTTGAAGCGCAGCCCGGGCATGAGCAGGTCGGCCTGGAAGCCGGCCTCACCCTTCATGGCCACGAGCTGGTCGCCTTCGAGCTTGCGCCCCAGGCGCTTGGTCACCAGGCCGACCTCGGCGGGACCGATCGAGGTGAAGCTGGCCGCGAAGAACATGACGACCAGGACCCCGACCACGATCGGGACGAGCAGCACTACGAGCGCACCATCCATGACTATTCCTCTCTGCTTGCTGCGAACACGTCGATGTCGTCGAGCAGGGCGAAGCCGAGGTGGAGGTGTCCCTCCCGCAGCTCACCCTGCGTCTCGACGTCGACCCGGCCCCCGAGGTGGAGGACCGGGTCGAGACCAGGCCCGTCTGCGCTCGGCACGATCGAGCCGAGACGCACGAGGGCATGGGCGGCCAGCCGGTCGTGGCTGCGCCAGAACGCCTCGTCGTACCGAGGGGTGACGAAGTAGCTCCCACCGGGGTTGAACACGTCCTCGATGACCTGGAACGCGCCGGCATCGGCGACGGCCGTGGCCTTCAGGACGAGGCGCCGCACGCAGTTGGTGGAACCCGGTCCCCGGGCGATCCCACCCCGCACATCGGGCTCCAGGAACAGGCCGAGCACGAGCAGCTCGTCGGCCGGGACGGCGAGGGTGTCGAGGCGCTCACCGGAGGTCACCGTCGCCGCCCGCTCGCGGCGCTGGGCAGCGGCCAGGCGGGCGGCGCGGGCCCCGGCCAAGGCCTCGACCAGCTCGTCGTCGGCGAAGGTCCGCTCCAGCACGGCCCACTGCTCGGTGGCCGGCAGGCGGTCGAAGGTCTCCCGCAGGACGCGGAGCCGTTCCCGTCGGGTGATTCCTTCGAAGACGGCGTCGAGGGCCTCGGGGTCCGACGATTCGTCGGCGGCGACCCGCGTCACCTCCCTCTGGATCTCACGGGCCAGGTCCAGGTACTGCGCGTCGTCACCGTGGGTGTCGGATCCGGCCAACTCGTCTCGACGTCGACCCTTCAGCGCAACCTTCTTCTTCGAGGGATGGTCCGGTCACCCTACCGGGGGCGATTCCGGCGCCGACCGGCGGGTCAGGCTGGGACGACCGCAGGAATGACCGGCGTCCGACAGGGTAAGTTCGGCGCCGCGAGCGGATGGATCACGTCGCCGGGTCACCGGCGGCGGACAGGGGGACCCTCATGGCTGAGCTCGACCGTCGGACATTCCTACGAGGCGCGACCGCGGTCGCCGGGGGGGCCCTGCTCGGCGGCCCGTTCGCCGGCTACCTGGCCGCCCCGGCCGCGGCCCGCTCACGGCGGGCCGGACCGCCGCTCGGACCCGTCCTCGACGAGCGGGGCCAAGTGGTCCGCCTGTGGCTGCCGGAGGGCTTCCACTACCGGTCGTTCCACGACACGGCGGAGCCCGTCACCCTCGACGACGGCACCCTCCTGCCCGCCCGGCACGACGGCATGGCGGCCTTTGAGGCTTCCCGCCGCCGGGTGTGGCTCGTCCGCAACCACGAGGTCAACGGCCCGGGCGCAGCCTTCGGCCCGGGGACCCCGTACGACAGCATGGCCCGAGGAGGCACGACCTCGGTCCTCGTCGACCGGTACGGCAACGTCGAGCGGGCGTTCACCAGCCTCAACGGAACCCAGATGAACTGCGCCGGTGGCCGGATGCCGTGGGGCAGCTGGGTCACCTGTGAGGAGACGGTGAACGGCCCCGACGTGGGTCCCGACTTCACCGGCGTCTCCAATGTCCCCCTGACCCAGCGCCACGGTTTCATCTTCGAGGTCCCCGCCGGCGGTCAGGGCGACCGGGAGCCCATCACCGCAGCCGGGCGGTTCGCGCACGAGTCGGCCGCCTTCGACCCGCGCGACGGCGTGCTCTACATGACCGAGGACAACTTCGGCTTCCCGTCGGGCTTCTACCGCTACGTCCCCCGCCGGAGCCACGAATCCGGACCCTCCGACGGCTCGCGCCTGCCGGAGCACGGCCGGCTCCAGATGCTGGCTGTGGCCGGGCACCCGAACGCCGACCTCGCGGCCAGCCAGCCCCAGGGGGCGCGGTTCCGGGTGCAGTGGGTCGACATCGACGACCCAGACCCGACCTTCCCCTACACCCCCGGGCAGCCCGCCCCGACGACCAACGATCAGGCCCTTCGTCACGTGGGCGATCAGGGTCGTGCCCAGGGGGCGGCGTGGTTCTCCCGGCTCGAAGGGTCCGTGTACGACGAGGGCACGGTCTGGTTCACGTCGACCCAGGGGGGCGGGGCCCCCGAGACGAGCATCGGGCCCATCGCCAACGGCTTCGGCAACGGATCGGGCCAGGTCTGGGCCTACGACACCCGCAGCCAGATGCTGCGGATGGCGTACGAGTCCCCCGGCCCGGAGACCCTGGACCTCCCCGACAACGTCACCCGGCGCAGCCGCCACGGCGCCCTGGTCCTCTGCGAGGACGGCACCAACGACAACTACCTGCGGGGGCTCACCCCCCGCGGGGAGCTCTTCGACATCGCCCTCAACCGGCTACCCGGCCAGTTCAACGACGAGTTCGCCGGGGCCACGTTCAGCCCGGACGGCCACACCCTGTTCGTGAACATCCAGGCCAGCCGGGCCCTGACCTTCGCCATCTGGGGACCCTGGGACCGCCTCGGCGTCTGAGGGCCGACCGAGCTCAGCGGGCGATGGAGCGGTCGTAGGCGCGCACGGCGAGCGGGGCGCAGACGGCCACGATCGCAATGGCCCAGAGCAGGGTGTAGGCCACCGGGTGGTGGCTCGGCCACGGGTCGCCCGGCGTCACGGGCGGACGAGGGTTGTCGAACAGCACGCGGATGGCGTCCGACAGGGTCGACACCGGGTTCCATTCGGCGACGGTCTGCAGGGCCGGGGGCATGGTGTTGACCGGCACGAAGGTGCTGGCCAGGAAGGTCAAGGGAAACAGGGCCACGAAACCGAGCCCGGTGACCCCTTCCGGCGTGCCGACCACGCTGCCGAGCAGCACACCGACCCAGATCATGGCGAAGGCGAACACCAGCATCAGGCCATACCCGGCGATCGCGTCCAGCAGGCCGCCGTCGATGCGCCACCCCACGAGCAGGCCGCAGACCGACATGATCACGATCGGCAGCACCGTCTTGGCCAGGTTGGCCACAGCGTGGCCCCCCAGCACGGCGCCGCGGGCGATCGGCAGGGACCGGAAGCGGTCGACGGCCTGGTTCTTGAAGTCGTTGGCGATCGCCATCGCCACGCCGAACGCGGTGAAGACGATGGTCTGGGCGAAGATCCCGCCCATGAGGAACTCCCGGTAGCTCCCACCCGGCACGCCGATGGCGCCGCCGAAGACGAAGCCGAAGAGCAACACGAACATGATGGGCTGGACCGTGGCGTCGCTCAGGGCCTCAGGCTGGCGCTTCATGTGGATGAGGCCCCGCTTGGCGACGACCCACGTGTCGTGGAACACGCCCCTGGGCTCGGGCAGCACGCGCTCGTGGGGTCGCGCGGGGTTCACGGCGCTGACATCGGTGACGGTGGTGGCGGTCACGACTGGTCCTCCTCGTCGGTCTCCTCGGGGGCGGCCCCGGTGAGGTCCAGGAACACCTCGTCCAGGGTCGGCTGGCGCAGGCTCAGATCGTCGACGGCGATCCCCGCCACCGCCAGCGCCTTTGCCGCCTCGACCAGCGCGTCCACGCCCTGACTGATGGGGGCATTGACGCGGCGGGCACCGACCTCGACCCGGGGCTCGAGCCCGGTCACCTCGGCCACCAGGCGGACGGCGTCGTCCAGGCGGGAAGGATCGACGACCACCAGCTGCAGATGGTCGCCACCGACCTCCCGCTTGAGCTTGCGGGCGTCGCCCCGGGCGATGATCCGGCCGTGGTCGATGACGATGATGTCGTCGGCCAGGCGCTCGGCTTCGTCCAGGTACTGGGTGGTGAGCAGCAACGTCGTGCCCCGGTCCACGAGGTGGTCGAGGACCGACCACAGCTCGGCGCGGGCCCGCGGGTCCAGCCCGGTCGTGGGCTCGTCGAGAAAGAGGACTTCGGGGTCCGACACCAGCGTGGCGGCGAGATCGAGCCGCCGACGCATGCCGCCGGAGTAGCCCGAGGTCCGGCGGTCGGCGGCGTCGGCCAGGTTGAACTCCTCCAGCAGGGCCTTGGCCCGGATGACGGCCTCCTTGCGCCGATACTGATGGAGCTCGCCCAGCATGATCAGGTTCTCCCGGCCGGTGAGCAGCGGATCGACCGTGGCGTCCTGGGCGGCCAGGCCGATCCGGCGCCGGACCTCCTTGGGGTCCTCCCTGACGTCGAAGCCGGCGACGACGGCCTCGCCCTCATCGGCGTCGGCCAGGGTCGTGAGGATGCGCACCGCGGTGGTCTTGCCCGCCCCGTTGGGGCCGAGCACGGCCGTGACGGTCCCGGTCGGGACCTCGAAGTCGATCCCGGCCAGGGCCGTGGTCTCGCCGTAGCGCTTCACCAGCCCGCGGGCGCGGACGGCGAACGACGAGCTGGCTTCCGGCATCGTCACCCTCCTCGGAACCTCGGTCACGGTCATAGACAGTTGGACCAGCGAACCCGGCGAGACTCATCGCCGGCCCGCGCGGGACCTGCGCACGACCGTATTGGCGCCGCCCGGTTTCAGGAACGCCTTTCCGGCGTGGAACTTGTCACGTCGTGGTGGGGTGGGACACCGTTCCAGAGCCGGATGGCCGGGGACTCCCGCTCCGTGCTGAGCACGCTGATCGTGCCGGTGTCGAGCAGCAGCATCCCGCCGGCGGTCGGCGGCAAGCGGAGCCAACGGGCGGCCAGGACCCGCAGGAAGTGGCCGTGGGAGAAGACGGCGATGTCGCCTTCGACACCGACGATCCGGGCGATCACCCGGTCGGCCCGTACGGCGACGTCGTCGATCGACTCGCCACCGGGCACCGGTCCCCGCCACACGGTCCACCCCCGGTCGTCCTCGCGGATCTCCGGCGTGGTTCGGCCCTCGTGGTCGCCGTAGTCCCACTCTTGGAGGTCGGGGTCGACCTCGCCCTCGAACCCGGCGGCCCGGCAGGTCTCCCGGGCGCGCCCGAGCGGGCTGGTCAGGACGGTCGCGAACGACCATGGCGCGAGCAGCGCGCCCACCTCTTCTCCCTGGCGGCGACCCTCGTCGGTCAGCGGGACGTCGGTGCGCCCGGTGTGCCGACCCGTCGCGCTCCACGCCGTCTGGCCGTGACGGACGAGCACGACGTCCCGCTCTCCGGCCATGGCCCATCATGTCCGGTCCCCGACGACCGGCCACCCGAGGAGCCGTCTCGGGCGCAGTAGCGTCCGCGTCCGACATGGCTGCTGCTCGCCGAGACCGCGGGGCCTGACGGCGTGGCCGCCGCGCTGGGATGGGGCGCCCTCGCCGCGTCGTCACTGATCATCGGGGCGCTGCTGGGAGTGGTCCGGCCCTGGCCCGACCGGATCGTCGGGCTGGTGCTCGCCTTCGGCGCCGGCGCCCTCATCAGCGCGGTCAGCTTCGACCTCGCCGAGGAGGGGATCCGCCTCGGCGGCGGTGACTCCGTCGCCATCGGCTTGGCGGCAGGCGCGCTCACGTACTTCCTGGCCGACCGTGTCATCGAGCGCCCCAAAGCCGGGGCCGCGACGGGCGGCGAGGGTCCGGCGCTGGCCCTCGGGGCCTTCCTCGACGGCATCCCCGAGCAGATGGTGCTCGGCATCGGCCTCGTCACCGGCGACGGTGTGAGCGTCGGCCTGCTGGCGGCCATCTTCGTCTCGAACCTGCCCGAAGCCATCGGGTCGGCCACGGAGATGCGCTCGTCAGGCCACAGCAACGGGATCATCCTGCGCCTCTGGATCGCGGTCGCCGCGGTGACGACCTTGGCGACCGTGGTCGGCTACGCCATCGCCGACTCGGCGTCGGGCGACCTCCAGGCCACCATCAACGGCTTCGCCGCCGGCGCCCTGCTGGTGATGCTGATCGACTCGATGATCCCCGCCGCGACCCGCAAGGCCCACGACCTGGCCGGCCTGGCCAGCGTGCTCGGGTTCGCCGTCGCCGCCGCCCTCAGCGACGTCGGCTGAGCGCTTCAGCCCGTCGCCGTCACCAGTCGACCTCGTCGCAGCCCCGGTGATCGGCGGGCTCGACCTGCAGCGTGGCGTGGGCGATGCGGTACTCGACCTGGAGCAGGGCGCGGGCTTGGTCGAGCACCTGATGGCTGTCGGTCCCCACCTCGACCATCAGGTGCGCGGAGGCGTTCTCCATCTCAGAGGTGAGCGTCCACACATGAAGGTCGTGGACGTCGATCACGCCCGGCAGGGCGGCGAGGCCGGCCTGCAGCTCGTCGAGGTCGACGTCGGGGGGTGCGGCCTGCAGCAGGATCCGCACGGCCTGGCCGCCGAGCCGCCAGGTGCGCGGGAGGATCCACAGGCCGATGGCGGCGCCGATGACCGGGTCGACCCAGGCCCAGCCGAAGATCTCCAGCAGGAGCGCAGCGATGATCACCCCGATGGAGCCAATGGTGTCGGCCAGGACCTCGACGTAGGCCCCCTCGATGTTGAGGCTCTCGGCAGAGCCCTCGCGGAGGAGCGCGAACGCGATGAGGTTCACGACGAGGCCGAGAGTGGCCACGATCAGCATCGGCACGCCGAGCACGTCGGGCTCACCGGTCAGCCGGCGAACCGCCTCGACCAGGACGTAGATGGCCACGCCGAAGAGCAGTAGGGAGTTGACGAAGGCGGCCAGGATCTCCAGGCGGTAGAGGCCGAACGTGTTCTGCCCCCGGTCCGACCTCTGGGCGTGACGATTGGCCAGCTGGATCGCCGCCAGCGCCATGCCGAGGCCGAGGACGTCGGTGAACATGTGCCCGGCATCGGAGAGCAGGGCCAGGGAGTTGGTCAGGATCCCGCCGATGGCCTCGACGACGAAGAACACGGCGATGAGGGCGAACGCGATGGCCAGACGCTTCTGGTGACGGGCCCCGGCCCGCAGCGCCCCGGTCCCGTGATCGTGGTCCCCGCTCATGGCGACCAGTGAACCATGAGGGCGAGCGGGTCAGCCCGGGGCGCCGCCGTCGCAGACGCAGAACTCGTTGCCCTCGGGGTCCGCCATGAGGATCCAGTTGGTGTCGTGCTCGTGCATGGGTTCGGCCGCGACCCGTCGGGCGCCGAGGGCCTCCAGGCGGGCCGCCTCTGTTTCGATGTCGACGGCGTCGATGTCGAGGTGCATGCGGTTCTTGCCGGCCTTGGCCTCGGGCACGGCCTGGAGCAGGAGCTTGGGGCCTTGGCCGTCACCGTCCATCAGCAGCACATAGCTGCCGGCCTCGCCGAGGTTCACGTACCCGAGCGCCTCGCTCCAGAAGGCCGCGAGCTCCTGGGGGTCGTGGCAGTCGAGCACCAGGCCGATCGGGTGCAGCATCAGGTGAACCAGTGAACCATGAGGGGGCCTCAGCCGGGGGGTCAGGGAGCCACGAAACCCGCTTCGGTCAGGAGGGACTGGCCCTCCGGGCCGGAGACGAAGTCGACGAACGCCTGGGCGGCCTCGTCGTCGGAGACGGCCACGATCGGATACTCGGTCGTGACGACGACGGCGCCGATGTCAATGGCCTCGATGTCGTCCGACGCGATGTCGTCGGTCACGTACACCACGCCGGCGTCGACCTCGTCGGCCTCCAGCTTGGTGACCACGGCGGCGACGTTCTCCTCTTCGGAGTCGATCTCCGGGTCGATGCCTAGTTGGGCGAACATCTCGTCGGCGACCACCCGGCAGGGCACTTCAGGGGCGCAGACGGCGAGCACGATGTCGCCCTGCAGGTCCTCGGGTGCGGTCACCGTGTCGGAGCCGGCGGGCACTGCGATGACACCGCTGTTGCTGGTGAAGATGACGGGCTCGCCGCTGACGTTCCCGGAATCGACCGCCGTCGCCATGTTGTTCTCGTCGGCAGTGGCCAGGACCCCCGCGGGGCCACCCTCGGCGACCTGGCCGGCCAGGGTGCTGCTGCTGTCGAAGGTGAGGACCACGTCCACGCCGGGATGGGCGTCCTCGAAGACGGGCTCCATCGCGGTGAAGGCGTTGGTCAGGGACGACGCCGCCAAGACCAGCAGCTCCTGGGACTCCCCCCCGCTGTCGGTCGTGGTGTCGGTCGCGGCGTCGCCACCGCCGTCGTCCCCGCTGTCGTCACCACAGGCCGTGGCGACGAGGAGGAACATGGCGAGCACGAGCAGGGTCAGCTTCTTCATGGACCGGTGCCTCCTGGCCGGGCTCGCTCCGAGAAAGGGAGCAAATATCTGGTGGTTGCCAGTTTTCTAGCACCTGGAGCTGGTATCCACGCCAGTCGTAGGCGGTCAGTCCTTGCCGATCATCACCTCGTCCCGCGGCGCTCAGGGTTGGACGTCGACGCGGTCCAGCGGGGGTGGCGACAGGGTCTGGTTGGGGGCGGCGACGAAGTAGTCCTCGAGGGCGTCGAGGTCGACGGCGCCACCCAGGCGGTCGGTCCCCTGCGGGAGCACCGGGAACCCGTCACCGCCCTCGGCGAGGAAGCTGTTGACGGTCACCCGATAGGACTGGGCGAGGTCGACCGGGGTCCCGTTCAGCGTGACGCTGCCGGTCACCACTCGACCGTCACCCGCACAGGGGTCCTCGGACTGGCTCCAGGCGTAGTGGAACCCCGCCGACGGCAAGAGCACCTTCGGCGCCGACTGGCACCACTGCTCCTTGAGCAGCTCGTAGATCTGGGCGCCGGTGAGGGTCATCGTCACCAGGCTGTTGCCGAACGGCTGCACGGTGAAGGCCTCGCCGTACGTGATCGCCCCCCCGGTACCCGCGGGCTGGTCGAAGATGAACCCCGGGTCACGGACGCCGCCGGGGTTCATGAACGCGATCTGGGCCGCGCCGAACCCCGCCGGGGCCGTAGCCGCGAGCTGGGCGTCGGCGATGAGGTTCCCCGCCGGGTTCTCACCCGAATCGTCCGCGGTCTTGTCGATCGTCGAGGTGATCTGACCGATCACCCGGTCGCGCAGGGGTGCAGCGATGGCGTCGTACTCCGCGATCAGGTCGGTGATGTCGGCCGCGGGCACGACGTCACGGCGCACGATCAGGTTCTCGGCCTGAGCCGACACGACGTCACGGGTCCGGCGGTCGATGCGGAGCTGCACGTCGGTCACCGCTCGGCCGAAGGAGGACGCGCTGGTCACCAGGATCGGGTGGCCGACGGCGTTGGGCAGCGCGCAGTTGTACGCGCGGTGGGTGTGGCCCGAGAGGACGGCGTCGATCTCGTCGTCGAGGCGGGCGACGATGTCGACGATCGGTCCACTGACCCCGGGGCAGTCGTTCACGCCGCCGGTCGTGAAGCCGCCCTCGTGGAGCAGGACCACGATCGACTCCACCCCGTTGTGGCGGAGCCGGGGCACCAGCGCGTTGACCGTGTCGGCCTCGTCCAGGAAGTCCAGGCCGGCGACCCCCGACGGGGTCACGATGCTCGGCGTTCCCTCGAGGGTCATCCCGACGAAGGCGACCTTGGCGCCCTGGAAGTTCATGATCCGGTAGGGCGGGAAGATGGTGGCGCCCGTGTCCTCGTCGACGACGTTGGCGGCGAGGAAGTCGAAGTCCGCCCCGGCGAAGCCGTCGCCGTCCTGGCAGCCGTCGACCGGATGACAGCCGCCGTCCTGCATGCGTTGCAGCTCGGCGGCGCCCTCGTCGAACTCGTGGTTCCCGACCGCGTTGAGCTGCAGGCCGATCTGGTTCATCGCCTCGATGGTCGGCTCGTCGTGGAAGAGGGCCGACAGCAGGGGGCTGGCCCCGATCAGGTCGCCCGACGACACCACGACGTTGTTGCGCACGCCGTCGCTGAGCTGGCGGATGTCCGTGGCCAGGTAGGCCGCGCCACCCGCCGGCGCCCCGAAGAAGGTCCCGCCCGGCGGCTCGAGGTTTCCGTGGAAGTCGTTGATGGCGAGGAGCTGGACGTCGACCGTCCCGGCCGGCGAGTGGCTCTGCGCCGCAGGTGCCGGCGCCGCGGGTACCGGCAGCAGGAGGGCGGCAAGCAGGAGTGCGGCGATCAGGACGAGGCGAGACGGGCGGTGGCTCATGCTGGCTCCTCAGCTGGTCACGATGCCGCCCGACTGTCCCTTTGAGGATAGAGCGGACTGCTCGCCCTGAAAACGGCTCGCGGGTGAACCTGGGCCGAACGCTCACGCGCTCGCCGGGCGGTGCCGGTCGTCCTGCCAGCCACCAGACTGGCGCGATGCGGTCGCCGTCCCCCACCGAGCCGGCCGAGCGTGACTGGATCCTGCACGTCGACCTCGACCAGTTCCTTGCCGCGGTCGAGGTGCTGCGGCGGCCTGAACTCGAGGGCCGTCCGGTCGTGGTCGGCGGGGACGGGGACCCGACGCGCCCGCGCCAAGTGGTGGCGACGGCGTCCTATGAGGCGCGGGCGTCCGGGGTGCGCTCGGGGATGCCGCTGCGCACTGCCGCCCGCAGGTGCCCCGACGCCGTGTTCCTCCCCTCGGACCGCCCCGCCTACGAGGCGGCCTCGGCCCAGGTGATGGCGGCGCTGCGGTCCCTCGGCGTCGCGGTCGAGGAGTGGGGCTGGGACGAGGCGTGTGTCGGCGTGCGCACGGCTGACCCCGAAGGCTTCGCCCACCACGTCCAGGCGACCGTGTACGACCGGACGCGACTGCGCTGCGCCGTCGGGATCGGCGAGACCAAGCTGCAGGCCAAGACGGCAACGGGCTTCGCCAAGCCCGGCGGCGTCGCTCGCCTCACACGTCGCACGTGGCTCCCGGTCATGGGGGACGAGCCGGTGACGGCGATCTCCGGGATCGGCCCCCGGACCGCGGCTCGCCTGCTGGAGCACGGCGTCGTCAGCGTCGCCGACCTCGCCGCCGTCGACCACAACGAGCTCGCCCGTTCGTTCGGGCCGTCGATCGGGCCCTACCTGCGGGTGTTGGGCCTGGGCGGCGACGACGCGCCGGTGCTCGACGAACCCCACGTGCCCCGGTCACGCAGCCGTGAGGTCACCTTCGAGCACGATCTCACCGACCCCGCCGAGGTGACGGCCAACGTCGTCCGGCTGGCCGAGGAGGTCACGGCGTCGATCGCGGAGCTGGGACGGCGCATCACCCACGTCGCCGTGAAGATCCGGACCGCAACGTTCTTCACCCGCACGAAGTCCGGCAAGCTCCCCGAACCGACGACTGACGCCGCCGTCGTCGTCGACAAGGCCCGCGAGGTGTTGGCTCGCTTCGAAGGCGGCCGCCCGATCCGCCTGGTCGGTGTCCGCGTCGTGCTGGAGGACGCGCCCTGATCGCGCCGTCAGCGATCGACCCGCCTCATGGTCGAGGGATGGACGAAGCGCTCTTGCATCGGCTCGAGGCGATGGTGCCAGCGCTGCACCTGCTCGTCAGGCCTCGCGCCCGGCGAGGGCGCGGGTCAACTCGCCGACCGGTGCGGCGACCTGGCCCGCGTCGGGACCGACCACCTCGTGTTCGTCACCAACGGGCCCTGGTGCACCGGCGACTACCTCGACGTCGTCCTCGAGTCCGTCGAGCCGCTTCGGGCCGTCACCTGACCGGACACCCGGCGCGACTCGCCGTCGGCCAGGAGGGCTACCTCGCTTTCAGGGGCATGACGCTCCCGGCGCCATACCTCCCCTCCCTCTGACCGCCGACATTCAGGATCTGGTCAGGGGCGGTCTGTTACGACGCTCTCGACGCGACTGTCACTGGGGCAGCGCGGGTTCGGGAGGAGGACGAATGCGTCACCACCGATTGCTTGGCCTCGTGCTGGTCGGAGCCACCCCACTGTTGATTCCGGCCACGGCACAAGGCACCGGCGAGCCGGCCATCCCGTTCGACGATGCGCGGCTCGAGATCGAGTACAACGCCACCGACGGGGATGCCGGTTTCCAGGTGTTCGCCGACGCCGAAGAGTGGAAGCAGTTCGAGATCTTCCGGCCCGACGGTCGACGGATCCTGAACTTCCGAACTGACGGCAACCTCAACCGCTTCGGACTGACCGAGCTGTTCTCCGAAAGCAGCGAGCCGCCCTTCACGGAGTTGCCCTTCGCCCAGTTCAAGCGGCTGTTCCCTGCCGGCAACTACCGCTTCGAGGGCGAAACCATCGACGGCCGGGACATGGCCTCCAGCGTCCGGTTCGCGCACCGGGTTCTCAATGCGCCGGTGTTCATCCAGCCCGAGGACGGCGGCACACTGCCCGCCGACCACGCGGTCATCCGGTGGGCCCCCGTGCCCGGAGCGGTCGACTACGAGGTCATCGTGACCCGGCAAGACCCAGAGCTGGTTCTGGACGTGACCCTGTCAGCCCGACACAGGCGCCTCACCGTTCCGGCCCAGTTCCTCGACGCGGGCGTCGACTACCAGATCGAGGTCCACGCGTCGGCCTCCAACGGCAACCGCATCTTCACCGAGGTCGACTTCACGGCCACCTGAGGACGGAGGGCGGTCACGGAACCGTGGTCGCCCCGCGTGTCGACCCGGCCGTCAGGTCTCGACGATTGCGCTCCCTGGTGCAACGCGCCGCCGGTGTCACACAAGGCGAGCAAACCCCTACGAGGTCTGCGGTTCGCGGCGCGGTCATCTGCTCATGCTGTGGTGAGAAACGGGACCCCGACAGGGTCGCGGCGCTCATGTGCCACGACGACATCAAGCTGTGCCGGATATGTATCGGCTGGCTGAAAGCGCAGGCAGGCATCCCCGACTCCACGCCCACCCTGCCTGTCACCGACGTGGACCGGGCAGCGGCCTTCTATGAGTCCGCAGGCTTCGATGTGGAGAAGTACGAGGGCGGAGGGTTCGCGTTTGTGGAGTACGACCATGAGAGCGTCTTCGACCTCGGCCAGGCCGACCAGATCACTCCGGACACGAACGGTGCGGGCTGCTTCATCATCGTGCGCGACGTGGAGGGCTGGCACGCCCAGCTCACGACGGCCGGCCTTCCGGTCACTCCGATCGAGGACATGCCCTGGGGATGTACGAGTTCGCACTGACTGACCCGGACGGAAACCGCATCCGCATCGGCCACAGTTCGGAGTGACTCTCAACCGGGACCGGCACCTTGTCGTGACCCGGCCACCGGAGGGCACCTTGGCCGCCACGACAACCTCGTTGCCGAGCTGGGACGCGTCCACGCCAGCGTTCCGCGGGCATAAAGGGGCAGAGTGTGCCGGTGGAGCCGGTTCTCCGAGTCGTCGTCGTGGGCTCGGTGCTTCTGCTGTTGTCGTGGGCACTGTTGGCTTTCGCAGCCAAGCGACTGCCACCCGGCGCCGCGAGAGACCTCGCCACCGTGCTTCCCGCCTGCCTCACCACGGTTCGACGGCTCCGAGCAGACCCGCGTGTCCCGAGAAGCGCGAAGGTCGCCATCGCGATCGCAGGTCTTTGGCTTCTCTCGCCGGTGGATCTCGTTCCAGAGTTCCTGCCGATCATCGGACCACTCGACGACGTCATCGTGATCGCCCTGGCCCTTCGGTACGCGGGCCGCCGCGTACCTCGAGACGTCTTGGTGGAGGCATGGCCAGCGGAAGTGCGAATCCTCAGACGGCTTCTGGGAGGCCCGTCACGGTGACATACGCGGGCATGACCGCCGGGCTCCGGCATGACCTCGTACGCGAGATCCTGTTCGACGAGTCCGGCGACGACGTCGTCAGGGATCGCCGCTGCGGAAGCGGCGGCTGCCCTTGGCGGAGTTGTCGTCAACGACCTGGGCAGCTCAACGTCGCCCGACGAACCGGAGATCACGGCGGACGGACCGCACGAGATGCTGACGCTGCTCGAGGAGGAGCTGACGAGACGGCTGTGCGAGACCGCCGGCCCGAAGCTGGTCTGCCATACGAGCAGCGTCATCGCTCGGCCACTGCTGCGGTGGCGATCGGCGACCTGAGCGTGGCAGCCGGTGTCAGCAGCACTCAGCTGGCACAGCGGTTCAAGGAGCTCATCGGCGTCACGCCGAAGCGGCTGGCCCGCACCTACCGCTTCGCCGCCACCGTGTTCGCGATCAACCCCGCCGGACCGGTCGACTGGGGCGACCTCGCCGGTGGCGCAGGCCACGTCGACCAGGCCCACTTCGGCCACGAGTTCCGGGCGTTCACCGGGCTCACGCCGACCCGGTACGTCGAA
>DATDAH010000092.1:0-16484 GCA_036525535.1 Acidimicrobiales bacterium
ACGGTGACCGCGGTCGTCGACGGCGGGGCGGCGTCCTCATCGTCCCCGCACCCGGCGAGGACCAGGGCGAGCGCTCCCAGAGCCAGGGCACTGCGGATCATCGGGGCCGAACCTACCTGCGGGTGGAGGGCTACGGTCCGGCACATGCGCATCGGGATCCACGGCGGCGCCGTCATGATCATGGGGGCCGCCATCGAGGACGTGGCCGCCCACGCCGCCGAGGCCGAGGCCGACGGGTTCGCCGGCTACTGGGTACCCCAGAGCGGGGGAACCGACGCCCTGACCGTGATCGCGGTCCTCGGGGCGGCCACGTCCACCATCGAGTTCGCCACCGCGGTGATCCCGACCTGGGGTCGACACCCCCATGTCCTGGCCGGTCAGGCCCTCACCGTGCAGGCGGCCACGGGCAACCGGCTCGCCCTCGGCATCGGCGTGGCCCACAAGCCGTCGGTCGAGGACCGCTACCACATCCCCTTCGACCGCCCGGTGCGCCACCTGCGGGAGTACCTCGACGTCCTCCAGCCCCTCCTGGCCGAGCGCCAAGCCGACGTCGTCGGCGAGATCTGGTCCTTCACCGGCGACCTGGTGGCCCCGCCGGCCGAGCCGCCGCCGGTGCTGGTCGCCGCCCTCGGGCCGCAGTTCCTCCGCCTGGCCGGCAAGCGGGCCGACGGCACCGTCCTCTGGCTGGTAGGGCCGACGACGGTGGCCGACCACATCGTGCCGACCATCACCGACGCGGCCGATGAAGCCGGGCGCCCCGCGCCCCGGGTGGTGGCCAGCGTCCCCGTCTCGGTGACCGACCGCCCCGACGAGGTGCGGTCCTTCATCTCCGAGATCCTCGCCGGGTACGACACGCTGCCGAGCTATCGGGCCATGCTCGACCGTGAGGGTGCGGTCCGGGCCGGGGACGTGGCCGTCATCGGCAACGAGGAGGAGGTCCGGGACGGGCTGGCCCGCTTCGCCGACGCGGGCGCGACGGACTTTGCCGCGGTGGAGATCGGCCTCGACGGCGAGGGGTTCGCCCGGACCCGGGCCCTGCTCACGGCGATCAACCGGGCCTGACCTAGAGGGCCTGCACCTGTCCGGAAGGGGGGAAAGCACCCTTGCGGATCGAGATGGCGTGGGCGACAACGGTGTCCACAGGGGGAGGGGGCCATGACCGAGCTCACCGAGAACGCCGAGAGCCATGACCCGCCGGCGTCAGGCACCGAGCAAGCGCCGCTCGACGGCCGGACGATCGGCCTGGACCTGCTCGACCGCTTCGGTGCCGCCGCGGTGGCCGGGCTGGCGGCCGGCTTCCTCATCGGCGGTTTCGGTGGCCGCATGGCCATGCTGCTCCTGCGCCTGACGTCGTCCGACTCGGTCATCGGCATCCAGTCCGACGACGACTTCACCATCGGCCAGGTCACCTCGTCCTCGTTCTTCCTCCTGTTGGCGACCACCCTCATCGGCACCCTGCTGGCCTTCGTCTATCTCCTGGTCCGGCGCTGGCTTCCGGAGAACCGCCGGCCGCTGCAGGCCGCGGTCTTCTTCGGGGTCATCGGGGGCGCCGCCGTGATCAAGCCCGGCGGCGTCGACTTCACATTGCTCGACCCGCTGTGGCTGGCGGTCGTCCTCTTCATCGCTCTCCCCGCGGCCTACGGCTGGGCCATGGCGGCCATGGTCGAGGGCCTCATCGCCCGCCCCGGCACCTACCGCAAGACCCGGGTCGCCGGCATCGTGTTCTTCGTGGCCGTCGGGTTCTTCGGCCTGTTCGCCGCCGCCATCGCCGTGGCGGGTGGCCTCCTGGTCCTGATCGGGCGACAGTGGCCGGCCCTCGCCGCGGCCGTCACCCACCCCGTGGTCACCTGGACGGTGCGGATCGTTCTCCTCGTGATCGTGGCAGTGCAGGGGGCCGAACTGGTGAGCGACGTCGCCGAGATCCTCTGACCCCCAGCCGGCGATGACACGGGACCGGCGCGCCTTCTAGCCTGGGGCCATGGCCCGTATCTCGTTTCCCGACGCCGGTCTCGGCCCCCACATCGACTGGGCCCTGCAGCGGCCCGAGATGGCCGTCGGCATGGGGAAGCTGTCCGAGGCCGTGTACGGCAACACCCGGCTCGGGGTGCGCGAGCGCGAGGCCGCCCGCTGGACCATCGCCCTGATCAACCACTGCGTGGTCTGCCAGGACACCCGAGCCGAGAAGGGTCCGGAGGCCGACATCGACGAGGCCTTCTACGCCGAGGTGACCGACTGGCGGACCAGCGAGGTGCTGACCGACCGTGAGCGCCTGGCCGCGGAGTTCGCCCAGCGCTTCGCCCTCGACCACCTGACCATGGACGACGAGTTCTTCGACAAGATGCGCACGGCGTACGCCGACGACGAAATCGCCGACCTGGTCATCTGTTGCGGCATGTGGCTGGGTATGGGGAGGGCCATGGCCGTGGTCGGCGTGCCTGCGCCCGACGAACGGATCCTCGTGTAGGAGGTGCGGATGCCATGACACGGTTGGGTCGTCTGCTGGAGGAGTTCCTCGGGCCGGACTGTCCGTTCGCCGTCGTGGCCTACGACGGCACGGAGTTCGGTCCTCCGGCCGCCAAGGCCACGGTGGTCGTGCATTCCCCGGATGCCCTGCGGCGCATCGTGACCCGCCCCGGCGAGCTGGGCTTCGCCCGGGCCTACGTGGCCGGTGACGTCGACATCGAGGGGGACATCTACGAGCTGTTCCGGGTCCGGGACCGAATCCCCTCCCCGAGGTTCACACCCACGCAGCTCCTACGGGTCGCCCGAATGCTCGACCTCCGCCACCTGCGCCCGCTGGCGCCGCCGCCGGAGGAGATGCCCAAGCGTCGGTTCGGCCTCCACACCATCCGCCGGGACGCCGAGTCGGTCCGTCACCACTACGACGTGTCGAACCGCTTCTACGAGCTGGTGCTCGGCCCGGCGATGACCTACTCGTGTGCCCTCTTCGACCCGCCCGACGCCAGCCTGGCCCAGGCCCAGGCCGCGAAGCACGACCTGATCTGCCGCAAGCTGGCGCTGCGGCCGGGCATGCGCCTGCTGGACGTCGGGTGCGGCTGGGGCGCCATGGCCCGGCATGCGGCGACGCACTACGGCGTCGAGGTCGTGGGCGTGACGATCTCACCCGTGCAAGCCGACTGGGCGCAGGCGGCGGTCGAGCAAGCGGGCCTGGCCGACCGCGTGGCCATTCGGGTCCAGGACTACCGCGAGGTCGCCGACGGGCCGTTCGACGCCATCTCCTCGATCGGGATGTTCGAGCACGTCGGGGCCGAGCGCATGGCCACGTACTTCGGCCACCTCCACGAGTTGACCCGGCCCGGCGGCCGGCTGTTGAACCATGCGATCAGCCGTCCGGCGGGCCAGCCTCCGGGCATCGACCACGACGGATTCATCGGCCGGTACGTCTTCCCCGACGGCGAGCTGATCGAGGTGGGCAGCGTCGTGACCGCCATGCAGAAGGCGGGCTTCGAGGTCCGCCACGAGGAGAGCCTGCGGGAGCACTACGCCCGGACCCTGCGGCACTGGGTGGCCAACCTGGAGATGCACTGGGATGACGCCGTGGCCGAGGTGGGCGCAGCCCGGGCCCGGATCTGGCGGCTCTACATGGCGGGATCAGCCGCCGGCTTCGAGGCCAACCGCATCCAGGTCCACCAGGTCCTCGGCGACGTGACCGGGCCCGACGGGGACAGCGGGTTCCCTCTGCGCCCGGACTGGTAGGTCGGCTCAGGAACCACACGACCCGATCCCGGGTCTCGAGGTCAGTCCTCGGTGATCGGCAGGATGTGGTGGCGGGCCTGCGTCACGTCGATGATCACGGCCACCCGACCGTGGCCGGTCCGCCAGGGGAACGCCTCGGTCGGCGGCCGTGTCGCCGCCGGACCCCAGCCTGACTCCGAGGCGCCGCCGCCGGGAGGGCCGAAGGACCCGAACCGGAGGCGGGCGCAGCTCACAGGCCGAATGGATAGGTGTCGGGCACGCCCGCCAGGTGGTGGGCGGCCAACGGGGTGACCGCCGAGGTCTCGTCGATCCACACGTACTCGTCGAACTGGTGGGGGAGCGACGCCTGGAAGTAGTGGCTCTGGAGCTCGGTCTCGGGCCGGTAGATGACACCGATGGCCCGCTCCAGTCGCGGTGCAGCCAGTTCCTCGCACACCTCGGGCCGCGTCGGCTCCCGCAGGTGCAGGAGGAACGCCGGCACCCCGGTGTCGTGGCAGATCCGCTCGTAACTGTCGGGGTGGGCGGGGCGAACGGCCTTGTGCTGCATCGGCCCACCCCACTCCGAGGCCGCCGCAACCTCGCCGTGGTCGGTGCCGAACCCGACCAGGTACACGTCGTCGCCGTACTCGCCCCGGGCCAGTTGGCCGACGTTGTGCTCGCCGCGGGCGCCCATCTCGGTGGCGGAGGCGTCACCGATGTGAGAGTTGTGCTCCCACACGACGACCTTGACGTCGGGGCGGCGGTGGGAACGCACCAGGCGCAGGGTCTCGAACATGTGCTGGTCCCGCAGGTTCCAGGATTCCCGAGAGCCGTAGTACATGACCCGGTAGTAGCGCTCGGCGTTGGCCACCACGGCGGCGTTCTGGGCGGCCTCGACGAAGGCGACCTGATCGCCCTCGGCGTACTCCAGCCGGGCCTTCAACAGGTCCGTGAGTGTCGCCACCACCCCGTCCTCGCAACCCCGGAACCCGCCGGTGAGCACGGCCCGCCCGTACTGGGCCGGGTCGTGCTCCCAGGGCGACAGGCACCCATACCGCGTGCGGGCCGCCGCCGCGGCGGCGGGGTCCACTCGGTCGAGGTAGGCCAGCACCGCATCGCGGGAGGTGTAGAGGCTGTAGAGGTCGAGGCCGTGGAAGCTGACCCGGCGGTCCGGGTCGTCGACCCCACCGTTGTGGTCGTGCAGCCAGTCCACCAGCCGGCTCACCTCCCGGTTGCGCCACATCCAGGTCGGGAACCGGGCGAATATCTCGAAGGGCGGCGGCGACGGCGGTCGGTGACGGATGTACGCGTCGATCCGGGCCGCGTCGGGCCAGTCGGCCTCGACGGCGACGGCGGTGAAGCCCTTGCGCACGATCAGCTCCCGGGTGAGGCGATCCCGAAAGGCGTAGAACTCCGAGGTCCCGTGGGAGGCCTCGCCGAGCAGGACGACCGAGCAGTTGCCGATCCGCTCCAGCAGCGGTTCGAGGTCGACCTCGCCGATCGACGTGAAGGGCTGCGCCGACTCGTGCACCAGCGTGGTGACCCCGTGGGCCCCGCCCCTGGCGGCAGTGGGCACGATCGTGGGCGCCACCGGCGGAGGCGGCACCGGGCCCTGATCCGACGGGCTGGCCCAGCCCTGGGCCCCGATGAGCGGGACGAAGCGCACGGGACCGAGGTCCTCGTTGACCAGTTCGTCACCCCGCCTCCGGGCCCGCACCAGGTGTTGGGACCGCGTCTCAGGGCCGACGGGGATGATCAGCCGTCCGCCGTCCCCCAGCTGCTCGACCAGCGCCTGGGGGACGACCGGGCCACCGGCGGTGACGACGATGGCGTCGAACGGGGCGGCCTCAGGCCAGCCCAGGGTCCCGTCGCCCGCCCGGACGAAGGTGTTGTCGCACCCGGCGGCGGCCAGGCGGCGACGGGCCTCGTCGGCGAGGTCGCAGTGGCGCTCGACGGTCCAGACCTCGCCGGCCACCCGGCTGAGCACCGCGGCGCCGTAGCCCGACCCGGTGCCGATCTCCAGCACCCGGTCACCTGGCCCGAGCTCGGCCGCCTCGGCCATGAGGGCCACGATGTAGGGCTGGGAGATGGTCTGGCCCGAGCCGATGGGCAGCGGGCAGTCCTCGTAGGCGAACTCGGCCAGATCAGGCGGGAGGAACGTCTCGCGGGCCACCGAGCCCATCGCCGCCAGCACCCTCCCATCGCGGAGGCTTCGCGCCGCCAGGTCCCGCTCGACCATGAGTGCCCGTCGCCGGGCGTGCTCCCGGTCGTCGAAGATGGCCGACATCACCGACCAGCCTGGACCTGGCCGAGGGCGACGGGGAGGGCCGAAGGACCCGAAACCGGGCGCAATGGTACGAGCCTGTGGGCCGTGACCGATGGGGCCGACTCGTCCCGTGCCTGCCCAAGGTTTCTGGCGCGCGTCGACCCTGTTGGCCGCCGCCCTGGCCGGTCGGGCCCTCGGCGGCACGCTGCCCCTCCTGGGCGAACAGGACGCGGGCCGCCGAACGGGCCTCCTGATCGAGGTCAGTAGCGGTCGAGGCTGATCCGCTCGTCCGGGCGGGGCACGACCGCCAGCAGCGCCTGCTCGGCGTCGAGCCGGTCGGCCAGCGCCCAGGACGCCGGCTCCTCGCCGTGGACCACGAACACGGTCTCGGGTGGAGGGGAAGCCGTCGCCAACCAGGCCACCAAGTCGTCCTGGTCGGCATGGGCGGACAGGTCCATCCGGACCACCCGGGCCCTCACCCGCCGGTAGGCGCCGAGGACCTTGATGGACTTGGCGCCCCGGGCCAGGTGATCACCCCGCGTCTCCCGGGCCTGGAACCCGACCAGCAGGATGGTGTTGCGGGCGTGGCCGATTCGCCCGGCCAGGTGATGCAGAACCCGCCCGCCCGACGCCATGCCCGACGCCGAGACGACGATGAACGGTCCCCGCCGCCCGTTGATGGCTTTGGAGTCCTCGACGGTGCGTGACTCCCGCAGGTCGAGGTGGGTGAACAGCTCCTCGCCGTGCAGTTCCGGCCGCAACTCCGGCGAGCGCTCCCGGGCGGCCTCCCGGTAGACATCGAGCGCCCGCAGCGCCATCGGGCTGTCCACGAACACCGGTAGCTCGGGGATCCGCCCCGCCTCGGTCAGGCGGTCGAGGTGCCAGAGCACGACCTCGGTGCGGTCCACGGCGAACGCGGGGATCACGACCACGCCGCCCTGGTCGGCCGTGCTGCCCACGACCTCGGCCAGGACCTCGTCGTTGTCGTCCTCAGGGTGATAGCGGTCGCCGTAGGTGGATTCGCAGAGCACGATGTCGGCGGTGCCGAGGTCTTCGGGCGGCCGGAGGAGGGGGTGGGTCGAACGGCCGAGGTCGCCGCTGACGACGATCGCCTGGTCACCGCTCCGCCCATCGACCCGCAGGTGGATCGACGCCGCTCCCAGGATGTGGCCCGCCCGCTGCCACGAGGCCACCACGCCGGGCACGATCTCCACCTCGTCGTCGAAGGCCACCTCCCGGAGCAGGCCCAATGAGTGTCGAGCCTCCTTCTCGGTGTAGAGAGGAAGGGCTGGGTCGTGTCGGGTGTAGCCCCGGCGATTGGCGAACGCAGCCTCCTCCTCCTGCAGGTGACCGCTGTCCGGGAGCACGATGCGAACCAGGTCGGCTGTGCCCGGTGTGGCCCACACCGGTCCGGCGAACCCGCCGCCGGCGAGCCGGGGCACCCAGCCGCAGTGGTCGACGTGGGCGTGGGTCAACAGCACGGCGTTGATGGACGACGGTGGCACTGGGAAGGGGGCCCAGTTCCGCTCCCGCAGGGCCTTCGGGCCCTGGAACAGGCCGCAGTCGACCAGCACCCGGTCGCCGCCTCCTGTCTCGATCAGGAACCGGCTGCCGGTGACGGTGCGGGTGCCGCCGAGGAACGAAAGGCTGGTCACCAGCCCTGGCCCCCGACGAGGGGGACGAAGGCCACGGGGCCGAGGTCTTCCTCGATCAGGCTCGGGCCGGCCCGTCGGATCCGGACCAGCTGTTGGGCGCCGTGACGGGTCCCGCCGGGGATGATCACCCGACCCCTGTCGGCCAGTTGCCGCACGAGGGCGGGCACCGTCGGGCTTGCCGCGGCGACCACGACGGCATCGTGGGGGCCGCCCTCGGGCCAACCGAGGCCGGCGTCCCGGTCGACCATGGGGGCCCGTCGTCGGGCCTCCTCGGCCGGATGGTCCTGCATCTTGTCCACGAGCATCATCCTCGGGGGCCCTCGGCCGCTGGACCAGGGTCCTTCTACCCTGGTTCGCCGTCCCTCGGATCCGGAATGCTGTGCCGATGGACGCCCTCCGGCGGCACAAGGGCCTTGTCGCGGTCGGCGTCGTGCTCGCCGTCGTCATCGGCTTCGTCGCCTGGTCCGTGCTCGAGATCGACAGCCCGGGACCAGCCTCGGTCGACGACGCCCTCGACCGACTCCACCAGAACGGCGGCGCCGACGGGCCCGAGGCCGCGATCACCCCGCCCGAAGGGGTGTACGACTACGAGGGCGAAGGTCGCGAAGAGATCTCGTTCCCGCCCCTGAGCCAGCAGGACGGTGAGCAGATGCCGGGCACGGTGACCCACGGCCGCCGCGGCTGTTGGGCCTTCCGCATCGACTTCAACGCCGCACACTGGCAGGAGTGGCGCTACTGCCCGGACGCCGGGGGTGCCGGCGTCGCCGAGGTCGGGGGCCGCACGGGCCAGACCTGGGATCTCGGCGTCAGTCAGGTCAGCAACGTGAGCGTGTTCGTCTGTGACCCACCCAACCCCCTCCTGCCCCCGCCTGCCGCGGGCACCACGACCGAGCTGTCGTGCACCGGGACCAACTCGGCCCTGGAAGGCGAGACCACCAGCAGCGGGCCCTCGCTCTACGTCGGCCCCGCGACCATCACGGTCGACGGCGAGGACGTGCAGACGACGCACTTCCAAAGCGAACGCAGCCTGACCGGCAGCCAGGAAGGCCAGGAGCACACCGAGGCGTGGTTCCGCGACGACGGCCTCCTGGTCCGCTACCAGCGCGACATCGAGGTCCGCACCGACTCACCGGTCGGGGCCATCACCTACACCGAGACGGGCTCTTTCCAGCTGTCCCGCCTCGAGCCCCGCCGCTGACGCTCAGTCGGCCCGACTCGGTGAGGTGGTCCTGCTCGACGGCGCTGACCCCCGTAAGGACTGGTGATCAGTCGGACAGGCCCAGCTCGGGGCCGAGGGTCTGGGCGGCCACGGTGGTGCCGTGGTGGGCGGTGGCGTGGTCGTCGGTGGCCAACCAGGCCACGACCACGCCCACCGAGGTCGGGGTGGCCCCCATCGAGGCATCGAAGCCAAACGCGGCCATGTCCATGACCATGCGCTCGGTGGCGACGAAGCCGGGGGAGACGTTGACCACGTGCACGCCGCTGCCGGCCACCTCGTGGGCCAGGATCCCCGCGACCCGGTGCAGGGCCCCCTTGGACATGGCGTAGCCGAGTCCCCAGCCCCCTTCCCCGGCGGGCCCGGGGGGATCGGTCCAGGCCACATCCGAGGTCATGTTCACGATGAGACCGGAGCCCCGTTCGACCATGGCGGGCAGGAGGGCCTGGATGAGGACCAGGGGGGCGAGGGCGTTGGCTTCGAGGTGGCGGTCGAGCAGCTCGATGGGGGTGTCCATCAGCCGGTCCATGTGGCCCGGGCCGATGTAGCGCCCGTTGTTGACCAGGACGTCGACCCGGCCCCACGCGTCGAGGACCGTGGCCGCGGCAGCGGTCAGGGTGGCGCGGTCGGTGAGGTCGGCGGCCACGGGGAGGGCCTGGCGTCCCTCGGCCTCGATGAGCTCGGCGGTCGTGGCCAGGCTGCCCGGGAGCGGCCGGGTGTCGGACTTCTTCACGGTGGACGAGTGCTCGCGGGCTTCGCCTTCGGTGACGGTACGGGCGCTGATGGCGACGTCGTAGCCGACCTTGGCCAGCTCGACGGCGCAGGCCTTGCCGATCCCACGGCTGGCCCCGGTGACCAGGGCGACCCGCTCCGGGGCGCTCATGGCGCGTCCACCGTCTCGGTGTCGACGCCGCTGCGCAGGACCGTGCCCGGGCAGGCGCCGGTCACCTCGCCGTGGCGGACGATCTCGGTCCCGCCCACGACGACGTGTTCGATCCCCCGAGCCTCCGCGTAGAGACGAAGGCCGTCGGCGGGGAGGTCGTGGCGGGCCCGGGCGGGCTCCGAGCCGACCGTGGCCGGGTCGAAGACCACCAGGTCGGCGTGGGCCCCCACGGCGAGACGACCCCGGTCCTTCAGCCCATAGAGCCGGGCCGGCTCGTCGGTCAGCATGCGCACGGCCTCCTCGAGCGTCAGCAGGCCCCGGTCCCGGACGACCTCCCCGAGGACCACGGTGGGGTAGTTGGCGTGGCACATCATGTCGGCGTGGGCGCCGGCGTCCGAACCACCGAGGCGGACCCGGGGGTCCTGCCAGACCGCGACCCGCGCGGCCCAGCCCTCGTCGGTGGCCCCCAATGACGGCACGAGGGTGGGCAGGACCATCGTCAGGGCCGCGCCGTCGATCAGGACCACGTCGATGAGCACGTCGACCGTGTCCACGCCGGCGGCGGCGGCCACCTCGGCCAGCGTGCGGCCGCCCCAGTAGTCGGACTCGGCGATCTCGACCAGCGAGCCGTCGGCGAGGGCCGCGAGTGGGCCCTTGCCCGCCCGCTCCGCCTCGTCCCGCAGGCGGGCCCGGGTGGCGGGGTCGGCCACCGCCCGGCGCCGCTCGTCGATGGGCACGGCGGCCACGTCGGCGAAAGTGCTGAGGCCGTCCAGAACCGGGCCCATGCGCAGGCGCATCACGTCGGGGAGGGCGAGGGCGACGACGGTGGCGCCCCGGTCGGCGGCCACATCGGATGCGGCCAGCTGCTGCTCGTAGATCTCGACAGGGGACAGGCTGCCCAGCAGGTTCCAGTTCAGCGGGCGACCGGCGGCGGCGGCCATGTCGGCCATGAGGGCCATCCGGTCCTCGGGGATCTCGCCGACGCAGGGGATGAACTCGAGGGTGGTGCCGTCGTGGGCCCCGGCGGCGGCGGCGAGGGCGACCAGCTCGTCCCGGTGGGCGGCCAGGGAGGGCACGTGGTGGCCGTCGCCGTCCCGGTGGGCCTCGCCCCACGAAGAGGAGAAGCCGAGGGCTCCCGCCTCGATCGCCCGGTGGACCTCGGTCGCCATGGCCTCGACCTGGTCGGCGTCGGCCTCGTCGGTGACGGCGGCGTCACCCATGACGGCGCGGCGGATGGTGGAGTGGCCGACCAGGAAGCCGGCGTTGACGGCGATGGCGCCGTCGAGGCGGTCCAGCCACTCGTCGAAGCCCTGCCAGTCCCAGGCCGGGCCCGCTTCGAGGGAGGCCAGCGGCATTCCCTCGACCACGGCCATCATCTGGCGGATGTAGTCGGCGTCCCCTTCGGCCAGGGGGGCGATGCTGAAGCCGCAGTTGCCCCCGAGCACCGTGGTCACGCCGTGCAGCGGGGACGGCGTCGCCGCGGGGTCCCACAGGAGCTGGGCGTCGTAGTGGGTGTGGAGGTCGATGAACCCAGGGGCCACGACCCGACCGGTGGCGTCGATGGTCTCGACGCCGTCGTCGACGGTGCCGATGGCGACGATGCGGCCGTCCCGCACGGCGACGTCGGCCACGCGGCCGGGGGCACCGGTGCCGTCGACGACCACCCCGCCCCGGACGACCAGGTCGTGGCTCACGCGGCGCCGTTCAGATCGCGCACGGCGTCGGCCACGATCGTGCCCTCGAAGAAGTCCGGGTTGACGTCGGTGAAGAAGCGCACCGGGTTGGTGAAGACGAAGTCCCGGAAGCCGTCGTCGTCGATGAGGCCGTGCTCGACCAGCTCGTGGGCTTCGCAGAGCACGTCGGCCATGTCGGGCACATCCCAGTGGGCGATGTCGGACCCGAACACGGCCTTGAGGCGCGAGCTGAACGGATTGGCTGCGGTGTCGAACGCCATGCGCACCATCGGGTCGTCAGCTTCGCAGCCGAAGAAGAACGGGGTGGCGAAGAGCTCAGCGATGTCCTCGGCGACCTGGATGCCACAGGCCGCGAACTCGTCGAGATGGTCGGGGTCCTCCGTGCGGCGAGGGAGGGTGCTGAGGGCGGGGTCGATGTCGACGCTGGGGGCGTGGGCCCTTACGAGCTCCAGCAGGACGGCCCGGTCGATGCCGGACGGGTCGAGGTGGGCCATGGCGTTCCGGTTGCGCTTCTCCCAGTGCCCGACGATGTCGGCGTAGAGAGCCGCGGCCCAGGCCACCCCGCCCTCCAGGAAGGCGAAGCGCAGCTCGGGGAACCGCCGGGTGACCCCGCCGAGGAAGAGGGACTTGGCCAACGCGTGCTGGCCCTCGGCCAGGTGGCCGATGTGGTTGAGCATGTAGTTGGACGGCGAGACGCGGCTGCCCCACCCGATCGAGCCGGAGTGGAAGGCCACCGCCACCTTCAGGTCCCGGCAGCGGGCCCACACGGGGTCGTAGTCGTGGGCGCTGTCCAGGCCGTAGGTGTCGATCCAGCGGGCCCACGGGGCGGCGTCGGCGGACACCCCCTCGACCGATCGCTGCACGTACCCGGCGAGGAGCACGGCCTTGAAACCGAGGGTCCCCACGGCGTGATCGAGGGCGGCCACGGCCTCCTCGGGGGTGTGCATGGGGATGGCGGCCACGGGGACCAGGCGGTCGCGGTGGGCGTCGAACTGCTCCTGGCAGTACCGGTTGAGGGCCCGGCAGGCGCCGGTGCGCTCGTCGGCGTCCTCGAGGTGGAGGAAGGCCAAGCCCATGCTCGGGTAGACGACGCTGACGTCGATCCCGAACTCGTCGAGGCGCTCGTGGAGGAGGCTGGGGAAGAGGGCGGTGGCCAGGTCGCGCGTGTTGCGGGCGGGGGCGCCCCACCACGGTGGCCGGGCGATGCGGAGGCGGGCCCGGTCCTCGGGGCTGGCCCCGTACCAGTCCACATCGGGGCCGAAGCGGCCGGGGAGCAGGCGCTGAACGGTGGGGCCGGCGGGATCGATGCCCTCCTCGCGGAGGTAGCCGGCCAGGGCAGGCAGGTACTCGATGAGATGGCCGTCGCCGTCGACCACGGGGTGGGGCAGCGCGGCTCGGATCTCGGCCGCGGACTCGGACCTCTCGTGCTCCATCGGGGTGCTAATGTAACCACATTATGTCGGGCCAGCCAGCGCCGTTCCCGCTCGACCTCGTCCGGATGCGCGCCGAGCGGACGACCAAGCTGCGGGACCAGATGGCCGGGCGGGCAGTCGACGCCGTCGTCGCCCTCACCACGGGTGGGGTGCTCTACGCCACGGGGGCCCACTCACCGGCCGCCGACACGGGCCAGACCTTTGCCCGCCGCCCGGTCGCCGTCGTGCTGGCCGAGGACCCGTGGCCCCACCTGTTCACGCCCTATCCGGGGAGCGCGCCGGACGAGCTGCCCGCCGACCACGTCCACGCGGCCTTCGGGCCCGAGACCGAGGTCGGCGCGGTGGCGATGGCCACCACGGTCATCGACCTGCTCGGTGGGGCGACGGGCCGGGTGGCGGTCGACGACTACACGATGCCGATGTGGTCGGCCTTTCCGCGGGTCCTGGACGGCGCCGAGCTGGTCGACGCCGGCCCGCTCTTCACCGCGGCCCGCCTGCACAAGACCGCCGACGAGGTGGAGTGCCTGCGCCGGTCGTGGCGGATGAACGAGGTCGCCACCAGGACGGTCGAGGCGATGGTCCGGCCCGGCGTGCGGGCGTCCGAGCTGAGTGGGGCCTACCTGTCGGCCCTTTTCCAGCAGGGGGCGACGACCAACTTCCTGGATCCGGTCTTCCAGCCCATGCCCGACCGGATCGCCGACGGGCCCTGGAGCACGAACGGCGACATCCCGTTCAACCTGGTCACGACCGACCACGTGCTCTCCGAGGGCGAGGTCATCTGGACCGACACCGTGTCGGGCTACGAGGGCTACGCCTCCGACGTCGGCCGGACCTGGGTGGTCGGACCGGTGAGCGCGGTCCGCCACGAGCTGCACGAGCGTTGGGAAGCAATCACCGCCGCCGTCCTCACCGAGCTGCGGCCCGGCGTCACCGCCGACGTGCTCACCCGGGTGGCCACGGAAGTCAACGGTGGCGCGAGGCCGTGGTTGGACCACTTCTTCCTCGGCCACACGCTGGGCCTGGAGGGTGGCGAGATGCAGCACATCGGCTCCGACAAGGGTCAGGCCTACGACGAGCAGCTGGTGCTGGAGCCGGGCATGACCGTCGTGATCGAGCCCGTGACCTGGGAGGACGGCCACGCCGGGTGGCGCTGCGAGGAGCTGGTCGTGATCACCGAGGACGGCCACGAGCGCATCAGCGCCTACCCCGAGGAGCCCGTGTCGTGACGGCGGTGGGGCGGGGGACGATGGTGTTGGAGGACGGCACCGGCGTCGACTTCGCCGCGCTGCGGGCGGCCCGGCGCGAGAAGGTGCTGGCCGCCATGGCGGAGGGTGGCGTCGAGCTACTGCTGTTGGGCCGGCAGGGCAACGCCCGCTACGTGGCCGGGCATCGACCCATCTGGAGGGCGGTGGTCACGGCGTGGGCGCCGTTCTGCGCTCTGCGGGCCGATGGCGGAGTCCACCTGCTGCACACGACGTGGGACGACGGCGTGCCCGAGGAGATCCCGCACGAGAACCTGAGCGGCCTGTCCTGGAGCCCGCGCACGATCGTGGGCGACATCGCCGCCATCCCCGGGCTGGCCGAGGCGAAGGTCGTGGCCACCGACGGCCTGTCGTCGGGCCTGGCCCTGCTGCTGGGGCACCTGGCCCCCGAGGCCGAGCTGGTCGACGGCGAGTCCCTGATGCGGAGGGTCCGGGCCGCGAAGCTCCCGGCCGAGGTCGAGTGCCTCCGCACGGCCGTGGCCCTGACCGAGGGGGCCCTGACGGCGGCCGCCCTGGAGATCGCGCCCGGCGTGGCGCCGGCCCGGCTCAAGGGCGCGTTCCACGAGGCCATGGGTCGCTACGGCATCAGCCACCCCAACGCCGAGGGCCGGTTCGGCTCGGGCGGTGTCCTGGCCGACGGTGACCTGGTGCCGCTCGAGGGGGCGCTGGCCTTTGCCGGCTACGAAGCCGCCGCCGGCCGGACGCGGGTCTGCGGGGGAGGGGCGTCACCGGCCGCCGAGTGGCGGGCGGCGATGGACGAGGTCATCGACCATTGCCGCGTCGGCGCGCCGGTGCCTGAGGTGCCCGGCTTCGACGTCCACGGCGTCGGCCTCGGCGTCGAGACCCTGGTCATGGGTGATCCGTTGCAGGCGGGCATGGTCCTCGGCATCCGGGCCGAGCACGACGGCTACCTCGGCACCGACACCGTCCTCATCACCCCCGACGGCCCCGAACGCCTCACCCACCTCGCCCCCTGATCGCCCTGGTTGCACCCCACCGCGTCCGGCCGCGGGAAGGGCAACCAGAACGGGTGGGTCAGGGGGTGACGGGCGCCGTCATCATGGCGACGAACATGTCGACGAGGTTGCCGACCCAACGGTCCTCGGGGAGGGCGTCGCGGCCGCCCCGGTCGAGGGCCCGGGCCCAGTCGGCGGCGGCCCGGCCGACGAAGGCATTGCCGATGAGGGCCCGGGCTCGCCAGACGTCCTCGGGCACGGCACAGCGCTCGGCGAGCAGGGCCATGACCTCGGGACCGGCGGTCTGACGGAACTGGTGGCGCATCTCCGGGGTCGTGCGGTCGAGCTGGCCGGCCAGCTCTGCCCCGATCTGGAGGTAGGCCCGCTCCCGCCAGCCCCGTTGGGCCAGCTCCGTCACGGGCCGCACCAGGGCTTCGGCCACCGAGCGGACGTCGTCGGGGGGCGCCGCCTGCGCCGTGGCCAGGAGGGCCAGGCGCCGCTCCCGCAGGGCGGGGACGTGGCGGGCCAGGATCGCCTCGACGACCTGGTCCCGGCCGCCGAAGTGGTAGTGGAGCGCGGATCGGTTGCGCTGGTCGGCGGCCCGCACGATCTCGGCCAGGGACACGTTGGCCACGCCCCGCTCGGCGAACAGGGCCGCGGCGGCGTCGAGCAGCTTGTCCCGGGTGGCGGTGGGGTCGGGAGGCACGCGCTACGCCAGCGCCCCGCCGTCGACCACCAGGGCGGTACCGGTGACCATGGCGGCGTCGTCGGAACCGAGGTAGGCGATGGCGGCGGCGATGTCGCGGGCGGTGGCCACCCGGCCGGTGGGAGCCGCGGCCCGGGCCAGTAGGTCCATGTCGATGCCGTCGGGGACCTCGAAGCCGCGGAGGAAGGCGGTGTCGACCGATCCCGGGCAGACGCAGTTGACCCGGACCCCGGTCTTGGCCAGCTCGACGGCGAGGGAGCGGGTGAACATGACCACGCCCCCCTTCGACGCGCAGTAGGCCGCGTTGTAAGGGGTGGCTCGCAGGCCCGCCAGCGAGGCCATGTTCACGATGGCCCCTTTCCGGTCGAGCAACGGGTCGAGCGCGGCCTGGCACAGGAGGAAGGTCCCGGTGAGATTGACCCGGAGGGTGTGCTCCCACTGGTCGAGCTCGAGGTCGGCGGTCCGGGAGAAGGCGCCGACGCCCGCGAGGTTCACGAGGAGGTCGAAGTCGCCCGCGGCGGCGACGGCATCCCGACAGGACTCGGGGTCGGTGACGTCGAGCGCCACGGCGGTGCCGTGCTCGACGATGTCCGCGGTGGCCTGGGCGGCGGCGAGATCGAGGTCGGCACATACGACGGTCGCCCCTTCGTCGGCCAGTCGCTCGGCGGTGGCCCGCCCGATGCCTCCGCCCGCCCCGCTGACCAGAGCTGTCCGTCC
>DATDAH010000093.1:0-4706 GCA_036525535.1 Acidimicrobiales bacterium
CGCCGCACCATCTTCGGGGCCGACCTGGAGGACGCCGTGGTCGCGATCATCGGCGACTCCACGACGGTGGCCGCCCACTGGACCACGCCCCTCGGCTTCTTGTTCATCGACGGTGGCCACGGCCCGGAGCCGGCGCACCGGGACTACGAGAGCTGGGTCCCCCATGTGGTGGTGGGTGGGACCTTGGCCATCCACGACGTCTTCCCCGACCCGACCGACGGGGGCCGGCCCCCGTTCGAGCTCTACGGCCGGGCCCTCGAGTCCCTCGCCTTCGAGGAGACCGGGGCCACCGGCTCGTTGCGGGTCCTGCGCCGCGTGGCCGAGGGCGTCTAGCCGTGGCCGAAGGTTGGGACTGGATGCGGGTCCTCACCGAGCCGTGCCCGCACTGCGGGTTCGACGCCTCGGCCGTGGCCCCTGACGACCTGGCTGCGGCGCTGCGGGACCAGGCCGCCGCTTGGGAGATCCTGCTGGCCTCGTCCGATGACGCCCGGCTGCGGGTCCGGCCCGCGGACGGGACCTGGACGGCCCTCGAGTACGGCTGCCACGTCCGGGACCTGTTGTCGGTCATGACCGAGCGCGTGGCCCGGACGCTGGTCGAAGACGGCCCCGAGTACGGCTGGTGGGACCACGAGGCCTCCGCCGTTGACGAGCACTACAACGAGCAGGACCCCGTCGCCGTTGCCGGTGACCTCGCGGCCAATGCCGAGTGGATGGCCGGGACCCTGACCTTGGTCCAGGGCGCCGAGTGGGACCGGCCGGGCACCCGCCGCGGCGCGGACCCCTTCACCGTGGCCGGGCTCGGCCGGTTCACCCTGCACGAGCTGGCCCACCATCGCGGCGACGCTGAGGCCCGCCTGGCGTCCTGACCCGTTGCCCGTCGGTCAGTCGAGGGAGGGCTCGTCCTCGTGGGTCTCGTCGAGGGCAGCCTCGGGCAGGAAGCTGTGGTCCGTGAACAGGCGGGAGGCGGGCGAGGACTGGGCCAGCGCATCAGCGGCCAGGATCACGGCGGCGGCCGTGTAGGTCGAGCGCTCGTCACCGGGGAAGTGGACCTGTTCGGGGTAGACGATGCCGGTCCAGTAGTAGCCGTCTTCGGAGCGCAGGGTCTGGGCCTGGCGGAACAGCTCGAGGGCGAAGTCGGTGCGGCCCACGGACAGGTAGGCGAGGAGGCACTCACAGGTCTCTGCCGCGGTGATCCAGGGACGGTCGGACACACAGCGGATGCCCCGGCCCTCGAGGTAGAAGGTGTCGAGCCGTTCGTCGAGGTGGGCTGCCCCCTCGTCGCCGCCGAAGACGCCGGCCAGCACCGGGTAGTACCAGTCCATGGCCCAGCGGTGCTTGGGGGCGAAGGCGTCGGGCTCGTTGCGCAGGGTGTGGACCAGGCGGGCCGCCGACAACTCCCAGTCGGGCCGCTCGCGGCCCAGCGTGGCGGCGATCGCCAAGGCGCAGCGGAGGCTGTGCGAGATCGAGGACGACCCGGTCAGCAGCGCGAAGGACCACGGGGTGCCGTCGGCGTGGCGGGCCCAGAGGATCTCCCCACGGGGGGTCTGCAGGTCCATGACGAAGTTCACGGCCCGCTCGACCATGCCCCAGGTGGCCTCCAGGAAGCCCCGGTCCTCGGTCAGCAGGTAGTGGTGCCACACGCCGGCCGCCACGTAGGCGACGGTGTTGGCGTCCAGCTTCTCCTGCTCGACCCGGTCGGCCAGGTAGTACTGGTGCCACGAGCCGTCCTCCCGCTGGGTGTCGGCCAGCCAGGTGAAGGCCCGCTCGACCTCGTGGCGGCGGCCGCAGATGTCCAGCGCCATGGTGGCCTCGACGTGGTTCCAGACGTCGGCGTGGCCGCCGGGGAACCAGGGGATCATGCCGGTCGGCAGCTGCCACTCGGCGATGGACTCGGCGGTCTCGGCGATGTCGCCGGCACTCAGGATGCCGGGGACCTCGAGGCGCGCGCGAGGATCAGGCGACACGGGCATGGTCCTCCATGCTGGCTGGGACAGGCCGCGATTCCACCACGGCGACGGTCGGTTTGCGGGCGTACAGAACGAGGCTCTTACCCAGGACGGGTTGCAGGAGTCGCTCCGCCAGTCGCGTGACGAGGGGGGCCTTCACCATGTCCCACACCAGGAGGCGGTGGTAGGCCTTCACCAGCGGGTTGCTGTCCTCCTGGGGACCGACCAGGCACCGGAGCCACCAGTAGGGGGTGTGCAGGGCGTGGACCTGGTGGGAGCCACCTGGTTCGAGGCCGGTGGCAGCCAGCTTCTGGCGCAGCTCCCGCTCGGTGTAGATGCGGACGTGGCCGCCGACCACCTTGGGGGCGTGGTACTCGTCGGACAGCTTCCAGCAGACGACCTCGGGCAGCCAGGACGGAACGGTGATGGCGATGGTCCCGCCCGGCTTGAGGACCCGGGCCAGCTCGGTGGCGGCCACCTCGTCGTCGGGGATGTGCTCCATGACCTCGGCGGCGATGATCCGGTCGAACGTGTCGTCGGGAAAAGGCAGGAGCTGGCCGTCGGCGACCGTGGCGGCGGCCAGCCCGCCGGCGGGAGCCTCGCCCACCGCTTCCATGGCCGCACACATCGTCCGGCACTCCATCATGTCGGCGTGGCTGAAGTCGGCGGCCACGACCCGAACGCCCCGGCGGAAGGCCTCGTAGGCGTGGCGACCGTTGCCCGCGCCGAGGTCCAGCAGGAGCTCACCGGCGCGCACGCCGAGACGGTCGTAGTCGACGGTCAGCACCCGGTCAGCCCTGCTTGAGGCGGATGCGGTACTGCTCGACCGTCTTCTCAGCGGTGTGGCGCCACGTCCAGTTCTCGATGACCCGCTGCCGGCCGGCCAGGCCGACCTTGGTGGCCAGCTCGGGATCGTCCATGGCGAAGTTGATGCGGGCGGCCAGGGCGGCGGCGTCGCCCGGCGGACAGGTGAAGGCGGTCTCGCCATCGGGGCCGACGACCTCGCGCAGGGCACCGCCGGTGGTGGCCACCAGGGGCACGCCGGAGCACTGGGCCTCGATGGCCGGCAGGGAGAAGCCCTCGTAGAGGGAGGGGACCACGGCCAGCTCGGCCTCGGCGTAGAGCTCGACGATGCGCTCGTCGGACACGCCGTAGACCCACTGGACCGCGTCGGTCAGCCCGTACTGCTCGAGGGTGCGCATGGCCCGCCCCTCCTCCTTGGGCTTGCCGATGATGACCAGGTCGCAGGGTCGCTCGGTGCGGATCTTGGCCACGGCCTCCAGCAGGTAGGCCAGGCCCTTCATGGCCACGTCGGCCGAGGCGGTGGTGATGAGCCGGCCGGGCACCCGCTGGATGTGGGGGAGCGGCCGGAACTGCTCCTGGTCCACACCGACGGGGACGATGGCCATGTTCTGGAGAGGGACCTGGTGGTCCTCGTGGATGTCGTCCCGCGAGTTCTCCGACACGGTGATGACGCGCTTCATGCGGCTGGCCACCCGGGTCTGCATCTTGGTGAAGGCGTACCAGCGACCTTTGTTCCACCGCTGCCAGCCGTTCTCGGCGTGCTCCATCTCCAGCCGTCGGTCGACGGTTATGGGGTGGTGGATGGTGGCCACGACGGGCAGCCCGTCCCGCTCGATGGCCAGCAGGCCGTACCCGAGGGACTGGTTGTCGTGGACGAGGTCGAACTCACCCCGGCGGGTGCGCAGGTGCTGCCAGGCCCGGATGCTGAACGCCAGCGGCTCCGGGAAGGTGCCGAGGGAGAAGGACGTGACTTCGACGAAGTCGGCGAAGTGCTTGAGCTCGCCGATCCACGGCATCCGCATCGGGAAGTGCTCGTTGTAGATGTCGAGGCTCGGGAGCTCGACGAGGGGGACCCGCTCGTCCAGCCGGGGATAGGGCTGACCGCCGAGGACTTCGACGGTGTGCCCCAGGTCCACCAGGGCCTTGGAGAGGTGACGGGTGTAGACGCCTTGACCACCCACATGGGGCTTGCCCCGGTAGCTGAGATAGGCGATGCGCAGCGGCGCGTCGGCAGGCATGTGACGAGATGGGCTTTCCGGTCCGTTGACTGAGCGGTCAAGTGTGCCCGGAACGGTGGCCTTTCAGGCCAGGATGGGATTCGTGCGGGGTCTGGTGCAGCGCGTGGCGGAGGCCCGGGTTCGGGTCGGCGACGAGACGGTGGGCGAGATCGGTGCCGGCCTGTGCGTGCTCGTCGGCGTCCACCGGGACGACACCGAGGCCCAGGCCCTCAAACTGGCCGACAAGGTGTGGGGCCTGCGGATCATGGCCGACGACGAGGGCGTGATGAACCGCTCGGTGGCCGACACCACCGGTCATGTCCTCGTGGTCAGCCAGTTCACCCTCTACGGCAACACGGAGCGGGGCCGCCGCCCCTCGTGGCTGGAGGCCGCCCCGCCCGAGCAGGCCGAGCCCCTCGTCGACCTCGTTGTCTCGTCGTTGCGGGACCTGGGCGCCACCGTCGCCGCCGGCCGCTTCCGCACCGACATGCAGGTCGAGCTGGTCAACGACGGCCCCACGACGATCCTGCTCGAGGTCTAGGTGGAGCCCGGCCGTCGGCGGTTGGTGTCGGTCCCGGTAGCCCGACGACGGAACGCGAGCCAGCAGCCCGCCACCAGTCCCAGCGCCAGGAGGATCATGGGCCAGTCGCCCCAGCGGGTGTAGAGGGTGAGGCCCTCGCGGGTCTCGATCGTGCCCTGGATGACGGCGCGCTCGCTGACGGCGGTGCGGTCGATGACG
>DATDAH010000094.1:0-19673 GCA_036525535.1 Acidimicrobiales bacterium
CGGGTCCTGGTGCTCCGCCGCGGGGTCGTCGAGCTCGACGGGTCCGCGGCCGACCTGCGCGACCGGGTCGACGAGATCCAAACCGCCTACCACCAGGGGGCCGACGCGTGAGCCGGACCGGTTCCCTCGTGCTGGCGGCAATGCTGGCGGCCTCCGCCGTCGCCTGCGGTGACGGGGAGATCGGCAGCGGCGCCGCTGTGGCCGGGGGCGCCGCCGGCGAAGGCCCCCGCCAGACCGAAACGGCCGCGGCGTCGTCCGGCGACGCCGAGGAGTGCCCCGGCGACCCGCTCCGCTTCACGACCATCAGCGCGCTCACCGGCGCGGTCGCACGCGGGGGTGAGCGCTACCGGATCGGCACCGACGCCGCCGTCGCCGCGGTGAACCGGGAGTGCTCGCTCGGCCGACCCATCGAGGTCGCGTTCTGCGACGACGCCGCCGACGTGAACACCAACCTGGCGTGCGGTCGCCAGGCCGCCGGCGACGGATCGCTGGCGCTCCTCACGACGGTGGGGAGCTTCGACGACGGCGCGACGGCCTCCGGCCTCCCCGGGATCTTCCTCTACGGCACGTCCGCCTTCGAGCTCACCGACCCGAACGCGTACTCCTCGATCTCGGGGATCTCGGTCGGGATGGCCGGCATCACCGCCGCCAAGGCCGCGGGCGCCGACACCTTCCTGCTCGTCCTCCCGGACTCGCCCGCCCTGCAGTTCGTGGCCGTCCAGGTCGAGCAGGTGGCCGAGCTGATCGACATCGACCTGGAGACCATCTACTTCCCGACCGACACCACGGACTACGCACCCATCGCCGCTCAGATCTCGCAGCGCAACCCGGAGGCCATCGGCCTCCTCCCGGTCTCCCCGGTCGTCATGATCAACGCCCTGGCCGACGAGGGGCTGACCCCCGAGACCCACATCATGTCGATGGCGTCGATCGTGCTGAGCCCCGAGATCGTCACCGAGCTCGGGGCCGCCCTCGACGGCATGATCGTCGTCAGCCCGACGGTCCCACCCAACGCCGTCGACAACCCCGGCATCGCCGAGTTCCGGGAGGACCTCGAGGCGATCGGTGAGGACCCCGATGCGCCGACGATCGACTTCACCGCGGTCACCGCCTGGTCCAACATCAAGAAGCTCGAGGCGGCGCTCCTCGCCGCCGGCGGCCCCTCGTACGTCGCCGACCTGACGCCCGAGTCGCTGGTGCGGGCGCTCGTGCAGCACCCGGTCGCCCGCCCCGAAGCCGCCCCTTACGACTTCCGGGAGAACCAGCTCACCGAGCTCCCGGGCCTGGCGAGCTTCCGCGTCTTCACCCGAGAGGTCGTCATCCTCGAGCTCCAGGACGGCGAGTACCAGCTCCTGGCCGACGGCTTCGTCGACATCCTCGATCCCCCTGACCTCAGCTGAGCCCGACGGCTCCCGCCAGTGACCCACGAAGGGCGGGGAGTCGCTTCGTTCAGGTCATGGAGACCACGACCTTGCCGAGCGCGTGACCCTCACCGACGTAGGCGAGGGCGTCTCGCACGTCGTCGAGTCCGAACGTGCGGTCGATGTGGATGCCGATCTCGCCCCTGACGCAGAGCTCGGCGAGCGGCTCGAAGTGGGAGGGCCCTGCCCTCACGGCCAGCACGCCCATCCGCCGGCCGGTGAGTCGGCCGGCGATCCAGCCGACTGTGAGCACGCGCAACAGCGCGGACACGGATCCACCGACGCAGTGGTAACGCCCGCCCTTGGCGAGGGCTCGGCGGTAGGCGAACACCGACCGGTGCGCGACGAGATCGAGGATCAGGTCGTAGGGCTGGGCGGAGCGAGTGAAGTCCTCACCGCGGTAGTCGATCACCTCGTCGGCGCCCAGCGACCGCATGAACTCGAGCTTGGAGGCATTGTCGACCCCGGTCACGTGCGCCCCGAGTCGTTTGGCGAGCTGGATCGCGAATGAGCCGGAGCCGCCACCAGCCCCGTTGACCAGCACCCGGCGACCGGGCGCGGCGCCGTCGGTTCCTTGCCGGGCAATTGCTCCGGCCTGCGGGATCGTCGAGGCCTCGGCGAAGGTCAGCTCCGCTGGCTTGTGGGTGAGCGCGGACTCGGCCGCGACCGCATACTCAGCGAAGCCGCCCTTCAGCGCCAGGTTGTCCCCGTACACCTCGTCACCGGGCCGGAACCGGGTCACGCCCTGGCCGACGGTGTCGACCCACCCGGCGATGTCCGATCCCAGCGTGCGACGCGCCGGAGAGCGCAGCCCGCCCAGCCGCGCGTACAACGGCGAGCCCCGCAGTGTCTCCCAGTCGCTCAGGTTGACCGAGGTCGACGCGACGCGGACGAGCACCTGCCCGGCGGCAGGAGACGGCGTCTGGACGTCGTCGACCCGCAGGACCTCAGGCGGTCCGTATCGGTCATAGACGACCGCCCTCACCTGCGTTCTCCGGTCCACGCCGTCCATGCGCCCACAACGGGCAACCTATTCCGAGAAGGTGTGGTGAGGCCCGGGCGCACCTGCCGGCGTGGAGAGCGACGGCAGGTGCGCGATCTGGGGCTCGACCGACGTCAGCTGGTCGGCACGTGGCGGCTGTCGGGCAGGAACTCGCCGTCGGACGAGTCGCCCTCAGGGCTGACGCCCGGACCGGCGCTCGCGGGGCCGGCATGGGTCCGGGCCTGGCCTTCGAGGTGGGCTTCCCACTCGTAGACAGTCAGTGGTGATCTCGATCACCTGTGGTCCTGCGTGCAGCGGGGCCGCGTCCGGCGACGTCACGCGAAGGTGAGAGGGATGCTGACCAGGGGGGCGTCGCTCCGGAGCCGCACATCGGAGGAGAGGAAGACCACCAGCTGGCAGTCGTGCTCCTCGTCGCAGGTGCCGTCGGCGCTCGCCCCGCCCATGCGCTCGCCGGTCTGCAGCTCGTAGTCGAAGGCGACCACGCCGTCCGCGCCGCTGGTTTCGGTCTGGGATGGGCTGGTGAGCCCTTGGACGTTGCAGACCTCCGCAGGGGGCAGCCCATCGGGGCCGGGGGCCAGGTCAGCGTTGTCGGGATCGTCGGGGTCCTCGCACTGGCTGACGCCGGTGGTGGCGTCGGGTTCCCAGCCCTCGATGCGGACGCTGATGACGTCGCCACCAGACAGGCCCTCGGTCTGGTTCACCTCCACCACGCAGTCCGCGAGGTTGACGCATTCGACGGCCTCCGAACCGGCGGCCTCCGAACCGGCGTCGGACGCGCCGTCCCCGTCGTCCCCACATCCCGCGGCCAACGCCACGAATGCCAACATCACCGCACACCAACGTCGCCTGTGGGCCATGCCCCTCCTCCTTCGTAGAACGGTTCAGGCACTCAACGAACGGGGGCGACCCACCCCCTCACGGTTCGGGCGGGAGCCGGGTGGTCCTGGCAACATGGCAAGAAGAAGTGAGGGGGTTCGGGTGTCTCGTTCGTTGAGTGGTTGATGTTCGACGGGCAGCTCGGGGTGAGGGCGCAACCCGATCGGCGCGCCCGGACCCAGCCACGGCCCGACCTCGCCGCGCTCTACGAACGACACGCGATCGAGGTCTACCGGTACGTCCACCGGCGCTGTCGTGACGCGGCGCTGGCGGAGGACGTCACCCAGGACACGTTTCTCGCCGCGGTGCGCACCGCCGACGATCCGGGGGAGGTCACCGTGGGGTGGCTCATCCGGGTGGCTCGCAACCGCCTGCTGGACGTCCTCCGCCGACAGGCTCGCTACGAGGGCAAGCTCCAGCTGGCGAGTGGCCGCAGCGAGGTGGCCGACGAACCTGCTGCCGTCGTGGGCCGTCTGCGAATGACCGCGGCGCTCGAGGAGCTGAGGGTCGAGCACCGGATCGTGCTCATGCTCCACTACGTCGACGAGATGACGGTCGCGGCGCTCGCCGTCGAGATGGGCCGGACACCGAAGGCGGTCGAGGCCCTGCTGACCCGGGCGCGGCGGGCCCTGCGCCGGGAACTGGAGCGATCCGATGCGTGACGAGGACCTGAAGGCGAGCCTGGCCACCGTCGACGGCGACGCGCCGTCGGCCGAGTTCCTGGCGTCGCTGATCGCCGAGGTCGAGGCCGAGCACGACCGCGCCCTCGGCGGCGACGCCGGTCTGCCGCTCTACCCCGCGGACGGGGTGAACGAGATCGAGGTGTCGGTATGGCCGACCGAGGGCCCGCACCCGGGTGCGGCTCGCCGGTGGGTCGGAGCCGGCGCCGCGGTCGCTGCCGCCGCCATCGTCGTCATCGTCGGACTTGCCGTCATCGACTCCGGCGACAACGGCACCCAGGTGGCGACGAGCCGCTTGCCGCACGGCTACTCCACTTCGGTGCTGCCCGCCGCGATCATCCAGAGTGACGACGCTGACGTGGTCCTCGGGGCCGACCCGTCGGCGGGCCTCGACCCGGTTGTACCCCCCTGGTACCGCCACGAGCAGTCGACCCTCGATGATCTGGGCTTCGTCGCCGGGCTCACCGTCCCGTTCGACCTCGAGCTCCCTGGCACCGATCAGCCCTGCTCGGATCAGCTTCGCGAAGCGGGCGGCCGCGGCGAGTCGGGTCGCCGGCTGCTGCTGCCCTGTGGGGGCGCGAGCGCAGCCCTTCTCTTCTCCGACGACGTCGCTGCCGTTCGGGCCCTGGACGTGCTCGTGGCCCACCTCGCCGCCCACACCGGGGGGATCTACCGGCTGGGTGCGCTCCTCGAACGCACCGGGGATCTCGAGGCCGAGCTCGGGGACGAGGCGGAGGCGTTCGTGCTCACGGGGTTCGTGGACGCGCGCGAGGCTGCCGAGGTCGTGGTGATCGCCTGGCGCACGGACAACCTTGTCCAGCTCGTGTGGGACATCCAGGACCGTGGCGCCCCCGGCGGGGTCGAGGCCCTGATGGACGCCGCCGAGCACATCGAGCGCCGCACGGAGGCACAGCGGGAGTCCGGCGGCGACTGACCACCGACCAGGGGTGTCGAAGCCTAAGCCTGGTGGGTCACGCGGTCGAAGTTGATGCGCAGCAGCGCGATCGCCTCGTCGGCGTCGGCCTGGGTCCGGATGTACAGCGTGGTCCAGCCCGAGTCGGGATGGACGTGGTGCGGTCCGGTCCGGCCGGCCGCGACGAGCTCGTCCCGGATCCGGCGAGGGAATGGGATGTCGGCCTGGTGGCCGCCGTGCACATGGCCGATCGAACGGCCGCTCACGACGAAGTCCGTCTCGCCGTACTGGCCGGAGGCCGTGGTGATGCCCGGCCACCCTGTGACCTCGCGGCGGATGTGTTCAGCTCGTTCGTCCACGGAGATGGTCATGCCGGAGACCCTAGGACCTCGAGTTCACTTGAGGTCAAGAGGGCTGGCGGAGCGTCGGCGACGTCGCTGCCACAGGTTTGCCACAGGGGTCCGTCAGGGTGGCAGTGGTACAAGCCAACGGAGGGGAGGGGCCCGTGGTCGAGTTCACCGCGCTGGGTGGGCTGGCAGTCACGGAGAGCGGTGAGCCCGTCGCGATCGGTGGGCCCCGCCAGCGGAGGCTCCTGGCCATGCTCCTCATCCACGCCAACTCCGTCGTGTCCGTGGATCGGCTGGCGGACGCGGTGTTCGCCGGCGAGCCCACGCCGGCCGCCAACACGACGATGCGGAGCTACATCGCCCGCATCCGTCGAGTCGTCGACAACGGCCACGAGGGCGGCCCTCGATCGTCACCCAGTCGCCGGGGTACGTGCTCCAGCTGCCGACGAAGGCCTTGGACGTGGCCCGCTTCGAGGCCCGCCTGGCCGATGCTCGCGCCAACCTGGGTCGGGAGGACGCGCCGGAAGCCGCGGCGGAAGCCCGCGCCGCCCTGGAGCTCTGGCAGAGCGAGGCCTACGCCGTCCGGACAGCTTCGGCGTTGGCGCTGATCACCGAGCGGTACGCCTTCCCCTCGGACCGGTCATGGGACCGTGGTGCTCGCCCCGTCGGCCTGCGTGGTGGTCGTGGTCGCCGAGGTGCGGGCGTCCTCGAGGGCTTGTTGGGCGGCGGCGATGGTGGCCGGATCGATCACGCCGGTCGGCTCCACCCCGAGGTCGGTCTGGAACGCCTGGAGAGCCGCCGTAAGGGCATCGGTCCACTCCCCGTCGATCGGACCCGTCCAATGGCCGGTCACGGTCAGCACCGTCTGGAGCGCGGCCGTGTGGGCGAGCTCGGCCGCGGCGGCGTCGCCACCAGCCGCGGCCACGGCTCCGTCGAGCGCCTCGGCGGTCGCCCGGTCGACCAGGCCGGTGACCGGAAGGCCGGCGTCGGCCTGAAGCCGCTCGACGGCCTCGACCGTGGCCGGGCCGTACACACCGTCGATCTCCCCGTCGTAGTGACCGGCGGTGGTGAGCGCCGACTGCAGCGTCCGGGTGTAGTCGGCGACGGCGATGACGGCCTCGTGTTGCTCCTCGTCGCTCAGGCAGCCGGCGGTGGCGAAGAGCTGCATCCAGGCGACCTCGACCGAGACTGCGGCGGCGTTCACCTCCTGGGTGGCCTCAGAGAGCGGTGTGGACTCGTCGACGCCCTCGAACGCGGCGCTGAGGCTGGCCTCGGCCCGCTCCACCCGCTCGACGGAGTCGTCCGGAACGATCGGCTCGGTCGTGGTGGTCGCTTCGTCGGCTGGTGGGCCGGTCGTCCCGGTCTGGGCCTCGGCCAGGGCGACCTCGGCGTCGGCCACCTGTTGCGCGGCCTCGGCCCGGTCGTCGGTCGCCTGGCGCACCTCGTCGGCGCTCGAGGTGACCGCGTCGCGTGGCTCCTCGAGGTCGGCGCCCGCCGTCGTCACGTCACCGACCGTCGCCTCGGCATCGGTGACGAGCCCGCCGTACCGGTCGACCGCCTCGATGTACTGAGCGCTCTCGTCGCAGAACCGAGCGCTGGACTCGTCGAGCGCGGCGTTGGCCTCGTCCAACGCCGTCTCCGCCTCCTCCAGATCTTGCTGAGCGGCCGCGACCGGATCGGCTTCGAGGTCGCCGTCGTCGTCGGTGTCGCCGCAGGCAGCCAGGGCCAGGAACACGGCGCCGACCGCCAGTGCTCGCCGGGCCACCGTCACCCCCTCAGCCGTCCTGTGCGCCGATGATAAGCACCACGACGCTCAGGACGGCGAGCACCAGGCGCGTCGTCGCACCGGCTCGCTCACTGCCAGCGGGAACACCTCGAGGTCCTCCTGACCGGCCTCTTCGATCCAGTAGGAGGCCCGGCGAGGGTGGCCAGTTGCTCACTTGTCGGGCCCGGTCGGATGCGGGAGAGCCGCCTTGCCCGAGGGGCTCGGATCGACGAGGGGAGGGTCACGGAGCACTGCGGCGGCCAACGCTCGCGCGTGGCGGAGGTCCTTGCCGATGACCGACACCTCGGCCAGGACCGTCGCGAAGACGTCTTCTGGTCCGTGCACCTCCGCCCCGACATCCACGTCCACCTCGAGTTCGAGGAAGGCGCGGTCGTCGGTCGGGAGCTCCGCGAACGGCAGTGCCACGAGGCGGCCGGTCGCCGGGGCGTGGACAAAGGCGTCGACGACCGCGCGCTGCGGTCGCCGGCTCGGCCTGACCTCGAGGGGCAGGTCGAGGCAAGCGCGCAGCTGCGTCTCCACCAGATCGACCTCCCACACCGCTTCGACGTAGTTCCAGATCCGTCCTCCGCCCAAGCGGGCGTTGACCTCGACGATGCGCGGGCCCCGACTGGTGCACTTGCCCTCCACGTGCAGGACCCCGCGGTGCAGCCCGAAGTCTTGGACGGTCCGCACGACGAGGTCGACGAGCCGACGAACCTGCTTGCGATCGTGATCGGGCGGGCAGTGCAACCCGGTCTCCTGGAACGATGGCTCTGCCGTGGGCCAGTTCTGCGACACGCTGGAGAAGAGGCAGGCTCCGTCCTCCATGACCAGGTCGACGTCGAACTCCACGCCGTCGAGGTACTCCTCGAGGAGGAGGTCGTTCCCGGTTCGGAAGATCCCGTCGCTCTCGGGGCCGACGACGCTGCGCACGAGCGAATAGATCTTCGGCAGGGACTCGAAGTCGTCCACGCGCACGCAGCCCATCGCCGCCGCCCCGAACTCGGGTTTCACGACGGCGGGGAACCCCACTTGGGCGGCCGCGGCGAAGAGCTCGTCGAGCGATCGGACGCGACGCGCCCTCGGCGTCGGCAATCCGAGCTCCGCCGACAGCTCGCGGGTCCGGACCTTGCTGCGGGCCACGTCCACCGCATCCGGCGGGTTCGTGGGCAGTCCGAGCGCGGCGGCAACCCGTGCGGCGACGCACACGCTGTCCTCCCAGAACGTCAGCACGCCGTCGGGCCGGACGTCCGCCCGCTCCAGGGCGTCGAGGGCCGTGCGCGCGTCCCGGTCGACGTCGCCGGAGACGGGGGCGGGCAGCCACGCCTGCACGACCCCCTCGGACACGAGCGACTCGGACCAGTGACCGGGTTCGTCGAGGAGCACGACGGCCGCCCCGAGCTCCGTCATCCTGGTGTAGGCGCGGCGCTTGCCCTCGTAGCCGGCTCCGACCACCGCGACCGTCGCCCCGTCCGCGCTCATGGCTGCACCCACGCCGGATCGTCCACGAGGCTTGGGGCCTCCCGCAACGCGCCACCCCGTCCGTGGCCGTACGAGCGATCGAGTGCGGACAGCATCGTCGGCGAAGACTGCAGCGCGTCGAGCAGGACGTCGCCCTCCAGACGGAGCAGGGTGCTCTGCTCCTCAGTCGTCACGCTGGCGTTGCGCGGCGCCTGGTCCAACAGCCCTCGCTCGCCGAAGTGGTCACCCGGGCCGAGGTGCGCGACCACCTCGTCGTCGCGGTGGACCACCACACCTCCGTCGATGACGGCGTAGAACGCGTGCGCCGGCGCGCCCTGCACGACGATGTCGACCCCGGGCGGCAACGGAATGAGCTGGGACGCGGAGGCGAGCTGCTCGAGCAGGGCGAGGGGCGAGCCGGCGACGACCGGCAGCCGTCTGAGGACCTCCACGCGCGAAGCCAGCGATCGCGCCCGCTCGCGGCTCAGCGCATCGAGCCCGCGCAGGGCGGGGATGCACAGGAGGATGACCAGGATCGCCGCCACGCCGAGGACGATCAGGCTGGCGGTGAGCGACGTCCACGAAATGACCACCGGCGCGAGTGCGGCACCGCAGACCATCGTTCCGACCGCGACCGCGTCGACCACCCCCATCACGCGACCGAGGACGTCCCCCGGCACGACGCGGGCGAGCGCCGTCTCGGCGACCACCTCACACGCCACGAAACCCACACCGCCGAGCAGCGTCGCGACGAGGGCAACGGCGAGGGAACCGGACGCCGCGTAGACGAACTGCGTCGCGCAGAACAGCGCGCCGGTGAGGATCACGATGCTCGACACCCGCGTGCTCGCGGCGAGCCGGCCGTTGATCAGCGCACTGGCCAGCCCGCCCACACCGGCCGCGGCGAGCAGGTACCCGTACCCCTCGGCGCCGAAGCCCAGCTCCCGTCCGGCGTACAGCACGAGTTGCACCGTCTGCGCCCCATAGGTGAACTCGACCATGCCGACGACCAGCAGGAGGGGCACGACGAAGGGGGTCCGGCGGGCGGTCCGCAGCCCGTGGCGGAACTGCGCCCCGGCCCGCTCGCCCGCCTCCGCTGGTACCGCGTGCGGGCGGCGGCGAAGGGTCGAGATCAGGGCGGCGGACACGGCGAAGGTGCCCGCGTTGACGATGAAGGCGACGTAGTCGGGCGCAACGACGAGCAGGACCGCGCCGATCGCCGGTCCGAACACCACACCGAGGTCCTGCACCGTGTGCAGCAGGGCGTTGGCCGGCCCGAACCGTGACTCGCCGACGAGCCTCGGCAGCAGGGCCAGTGCGGCGGGCCGTTCCGCACTGCCCGCGGCGGAGGCCAGCGCCGTCAACCCGATGACCAGCAGAACCGGCCCGTCGCCGGCCACGACGGCGGCGAGGCCGAGCATCAGTAGGCACCGCAGCAGGTCGCCGGCGAGCAGCACCGAGCGCCGGTCATAGCGGTCGGCGATCACGCCGCCGACGGGTCCGAGCAGGACAAACGGCAACAGCCGGCAGATCGTGGCCGCGCCGACCCAGGCCGCCGAACCGGTGGCCTCGTAGACGTAGCCCAGCAGCACGGCGTTGTAGAGCCAGTCGCCCAGCTGCGAGGCGGCACTGGCGCCGATCAGCGCTCGCGCATCCGGCACGCGAAGGATGTCGCCATACAGACCGCGCGTGCTCACGGGGGCCGCGGCCCGACCCTCCTCCGACTGGTCGTCGGCGTCGCCGGGTTGATGCACGGCGTCAGTCCAGCACAGGACACCATCGTCGGGTTACACGGTGCTCGACGGTGACGGCCTCGGTCGCAGCGAGGAAGACCGTGACCTAGCACCCAGCCCAGCGATCCGCCTGCCGGGGCAGCGCCGACCACCATGGCTGGGACCGCGCCGGCCCGGCGCCCTCAGGTCAGATCCGGCGAGGGCGGCGTGGCGGACGAGGTCGCGTTCCGAACGGCATGCCGGACCAGCGCGGCCCGCTCAGCCTGTTGTCCGACGGGTCAGGTCTCCTGTGCATCCTTCTCGATGGCCTCGGTGTCAGCCTCGAGCTGCTTGGCCTCGATCTTCTCGGCCTTGGCCATGGCCCGCTCGATCTTGGCCTCCATGTCGGACACGGCCACCACGACCAGACCGGCGGTTCCCGCGTCCAGCGCCTCACCGGCCTCCTTGAGATCCTTGCGGCTCATCCCGGCCGAGGCGTGGCCCGCCACGGCACCGAGCACAGCGCCGCCCCCGGTTGCCGCCGCCAGCAGGCCGCCTCCGATAGCGGCCGCTGGGAAGAGCGCGACGACCAGGCCGGTCGCCAGGCCGATGCCACCGCCCGCCACGCCACCGACACGCGTCGGCGTCTCGTGCTTCTTGACGATCTTGACCTTGCCGTCATCCCGACGCTCCACGACCGCGGCGTCGTAGGCGTCGATGAGACCGGTCTCCACGTGAAGGGTCTTGACCGCCTCGTAGTCGCCAATGGCGTCATCCACATCGGCGTACACCCCGATGTAGGCGAAGAACGTGTCCATGGCCATATCACGACCTCCTGCCGCTCAGATGACGTTGTCTCTTCCTAGAGCATGCACGACCAGAAGGAAACCGAATGAGGTCGCGGCCTGACCCACGAGTGACCCTGGGAGCACCCTGCGGGGCACACTGTAGGAAGTAGCTCCTATGTCCGAGCTGAGATACGCCAAGACGGACGGCCCGCACATCGCTTATCAGGTCGAGGGTGATGGACCTGTCGACCTCCTCGAGGTCAACTTCGGGATGACCCTCTCGATCGCATCGATCGAAGATCAGCCTCACTGGAGCCGATTCGAGGCCCGTCTCGCCTCGTTCACCCGTCTCATCCGTTACGACCGGCGCGGCATCGGGCTCTCCGACGCCGTCGATCCGTCTACGCCGCCCACCCTCGAGGATTTCGTGAGCGATGCCGAAGCAGTCATGGACGCAGCGGACTCATCCAGCGCGGTGGTGCTCGGGAGCACAATGGGCGGCTTGGTCGCCCTGGCGTTCGCCGCGACGCACCCTGAACGCACGGCCGCACTCGTCCTCGTCAACAGCATGGCTCGCATGACCCGCGCGCCGGACTATCCGTGGGGTGTCCCGGCCGACCTGCTCGTGAAGTTCCAGGAAGACGTGCAGAACCCCGATCGGGACGATCAAGGCATCGACGACATCGCCTTGCTGGCTCCGAGCATGACCGCCGACCGGGCGTTTCGCTCGTGGTGGAAGCGCGCCGGCCAACAGGGCGCCGGGCCCGCGATCGCCCGCGCCCAGATCCTGATGCTCAAGGATGTCGATCTCCGCCCGGTGCTCCCCCATTTGACTGCCCGGACGCTGATCGTGCACCGACGAGAGAACCGGCTGGTGCCCGTCGGCCATGGTCGGTATCTGGCGGAACACATCGGCGGAGCGAAGTACGTCGAGCTCGCCGGTGCGGATCATCTGCCCTTCGTCGGTGATGCCGATGCCGTGCTCGACGAGATCGAGGAGTTCGTGACCGGGGCGCGAGGCAGCCACGATCCCGATCGCGTCCTCAGCACGATCCTCTTCACCGACATCGTGGCATCGACGGAGCTGGCCGCGATGCTCGGGGATCATCGCTGGCGGAACCTCCTCGATGCCCACGATCGGGAGACGCGGCGGCAGATCGAGCGGTTCGGCGGCCATGTGGTGAAGACCACCGGCGACGGGGTGATGGCCACGTTCGATCAACCGAGGAACGCGGTACATGCCGCGTCTGCGCTGCGCCAGGCGCTTCTCGTGCACGGCGTAGAGGTGCGGGCTGGGATCCACACCGGTGAGATCGAGCTCCGCGACGGCGACATCAGCGGCATCGCGGTCAACATCGCCTCCCGAGTCGACGGCCTTGCCGAGGCCGGAGAGGTCTTGGTTTCTCGGACCGTCGTCGACGTCGTCACCGGCTCCGACCTCGAATTCGACGATCACGGGATGCACGTGCTCACGGGCGTCCCCGGCGAATGGCAGCTCTACGCCCTGCGACAGCAGTGAGCGGCGAGCCCACGCCGGTCGCCGCGGCCGGCCGTCTATGCCCCTCGAAGCGCGGAGCACCGCACCGGGGAGAGCAACGACAGGTCCGGCCCCGGCGTCGTATATGGCAGCCTTGCCGTCGACCGACCGATCGGCAGCTCCGCAGCGAGGAGACGGCGATGATGACGGCTGGCGTCGAGCTGGCTCTGCGCCTCGAACGTGACCTGCCCGCGCCACGATCTCTGGTGTTCCGCATGCACAGCGACTCCGACCGGTGGCGCCGATGGTGGGGCCCCAATGGGTTCAGCGTGCCGAGCATCGAGGTCGACCTGCGTGTCGGGGGCAGGTACAGGATCGAGATGCAGCCGCCCGACGGCGATCCCTTCTTCCTCACCGGCGAGTTCCGCGAGGTCGAGCCGCCGGCCCGGCTGGCCTACGCGTTCGCATGGGAGGATCCCGACCCTGACGACCAGGAGACCGTCGTCACGTTCTCACTCGAGGACCTGGGCGAGGAGAGGACGCGGCTGGTCGTCGAGCAGGGGCCATTCGCCACCGAGGCGCGCCGAGCGCTGCACACGCAAGGTTGGACCGAGACGCTCGATCGTCTGCAGCAGTTGATCGACGAGGAGATCGTGACCCGGTGATCGGCGCCAAGGAATCCGTTGGCGGGCGGCACCTCGCTCATCGGGGCCGACATTCGCGGGCAGCGCGGCTGTGCCACCCTGGCTCACCATGGACGTCGGACAAGTGGCCCACCGGACACGGAGTGTGACCGCCCAGGACATCGAGCGGTTCACCGAGATGACCGGCGATCGCAACCCCCTGCACTACGACGAACAACTCGCGGCGGCGAGCCGATTCGGCGGGATCATCGTGCAGGGCGGCGTGACGTCCGGGCTCCTCAACGCCCTTGTGGCCGAGGACCTACCCGGCCCGGGCAGCGTGTTCCTCCACGTGGACTGGAACTTCCGGGCGCCTGTACGGCCCGGCGACGAGATCACCGCCGAGGCGGAGGTCCTCGACGTGCGAGAGGACAAACCCATCTGCACCCTGCGCACCACGATCACGAACCAGGACGGCACCACGGTCCTCGACGGCACCGCCCTCGTCTACCAGGAGCCACTGGACGTCCCCGGTCCCCGCCCGCCCTCCGATTGACTAGTCGAAGATGCCGGCGTAGGCGTTGAGTGCCGGCTGACCACCCAGGTGGGCGTAGAGGACCGTGGAGTCCTCCGGGATCTCGCGCGACGTGACCAGATCGATCAGTCCAGCCATGGACTTGCCCTCGTAGACGGGGTCGATGATCATGCCCTCGAGCGAGCCGCTCAACCTGATCGCTTCGATCGTCGACTCGACCGGGATGCCGTAGAGGTCCCCTGCCCAGCCCTCGAGGATGGTGATCTCGTCGTCAGTCACCTCCCTGCCGAGCTCGATGAGCTCGCCGGTGTTGCGGGCGATCCGAGCCACCTGGTCGCGGGTCTTCTCGATCGTCGCCGACGCGTCGACACCGAGGACTCTTCGGGGGCGACCCTGGGGCCCCTCGTGCAGGGCCGCGAAGCCGGCGATCATGCCGGCGTGGGTGGAGCCGGTCACCGTGCAGACGATGATCGTGTCGAAGAAGACACCGAGCTGTCGCTCCTGCTCCGCGACCTCGAAGGCCCAATTGGCGAAGCCGAGTCCCCCCAGTGGGTGCTCGGACGCACCGGCAGGGATGCCGTACGGCGTGCCACCGGCTTCCTCGACCTCACGCATGGCCTCTTCCCATGAGCCACGGATCCCGATGTCGAAGCCGGCCGGGTCGAGGTGCACGTCGGCGCCCATGATGCGTGACAGCAGGATGTTGCCCACCCTGTCGTTCACGGGGTCATCCCAGTCCACCCACTTCTCCTGCACCAGGCGGCACTTGAGGCCGAGCTTGGCCGCCACGGCCGCGACCTGCCGGGTGTGGTTGGACTGGATGCCCCCGATCGACACCAGGGTGTCGGCTCCCTTGGCGAAGGCGTCGGGGACGAGGTACTCGAGCTTGCGGGTCTTGTTGCCTCCGAAGGCGAGTCCCGAGTTGCAGTCCTCACGCTTGGCCCAGACCGTGGCTCCGCCGAGGTGCTTGGTGAGTCGATCGAGCGGGTGAACCGGGCTCGGCCCGAACGTCAACGGATACCGGGGGAAGTCGTGAAGCTTCACGGGCGCTCTCCTCTGCGTGCCACCTCGCCCGATCGTCCCATGATCGGTGGTGTTGCGTCCTCGGGCCTCCGCGACGACCAGGTCAGCACCGCGTCGTCGGGGCGCGTGGGGTGTCGAGCTTCTGCCGATCTCGCCACGCCCTAGCCTGCGGACAGGCTTTCCCCGAGGTCGGAGAAGGGCCGCGATGAATTCCGCGCCTGAGACGTTCTACGCGACCGGTCGAGACGCCAACATCGCCTACCAGATCGTCGGTGATGGCCCGGCGGACGTCGTGCTCGTCTCCCACGAGGGGGTGGGCCTCGAGACCATGTGGGATCAGCCGTTGATCGTGCGTGCCCTCGAGCGGCTCGGGACCTTCTCCCGGCTCATCTTGTTCGATCATCGCGGCACGGGCGTCTCTGACCCGCTGCCGACCGACCACCGACTGACGCTGGAGGATCGCATCGCCGACATGCAGGCGGTCATGGACGCCGTCGGCTGTGACCCCGTTGCCCTGGTCGCCTCGAGCGATGGCGGCCCCATGAGCCTCCTGTACGCCGCCACCCATCCCCAGCGCACCTCCGCCCTCGTCCTGTACGGCGCCTTCGCCCGGATGGCGTGGTCGCCGGAGTATCCGTGCGGACTGCCTGCTGAGCAGTACGACCGGTGGGTGGAGCTCCTGCGAAGCCGCTGGGGAGACGGGTCCACGCTCGCGGCCGTGGCCCCGAGCCTCGCCCGCGACGACGGGTGGCGACGGTGGTGGGCCCGCAGCGAACGTCTGAGCTACTCGCCCGCTGCCGTGCTCGCGCTGTTCCAGACGGCGTGGGAGATCGACACCATCGACATCCTTCCGTCGGTCCAGGTGCCCACGCTCGTGATTCACAGGACCGGTGATCGATGGATCGCCGCCGGGCACGGTCGCTTCCTGGCCGAGCACATCGCCGGCGCGCGATTCGTGGAGCTCCCCGGCAACGACCACCTCTTCTACGCCGGTGACGCCGACGCCGTGCTCGACGAGATCGAGGAGTTCCTGACGGGCGCTCGGCACGGCCCGGAATCCCATCGAGTGCTCACCACGGTCTTGTTCACCGACATGGTGGGCTCGACCGAGCTGGCCGTGCGGCTCGGCGATCGGGGCTGGCGAGACCTGCTCGAGCGACACCACGCCACAGTGCGCAACCAGCTGGTCCGGTTCGACGGCGTGGAGGTCGACACCGCAGGCGACGGCTTCTTCGCCACCTTCGACGGGCCCGGTCGCGCCGTTCGCTGCGCGCTGGCGACCGTCGACGCGGTCGCCGACTTGGGCATCACCATCCGGGCCGGGCTCCACACCGGCGAGTGCGAGCTCGTCGGCGGCAAGGTCGCCGGCATGGCCGTCCACATCGGTGCCCGTGTCTCGGCGTTCGCGGGTCCGGGCGAGGTGGTCGTGTCGAGCACGGTGAAGGACTTGCTCGCCGGCTCGGGCATCACGTTCACGGACCGAGGCGTCCATCCCTTGAAGGGGCTTCCGGACGAGTGGAGGCTGTTCGAAGCGGAGCGGTGAGGCAGGCGGCCTGCGCCCACCCCTGCGACCTCAGAGGCGCTCGGACAGCGGTCAGGCGGTCCCCACTTCGATCAGGGGACGTCGGACTGGGCCGCGACCTGCCGTAGGTGCTGCGCGTCCTCCGCGACGATGAAGCCGCCCTGCAGCGCGTCCTGGGTCGCCCGGTTCCAGCGTGAGACGAACCCGCCATGGTCGTGGTAGAGCGCGTCGAGCTGGGCGGTGGTGTAGGGCGTCGTGGTGCCGAACAGCACGCAGAACTGCTGGCCGCTCTGGCCGAAGCCGCTGAGCTTGGCGACGGGAACGTCCACTGCAGGGGTGCGGACGCCACCCAGCGCGATGCCGGTGACCGGATCGAGCGCGTACGGGCTGTCACTGGTGTCGAGTCGGGGCGCGACCGGTGGCAGGGTCCCGTCCGTGATCCAGCGGTTCAGGTGCGCCATCGCCGCCCGCAGCACGAAGGTCGCCGGGCCGGTGTTGATCGGCGAGTTGCACGTGAAGGTCGGGTTGGGCTGGTTCGTCGGGTGCTGCATGAAGTCGAACCACTCCTCGACGGACTCCTGCTCGCCGACGTCGGTGCGGCCGGTGGAGAGGCCGTACTGGTCGAAGTGCGCCGTGCCCGCGACCTCCCAGAGGCGGTAGCGGTCGCTGTCGGGCTGCCGGGCCTGCAGGCCGCCGGCGTCGGTCTCCGTCTGGAAGACGAGCACCGGCACGTCGAGGTCGGCGCGGATGCGCGTCGGCGCCACCGGCGACGCGTTCGGGAGGCCGAGACCCTGCGAGAGCGCGGCTCCCGAAGCCCCGCGGCTGTACACGAAGAACCCGTCGTACACGTCGACGAGCGGGTGCACCGCGTCGATGTAGGTGACCAGGCGGCCGGCCGACTGCGACTCACCGAACCCGATCAGGCGCTCCGGCACCAGCCCCCCGAGCACGTCCGGGTCGTCGAGGACCGCCTGCCCCGCCTGCGAGAACATGTCGTAGGAGTAGCTGTCGCCAGGATGGCTGAGCGACCCGTAGCGAGCGGGGTCGCCGGCCGCCGGGCAGAACGGCGGCGCCAGCGCCGGGCACTTCAGCTGGTTCACGCCCACCGCCTGCGCCGAGACGCCCACCCACGCATAGCCACGGCGGATCAGCTCGACGTGCGTCTGCAGCCATGCGGGCGCGGCGTCGACCAGGCCGCTGACGTTGAGCCACTCGACGACCACGGTGCCGTTGAACCGGCTCGGATCGGCCGGCCGGTTCACGATGATGCGTGTCTTGTAGGTCCGCGGCAGCGACGAGGTCACCGTCCACTCGCCGTCGGAGGCGAGCGGCACCGCCGAGGAGTACGCGTTCGCCGTCCCGTCCAGGAACCACTCCGACCGCTCGTAGCCGACCGACGCCAGGTCGAAGGCCGTGTCGCCCGGCAGCAGCGTCGTCCCCGGGGGCGGTTCCGTCACCGTTGGCCGCGCAGCACCGGCCTGCGCCGACGGGCTCAACAAGGCGCACACGAGCAGTGCGCTCACTGCAGTCGTCACCAGGCGTCGGACCACGACCGTCCCCCTTGCTCGTCGACGCTGTGGCACGTCATGCCATATCCAGCACGACGGACCGTAAGCGACCATCCTGGACAGGTCAAACGGGAGCTCAGCCGTGGGAAGGCACCCGACGGATGGACAGACCCCCGGGATCCCGGCGTTTCCCCTGGTCAGGTTCTGGTCCGCACTGACCGCCAGTGACCACCGGCTGACCACTGTTTCGAGGTCTGGATGTGGTTCGAGAACGGAGCGGGTCGACGACGTCGCACCGATTTCTGCGGCAAAGGTCCGGGGCGACCGGCGGAAAGTGTGATCGTTGGACGATGAACGGGCGATGGCCGCTGTGAACGTGAGCACCACCCCGGGTACGCACTCACGGGACTTCATCGCGCTGTATCGGCGCTCGGTCCGCGACGTCTACTCCTACTACGCCAGCCGGGTGGGCGACCGGTCGACGGCTGAAGACCTCACGCAGGAGGTCTTCATCGCCGGCGCCCGGCGGTTCGCCGCAGGGGACGAGGTCGACACGGCGTGGCTCATCGCCGTTGCGCGGAACAAGCTCGTCGATCACTGGCGCGCCCGCTCACGGGAGGAACGCAAGCTGGCGATCGTCTACGCCGCGGAGTCTCGCCACGACGGGCCCGGTGCGACCGTCGACGTCGGGGCGGCGACGGCTGCGCTGGCAGAGCTCAACCCGACCTACCGGGCGGCGCTCGTACTGCGACACGTCGACGATCTGTCCGTCGCCGAGGTCGCCGCGCACCTCGGGCGCACGCTCGAAGCCACCGAGCAGGTGCTGACGCGCGCCCGGACCGCCTTCCGTCTCGTGTACCAGGAGTCAGCTTGATGAGCGCCGAACTCGACCTCCGTGGTCTGCACCAGCGTCACGAGCCCGACCCGGCGTTCGTCGACGGCCTCGAGCAGCGACTCGAGGCCGTCCTCAGCGGCACGAACGGCGACGCGCCTGCGATCGAGGACGGCGCCGCGCTCGACCTCTACCCGCGGCCGCCGGCGGCGCGGCCCGAGCGTGGACGCTGGTTGAGTCGGGCCGTGCTCGGCGCAGCCGCTGCGGTCGTGCTCGTGGCGGCCATCGGCGTGATCGTCCGCCGCGACGAACCCGTCTCCCTCGAGCTGCCCACGACGGTGTCGGCCAATGGCTGGGTGGCGCAGTCCTTTGGAGACATCTGGCTCATGCGGGAAGGCGAAGCCGATCGTGTGGTCAACCAGCAGGGCGCGGGCGTGTGCCCGGCGTTCTCGCCCGACGGCGAGCGGCTGATGTATGGGCAGGGAAGCGTCGGCGGAGGGGATTACGCGCTGGAGGTGGCCACCGTGGCGGCGGATGGCAGGACCACGCCGCTGAGGACGATCCCGCTCGACGACCTCTACGGCATTCCGTGCGCGATCTGGGCGCCCGACGGCCGCTGGGCCGCACTGGGCGGCCGCGGCGCCGTCTGGGTCGTCGACACCGAGACCGCGGAGGTGCGCCGGCTCCCTGGCTACGCCCCGAAGGACCTCGAGTGGCGGCCCGGGACCGACGAGCTCGCCATCACCGGCCGTGTCGACGGCAGCTTCGTGGGCGACAACGCCCCGATCGACATCTACACGGTCAGCACGGACGAGATCCGCACCATCGAGGACGTCGAGGCGGCAGAGCTCACCTGGTCGCCCGACGGCACGACGATCGCCTTCACCCAGGCCGTCCCCGGGACCGCGAACACGAAGTCGGGGATCACCCTGATCGAAGCCGACGGCACGAACCAGCGCCCGCTCACCACCGACGACTACGTGGCGGACGCCGGCATCGGTGTCGTGTGGTCGCCGCGCGGCGATCAGATCGCCTACCAGCGAGTACGCGCCGACTGCACCGGGGCCGCGTGCTACGAGCGCAGCGAGGTCGTGCTCGTCACCGCGATTGAAGCTGATCCCGATGTCCCGATCGGGACCGAGCACGTCATCGCGCCGCTCCCGAACGACCTCGTCCCCCGGGAGGAG
>DATDAH010000095.1:0-2857 GCA_036525535.1 Acidimicrobiales bacterium
CCTTGTCGCGGAACAGCAGCGTGGAGCTGCCCTTGAAGGCGTAGCCGTACTTGTGGGTGTCGGCCGAGATCGAGGTCACCCCAGGCACCCGGAAGTCGAACGCCGGGATGTCGTACCCGAGCTCCTGGCCGAACGGCAGGATGAAGCCGCCGAGGCAGCCGTCCACATGCATGCCCACCCCGCGCGAGGACGCGAGGGCCGCGAGCTCGGCGATCGGGTCGACCGTGCCGTAGGCGTAGTTGCCCGCCGAGCCCATGATCGCGATCGTCTGGTCGTCGATCAGCTCCGCCATCGCGTCGACGTCGGCCAGCGTGGTCTTCGGGTCGACCGGCGCGACGCGGAGCTCGATCCCGAACAGGTGACAGCCCTTGTCGAAGGCCGCGTGGCCGGTCTCGGGCTTCACGAAGTTGGGCCGGGTGACGCCCCGGGTCTCACGGGCGTGCTCGCGGTAGGCGACGAGGGCGTGCAGGATCGAGCCGGTCCCGCCCGTGGTCACCAGGCCGGCCGGCTGGTCATCGCCGGGGCCGTCGGTCACCGCCTCGCCGTGCATCAGGTCGAGGGCCATCGCGATGACCTCGCCCTCGAACTTGGTCTGGCTCGGGCACATGTCGCGCTGGAGGGCGTTGACGTGGGCGAACATGCCGAACGCCTGGCCGAGGAAGTCGTAGTGCTCGTGGTCGCCGCAGTACATCGTCCCGGAGACCTTGCCGGTCTCCCAGAAGGCGTCCTCCTCGGTGGCCATCGCCTGCATCTCGGCCAGCACGTCGGCACGCGGCCGCCCGCTCGCGGGGAGCGTCCTGTTGACGGCGTACCGGTCGGCGTACGGGAAGTCGTTCACGGTCCGGATGCTACGGCGCACGGGCGTGCGCCAGACTGACGGGCATGACGGCAGACACCAGCTGGCTCGAGTCGATGCCCGAGGTCTACGACCGGTGCCTGGGGCTCGCCGTGTTCGCGCCGTTCGGCGCCGAGCTCGCCCTCCGGGCCGCCGACCTGAACCCCAGCCGGGTGCTGGAGATCGCCGCCGGCACGGGCATCGTCACCGCCGGGCTCGTGGAGGCGCTGCCCGACGCCGAGATCACCGCGACCGACCTCAACCCGCCGATGGTCGACTACGCCTCCACCCGGGTCCCCGGTCCGACGTGGCGGGTCGCCGATGCCCAGGCCCTCGACCTCGACGACGACGTCTTCGACCTCGTGGTCTGCCAGTTCGGCGTGATGTTCTTCCCGAACCGGATCGGCGCCTACCGGGAGGTCCGTCGGGTGCTGGAGCCGCACGGGTCGTTCCTCTTCAACGTGTGGGACACCCTGGACACCTCGGAGCTGCCGGCGGCCGTGTACGCCGCGCTGGCCGAGGTCCTCCCCGACAACCCGCCGGACTTCGGGGCGCGGATCCCGCACGGGTACGCCGACCCGACGCGGATCCGGGCCGACGTCCAGGCCGGGGGCCTCACGGTCGAGGAGCTGGAGCGCATCGAGCTGGTCGGGAAGTCACCCTCGGCCGCTCAGCTGGCCGAGGGCTTCTGCCTCGGCACGCCGCTGCGGTTCCAGCTGCAGGAGCGCGGCGACCTCGCCGAGATCGTCCCGAAGGTCGCGGAGGTGACCACCCGGATGGTCGGCGAGGGTCCCGTCGAGGGCTCGATGGCGGCGTACGTCGTCCGCGCGCGCACCGCTCTCTGAGCAATGTTCGAGGCGTACTCCACCTCCCACCTCGTCGTCCTCGGCGTGTTCGTGGCCGGAGTCGTCGTCCTCCTCGCCATCGGCCCGGTGGTGCGGGGCCGGCCGGCCGAGCGGACCGTCGCGGTCGCGCTTGCGGTCGGCAACATCGGGTTCGGCCTGGCGGGCACTCTCACCGAGCTCGTGCCGTTCGACGCGAAGGCCTCACTCCCGCTGCAGGTCTGCGACTTCGCCTGGATCGTGGTCGCGTGGGCGCTGCTCACGCAGCACCGGTTCGCCCTGGCGCTCACGTACTACTGGGGACTGACCCTGTCGCTCCAGGCGATGGTGCAGCCGACGCTCGACGACGCCTTCCCGGACCCCAACTTCTTCGCCTTCTGGGGCAAGCACGTGCTGCTGGTGTGGGGAGCCGTCTACGCCACGCTGACCCTGCGGCAGGGGCCGGACTGGCGGGGGTACCGCCAGGCAGTGGCGGCGACGTTCGCCTGGGTGGCCGTGGTGATGTGCCTCAACCCGCTGCTCGACTCCAACTACGGCTACTTCAACGGCAAGCCGTCCGACGGGACCGTGCTGGACTACCTCGGCCCGTGGCCCTGGTACGTGCTGGCGGAGGTCGTCATCGTGCTCGTCGGCTGGGCGCTGATCACGGTGCCCTGGGCCGGCTGGCCTCGCCGGCGAGCACGTACCGTCGGGGGGCGTAACGCCACACCCCCGCCCTGACAGGTATGAGTGGTGGCCTCGGCCCTGACCCCCGTCAGGACCGGGGCCGTCATGTTTCCCCCGGCCGGAGTGAGCGCAACCGCCACGCACGACACGCTCACCTGGCATGCTCGACCTGCCCCCCTCACCACCGGAGGAATCGTTGACCGGCACCCGCTCGCTGCGGGTCGAGCCCCCCGACCTCGACCCGGACGACGCCTTCGTGGCGCGCCTGGCCCTGGCCGCGCGGTACTCGCCGAGGCCGGTCAAGCGCGCCCACCGGTTCGGCTCGGGGCGGCTGCTGCTGGCCACCGCCGGCATCGCCGTGGTCACCACCGGAGGCGCGTACGCCGCCGGGGTGCTCGGACCCCTCGGGCCGCTCGGCCCTCTCGGTCCCCGGCACGAGTCACCTCAGCACCACCAGAAGTCGCCGGCCTCCACGGGCCCAACCGAGGGGACCGAGCCGGTGCCGGCCTCCCCG
>DATDAH010000096.1:0-2736 GCA_036525535.1 Acidimicrobiales bacterium
GCTTCGGCCGAGCCAGAGCGGGGCTATTGGGGCGAGATCCTGACCACGGCCGCCGAGACCACGGGCATCACCGGGCTCGTCATCGACGGTGGCATCCGCGACGTCGCCGCCCTGTCGGCCCACGGCTTCGGCGCCTTCAGTGACCGAATCGCCCTACGGGGGGCGAGCAAGGACCAGCCGGGCGAGGTGGGCGGGCCCGTCACCGTCGGCGACGTGACGGTGCACACCGGCGACACCGTCGTCGGGGACGCGGACGGTGTCGTGGTCATCCCCGCTGGGCAGTTCGACGAGGTGGTGGCCGCAGCCCGTCACCGGTCCGACCGGGAACAGGACCTCTTCCGCCGGCTCCAGTCGGGCGAGACGACCGTCGAGCTGCTCGGCCTCGACCCGACGGCGATCCGGCGGGTCGACCCGTCAGTGTGAGGTGTAGTCGACCTCGGCGGCGTCCTTCACGCCCACCGCGAAGCAGAAGCAGTGGATCGGGGCGTGGTCGCTCAACGGGCGCAGGCTGTGCACCGCATCGGGTGGGATGTGCACGAGGTCACCCTGGCTGATCTCCCGCTCCTCGCCGGCGATCGTCATGAGCCCCCGGCCGGAGGTCACGTAATAGAACTCGTGGGTGGGGTGCGAGTGGGGGTCGACCAGGCCGCCACCCGCCACCTCGAACTCCGACACCAGCTCCAGGTGACCGCCGACGGTGATGTCATGCATCTCGCGGGGCGAGACCAGCCACCACACCGGCACCGTGCCGTTGTGCTCCACCACCGGGGCCACGCCTTCGATCGACCGAACGTCCACCCGTCACCCCCTGCTCGACCGCGTCAGACTAGAGCGATGCGCGAGCACGTGGTCCGGGCCGAGCCGCTCACCTCGGCCGGGTTCGCCCCCTTCGGCCAGGTCATCGGGGCCGACGAGGTCCGGCTGGAGCTGCGGGAGGACGAGACCTTCCACCTCGACGTCCTGAGCTACGACCACCAACCCCTCGAGTTCACGAGGCTCAACCGGCACCACCGGGCCACGCAGGCGCTGGTCGCCCTGAACGGGAAGCCCACGGTGGTCCTGGTGGGCCCCGCTGAGGTCGACTTCTCCGACCCGGCCCACCTCGACACGCTGCGGGCCTTCCTCTGCGACGGGAGCGCGGGCGTCAACCTCGCCCTCGGCACCTGGCACGCCGGGCCCTATCCGCTGACCGACCATGTCGACCTGGTCAACGTGCAGGGGGCCCAGGTCATGGCCAACGACGTCGAGGAGGCCGACCTGGACCAGGCCCTCGACGTCGTGGTGACCATCCGCCTCTGAGCCCGCCCTCAGGGGCCGTCGGCGGGCGCAGCTACCGTGACGCCGAGCCGGACGAGCCGCACGGAGGATCCCGATGGCCGACCAGATTCCGATGATCATCGGCGACGAGCGTGTCGCCTCCGACGAGAGCATCGAGGTCCGCTCCCCCTTCGACGGGTCCATCGTGGGCACGGTGGCCAAGGGCACCGAGAAGCACCTCGACCAGGCGGTCGCCATTGCCGCCGCACGGCACCGCGCCGGGCCCTTGCCGGCCCACGAGCGGGCCGCCGTGCTCGATCGCGCGGCCCGACTCCTGGCCGAGCGGGTGGAGGAGTTCGCCACCGTCATCTCCGCCGAGGCGGCCAAGCCCATCAAGACGGCTCGGGTCGAGGCGGCCCGCGCCGTCGACACCGTGAGCTTCTCCGCCGCCGTGGCCCGGACGCTGGGGGGCGAGCTGATCCCGCTCGACGCCTCCTCGGCCGGCGAGGGGAAGGTGGGCTGGGTCAAGCGGGTGCCCATCGGCGTCGTCGCCGGGATCTCCCCGTTCAACTTCCCCCTCAACCTCGTGTGCCACAAGGTGGCCCCGGCCATCGCCGCCGGCTGCCCCGTCGTGCTCAAGCCGGCCTCGGCCACACCGCTGTCGGCCCTGAAGCTGGCCGAGCTGCTGATCGACGAGTGCGGGCTGCCTCCCGGGTGGCTGAACGTCGTCCCCTGCGCCGGGTCCACCGCCAACCACCTGGTCGAGCACCCCGACGTGGCCATGATCACCTTCACCGGCTCACCCCCGGTCGGCTGGGGCATCCGGGCCCGAGCCGCCACCAAGAAGGTCGGCCTGGAGCTGGGCAACAACGCCCCGGTCGTCATCGAGCCCGACGGGGACTGGGCGAGCGCGGCGGCCAAGATCAAGGTGGCGGGGTTCAGCCACGCCGGCCAGTCCTGCATCTCGACCCAGCGGGTCTATGTCCACGAGGACATCGCCGAGGCGTTCACCACCGCCCTCGTCAAGGAGGTCGAGGCCCTGGTCGTGGGTGACCCGGCCGACGACAGCACCGACGTGTCGGCCCTCATCGACGCCGGCGAGACCGAGCGGGTCAAGGCCTGGATCGAGGAGGCGGAGGCCGGGGGCGCCAAGGTGGCCGCGGGCGGCGAGCTCACCGGCGACGGGATCCTGCGCCCCACCGTGCTCACCGGCGTGACCGACGACATGAAGGTCTGTGCCCTCGAGGTCTTCGGCCCCGTCGTCGCCGTCGCCACCTACACCGACTACGGGGACGCCCTGGCCCGGGCCAACGACAGCCGGTACGGCCTCCAGGCCGGCGTGTTCACCAAGGACCTGGGCAAGGCGCTGCAGGCCGCCGACACCCTGGACTTCGGGGGCGTCCTCATCAACGAGGTCCCGACCTGGCGGGCCGACCACATGCCCTACGGCGGCCTGCGGGACAGCGGCAACACCCGCGA
>DATDAH010000097.1:0-26964 GCA_036525535.1 Acidimicrobiales bacterium
CCGGCCGCTTCCGCACCGACATGCAGGTCGAGCTGGTCAACGACGGCCCCACGACGATCCAGCTCGAGGTCTGAGGGAGAGGGAGGGGCGTCGCCGCCGGTAGCCGAGCCCGGCTCCGCCGACGAGCGCGAGCGCCAGGAGGACCATGGGCCAGTCGCCCCAGCGGGTGTAGAGGGTCAGGCCCTCGCGGGTCTCGATCGTGCCCTGGATGACGGCGCGCTCGCTGACGGCGGTGCGGTCGATGACGTCGCCGTCGGGCGTGATGATGGCGGACAGGCCGGTAGGGGCGGCCTGTAGGACCCAACGACCCGTTTCCATGGCCCGCAACCGGGACGAGGCGATCTGCTGGGTCTGGACGATGGTCAGCCAGTAGGACGACCCGTTGGTGGGGTTGAGCAGGACCTCACCGCCGTGGCGGATGGCGTCCCGGGCCCGGTTGGCGAAGAACACCTCCCAGGAGATGACCACCCCCATCGTGCCCACGTCGGTCTCGACCGTGGCCTCCCCGTCGCCCTCGACGGCGTCCCGGTCGGGCAGGGCGTCGCCGGCGAAGGGGCGGAGGAACGACCGCAGCGGGACGTATTCGCCGAACGGGACCCGCCGGACCTTCTCGTAGCGGTCGGTGAAGTTGCCGTCGGCGTCGATGACGAGGGCGGCGTTGTGGAACCTGTCGCCGTCCCCTTCGACGGCGCCGACCACGAGGGGTGCGTCCAGCTCCCGGGCCAGGGCCGACAGCTCTTCGCCCTCTCGCTGGGTCTCGACCGGGCCCTCCACGTTGATGACGTTCTCGGGCCAGAGGACCAGGTCGACCGGCGTGTCCACGTCCCCGCTGGCGGCCAGATGGCGTTCGAAGACGTCGCGGGGGTCGGTGTCGGCGGCCCGCGTGCGCTGGGGCCCGCCCCCCTGGACCAGAGCGACGTCGAGCGTCCCGGTGGGGTGGCCGTCGGGCGCGACCCCCGCGAGGAGGACGACGGCGAGCACGCCGACCAGGGCGCCGGCGCCGATGCGGCGGGAGCCCGAGAACAGGGCGTCCAGCGCCACGCCGACGGTCACCACGAGGGCGACCAGCAACAGGGGCCCGAGGAGCCGGACCGTGGGCCCGAGCGGGGAGTCGACCTGGGTCATGGCCACGGTCGCCAGGGGCTGGCCGCCGAAGGGCCAGGACCAGCGGATGTACTCGGCCAGGACGGCGGCGCCGACGAGCCCCACCCACCGCCAGCGCCGCGGTGGGCAGAGGAGGGCGGCCAGGGCCCAGAAGCCGCACCACAGAGCGACGGCGATGCCGTACCCGGGCAGCGTGAAGTCGAGCATCCAGAAGATGGCGGGCACGAACCAGCCGAGGGCGAACAGGGCGCCGCGTCCGGCTCGCCGGCGACGCGACGGGTCGTCGACCTGATGGCTGAACAGCGCGAACGCGACGAAGGCCAGCGGCCACCATCCCCAGGGCGGCATCGCCAGCGCCAGCAGCGCGCCGGCCAGGAGACAGACGAGCGCCCCTCGGCGCCCTCCACCCGAACGTGCGCTCGTCACACCACAGAGCCGTGGTGTGGGCGACGCAGGTTCGTGCCTGGGGTCACCCGCGGGTGTCCAGGAGGCGACGGGCGGCCAGGCGGCCGTCGTGGATGCAGGCGGGCAGGCCCACGCCCTCGTAGGCGGACCCGGCCAGGGCCAGGCCGGGGTGCTCTGCAGCCAGCGTGTGGCGCAGGTCGGCGACCATCGCCAGATGGCCGACGGCGTACTGCGGCAGCGACTGGGGCCAGCGGCTGACGCGCACCTCGGTCGGGTCCCCGGTCAGGCCCATGGTCCTGCGCAGGTCGGCCCGAAGGGCCTTGACCAGCTTGCGGTCAGGCAGGTGCTGAGCCCGGTCGTCGTGGGCCGAGCCGGCCGATGCCCGGAGGATCACGGTGTCGCCGGCGGCGAGGTGGCTCCACTTGCGGGAGGCCCACGAGCACGCCGTCAACAGCAGGCCCTCGGTGTGGGGGACCAGGTAGCCGGAGGCGTCGAGGGCGTGGTCGATGCTCGCGGCGGGGACGGCGAGGGTGACCAGGACGGGCGACGCGTAGCCGATGGTGTTGAGGAGGCCGGCGGCGCCAGGGCTGGGGTCGGCCAGCAGGTCGGCGGTGGCGAAGGCGGGAAGGGCGAGGACGGTCCCGTCCTCCTCGACGTGGCCGAGCGAGTGGACCTTGTCCTTCAGGCGCAGCTCGACGCCTCGCTCGGCCAAGGCCTCGACCAGCCGGTCGACCAGTCGCTGGGTGCCGCCGGCGAAGCCGCCGAAGATCGGGGCGCTGGTGTCAACGGCGGCCCGCTGGGCCCGCAGGGCGGCGAGCAGGCCCTCGGGCTGCCGAGCGGCGGCCAGCAGCTGGGGGGCGAGGGCGGCCGCGCTCATGGCATCGACCTGACCGGCGTTGATGCCCCCGAGGAGCGGGGCCACGACCCGGTCCAGCGCGGGTCGGCCCACGGCCCGGGTCACGAGATCGGCCACGGTGAGGTCATCCTCGGTGACGGGGCCGGCGGGTCGGCCCATGGCGTTCCGGGTCTCCGCCAGCTCGGTGTCGTCCAGCAGTCCGGTCGCGGCGAGATCGTCGAGGTCCAACGGGACACCGAGGACGTGCTCGGCCGGCATCGGGCGCAGTTCGCCCCGGCTCCAGATGTACGCCCGACGTTCCGCCGGGTGCACGATCTCGGGCTCCAGCCCCAGCTCACGGGCGAGGTCCAGGGCCCAGGGCACCCGGAGCAGGAAGGCGTCGGCCCCTTCGTCCACCGGGTGTCCGGCGAACGGCGAGGTGTGGACCTTGCCGCCCCAACGGTCGGAGGCCTCGTGGACGGTGACATGGACGCCTTCGCTGGCGGACAGCTCCCAGGCCGCGGACAGGCCGGTTATGCCACCCCCGACGACGTGGAACCGGGCGCTCATGCCGTCGACCGGAAGCCCGGCCGGCGGTCGGTCACCAGACGACCAGGGTCTGCATCGGCGCCGAGCCTACCGATGGCCGCCATCGAGCTGAAGGGCGGGGACCGCTGCCCATGGTGGGGATACCGTCCGTCACCCCCGTGTTCTCCGATCCCTCTGCTGACGCCACCTTCGTCCCGGCGACCCTGCCGCGGGACGGCGCCCTGGCCCTGTGGGCGTGGCCGGAGCCCATCGCCGGCGCCGACTCCGAGCTGGCCGTGGTCCGGCCCAGCCCGGCCCGCCTGCAGCGCCACGTCGTGCCCGTCCGGCTGGTCCCGTTGCGAGAGGCCCTCGACGCTCTGGTCGACCTACCCGCCAGTCAGCCGGTGCGTCCGTCGGTGCGGGCGTGGGCCGCGGTGGCTCGCGTCGCGGTCGAGTTGATCGCCCGGGGCCGGCTCCTGCCCGGCCTGACCTCGTCGGGAGCAGACGCCTGGCGGCTGGGTCCCCTCGACCCGGAGGACCTGGTCCGGCGTCAGCAGCTGGGTGCGGCCCTACCGCCCGAGGCCCACGCCGGGCTGGTCGGCCTGCGTCCGTTGCGGGTGACCTCCCCTGACCGGGCCGTGGCCGCCTTCTCCGACGCCGTCGCCGACCTGCTTCCCCGGAGCCGCGACGCCACCCGAGTGGCTGGGCACGACCCCTTCGCGCGCATGCCGGCCACCGACCTTCACGCCAGCGAGCCCTGGTTCCGGGCGCTGGGCGGCCGACCGGACGAGGCGATGGTGGCCATGCGCCTCGAGCCGCCGACCGAGGAGGTGGGTCGCTTCGCCGGCGTCCTGCAGCTGCAGAGCCAGCGGGACCCCAGCCTGGTCATCGACGCCTTCGACCTGTGGTCGGCACCGGAGGTGGTCCTCGAGCGCTTCGGGGACGCCGAGGCCGGTCTGCTGCTCGCCCTGCGCCGAGCCGCAAAGGTCTGGCCGCCGATCGGCCGGTTGCTCGACCAGCCCCGGCCCACCTGGCTGGGCCTGCAGGACGAGGACGTGGACGAGCTGATGGGCCCGGTCGTCGAGGACCTCGCCGCCGCCGGCGTCCACGTGCTCTGGCCGGCCGAGCTGATGGAGACGGTCGAGCTGAAGCCCGTCGTGTCGACCGCCCCCGCCGCGGTCACGTCGTCGGGCCTCTCGTTGGAGACCCTGCTCGAGTTGCGCTGGGAGGCGACGGTCGGCGATGAGCAGCTCACCGAACAGGAGCTCCGCGCCCTGGCCGAGGCCCGGCGGCCGATGGTCCGCTTGCGGGGTCGGTGGGTGCGGGCCGACCCCAGGGCGCTGGCTCGGGTCCTGGAGCGGCGACGGGTGGCGGCGGGCGAGGCGCTGGCCGCTGCCCTCGGCGGGACGTTGACCGTCGACGGGCAGACGTTGGAGGTGGAGCTGGAGGGCCCGCTGCGGGACCTGGCCGACCGGCTGGCGGCCATGGACCCCGAGCGGGAGCAGCGGCCACCCCCCGGGCTCGTCGCCGTTCTCCGGCCGTACCAGTTGCGGGGCCTGTCGTGGTTGAGCGAAATGGCCGACCTGGGCGTGGGGGGCGTCCTGGCCGACGACATGGGGCTGGGCAAGACCATCCAGGTCCTGGCGCTGCACCTGGCCCGCCGGGACCGAGGCCGCCCGACCCTCGTCGTCTGCCCGGCGTCGGTCCTCGCCAACTGGGAACGGGAGACGGCCCGGTTCGCCCCCAGCGTGCCGACCCGCCGCTTCCACGGGCCCGGTCGGGACCTCGTCGGCCTCGGCGGCGACGAGATCGTGGTCGCCACCTACGGCGTCGTCCGCCGGGACGCCGAGGCGCTGGCCGCCGTCGGGTGGGGGCTGGTCATCGCCGACGAGGCCCAGGCGGTGAAGAACCCGAACGCCCGCACCGCCCGGGCCGTCCGTCGCATCCACGGCGACGCCCGGTTCGCCCTCACGGGCACGCCCGTGGAGAACCGACTCACCGAGCTCTGGGCGATCCTGGACTGGACCACGCCCGGGCTGCTCGGACCGCTCCACGCCTTCCGGACCGATGTGGCGCTCCCCATCGAGCGGTACCAGGACGAGGAGGTGGCGGACTCGCTCCGCCGGATCGTCCGACCCTTCCTCCTGCGCCGGAAGAAGAGCGACCCCACCATCGCCCCCGATCTGCCGCCGAAGACGGAGATCGACCGGATCGTCCCCCTCACGGTCGAGCAGGCGTCGCTCTACCGGGCGGTGACCGACGAAGTGCTGGCGCAGATCGAGTCGGCCGCCGGCTTCGCCCGCCGCGGGCTGGTGCTCAAGCTCTTGACCGCCCTCAAGCAGATCTGCAACCACCCGGCGCAGTACCTCGGCCAGGTCGCGCCGCTCGACGGCCGGTCCGGCAAGCTCGACGGGGCCACCGAGCTGCTGGAGATCGTGACCGCGGAGGACGAAGCGGCCTTGGTCTTCACCCAGTACGTCGCCATGGGGCGGCTCTTGGAGGAGCACCTCACTGGACGTGGCCTCCGTACCTTCTTCCTGCACGGCTCGCTGACCATCAAGGCCCGGGAAGAGCTGGTGGCTCGCTTCCAGGCCGGTGAGGCCGATGCCTTCGTCATCTCGCTGAGGGCGGGGGGCACGGGCATCAACCTGACCCGGGCCACGCACGTCGTGCACTACGACCGGTGGTGGAACCCGGCGGTGGAGGACCAGGCCAGCGACCGGGCGTGGCGCATCGGCCAGACCCGGCCGGTCGAGGTCCATCGCCTCGTCTGCGAGGGCACGGTCGAGGACCGCATCGCCACCCTGCTCGCCACCAAGCGGGACCTGGCCGAGGCCGTCGTCGGCGCGGGTGAGGCCTGGATCTCCGACTTGGACGACGAAGCCCTGGCCGAGCTGGTCGAGCTGTCCGTCGGTGGAGGGTCCTGATGGCCGAGCGGCGGGCTTTCGGCACCACGTGGTGGGGGAAGGCGTGGACCGACGCGCTCCAGCGGCGGGCTCGCCTCGACGCCAACCGTCTGCCCCGGGGCCGGACCTACGCCCGCCACGACCGGGTCCACGACATCGAGCTCAGCAAAGGCGAGATCAATGCCCGGGTGCAGGGCAGCCGGCCCGAGCCGTACACGGTCCGGGTCCACATCCGCCGGTTCAGCGAGGACGAGTGGAACGTCGTGCTGGACGCGATCACGGCGCGGGCGGCCCACACCGCCGCCCTCCTGGACGGCGAGCTGGATCCGGGCATCGTCGAGGACGCCCGGGCGGTCGGCGTCGAGCTGCTGCCCACCGCGGGCGAGGTGGTGCCCCGCTGCTCCTGTCCCGATCGGGCGATCCCCTGCAAGCACTCAGCAGCCGTCTGCTACCTCGTGGCCGACGAGCTCGATGCCGATCCCTTCGCCCTCCTCCGCCTCCGGGGTCGGTCCCGGGAGGAGATCCTGGCCGAGCTCCGCCGGCGTCGGGCCGCCGGCGCCAGTCCTCGACCGTCGCCGCCACTCGCCGTGCCCGAGGTCGATCGAGGCGTCCCCGCCGGCGAGGCGTGGTCCCGGGTGCTGAGCCGCCTCCCCCGGCCGCCCGCGCCGCGGCCCGAGCCGGGCCGGCCCGCGCCGTGGCCGGTCGAGCCGCCGGTCGAGGCACCCTTCACCGGTGACGGCCTTCGCGCGCTGGCCGCCCGCGCCGCCGAACGGGCCTGGCGCATGACCCGCGGCGAAGGCACCTCCGGCCTCCTCGACGACTGAACCTCGTCGGGCTGGAGCGCCCCGACGGCGGGCAAGCCCATCCCCCCGCCCCCTTCGGTGCGCCGATGTCGGTCGTCCAGCCGCAGGGTCAGGCGAGCTCCATCACCAGACCGGCCAGGCCGGCCATCACGGCGGGGTCGTCGTTGACCGAGCGGGTGCGGGCGAAGGTGATGCCGCGGCCTTCGGCCCGGGTGCGGGCCTCGATGTCGAGGTCGTAGAGGATCTCGAGGTGGTCGGAGGTGAAGCCCTGGGCGCAGACCAGTAGCCCGGCCGTTCCCAGGCCGTCGATGACCTCGAGGATGTCGGGGCCCCGCCAGGGCTCGGGGGTGCGGCCGGCGCTCTGCCAACCGATGTCCCCGCCGTCCAGTCCGACCCGCTCGGCGATGGCCGACGCGGATGCCGCCAGGTACTCCGGGTAGCGGTCGCCCTCCAGCGCCCGCTCCGGGAGGCTGTGGGCCGTGAACAGCACGGTGGTGTCGTCGGGCAGGCCCGCGAGCTGCTCGGTGACGGCGGCGGCCTGGAAGTCCAGCCATGGCTCGAGGTCGGACCAGTCGTCGATCGGCCGGTAGTCGACCCCTCGCTCCTCGGCGGTCGCCGCCGCCCGCTCGTGGTACTGGCCCACGCTGAACATCGAGAAGTGGGGGGCGAGCACGAGGCCCACGACCACGTCGGCCCCTGCATCAGCCAGTTCGGCGAGTCCGTCCTCCACGAAGGGGGCGGCGTGCTTCTGGCCGAGATGCACCGGCGTCCCTGCCGGGAGGGCGGCCTCGATGGCGGCCCGCTGGGCCTCCGTCCGTTCTGCCAGGGGGGACACGCCGCCGAGGGCCTCGTAGCGAGCGGTCAGCTCAGCCAGCAGCTCTGGCGTGGGCGGCCGGCCGCGGCGGATGTGGGTGTAGTACGGCTCGATGTCGGCGGGCGTTGCGGGCGTGCCGTACGCCATGACCAGGACGCCGAGGGTCATGCCACCGTCCGCTCGTGGACGAGCTCGACGATGCGGGTCAGCACGGTCGGATCGGTCTCCGGGAGCACGCCGTGGCCCAGGTTGAAGATGTGGCCCGGGCGGCCGGCGATGCGCTCGAGGACCCCGACCACCTCCCCCTCGACCGCGGGCCAGGGGGCGAGGCAGGCGGCGGGGTCGAGGTTGCCCTGGACGCCCTTGTCGAAGCCGATGCGCTCCCAACCGGCGTCGATCGGGACCCTCCAGTCGACGCCGACCACGTCGGCCCCGGCGTCGGCGAACAGGCCGAGCAACTCGCCCGTGCCCACGCCGAAGTGGACCCGCGGCACGCCGAGGTCGGCCAAGCCGGCGAACACCTTCCGGCTGGCGGGCAGGACGTGGGCCTCGTACTGCTGGGGCGTGAGGGCCCCGGCCCACGAGTCGAACAGCTGGACCGCGGAGGCCCCGGCCGCGACTTGGGCCCGCAGGAACCCAAGGGCCAGGTCGGCCAGCCGGTCGATGAGCGCAGCCCACAGCTCGGGCTCGCCCAGCATCATCGCCTTCGTCTTCTCGTACGTCCGGGAGGGGCGGCCCTCGATCAGGTAGGAGGCGACGGTGAACGGGGCCCCGGCGAAGCCGATCAGCGGCACCTTCAGCTCATCCACCAGGTTGCGCACGGTCTCGAGGACGTAGGGGAGGTCCGCCTCGGGCTCCAGCGGACGCAGGCGGTCGAGGTCGGCGGCGCCGGCGAACGGGTCCTCGACGACCGGACCGGTGCCGGGGACGACGTCGACGCCGAAGCCCACCGCCTGGATAGGCACGACGATGTCGGAGAAGAGGACGGCGGCATCGACCCCGTGGCGGCGCACCGGCTGCAGCGTGATCTCGGTGGCCAGGTCCGGCGTGTGGATGGCGTCGAGGATGCTCCCGGTGCCCCGCAGCTCCCGGTATTCGGGCAGCGAACGCCCGGCCTGACGCATGAACCACACCGGGGTGTGGGGCACGGGCTCCCGCCGGCAGGCACGGAGGAAGGGGCTGTCCTGCAGGTCCGGCACCGCAGGCACCGTATTGGGCGACACTGCGGGGATGCGCCGTTCGATCGACGACTATCCCGCCACCGACGCCGACCTGCCGCCGGACGCGGAGGACTACGACATCACCAAGGTGTCGTGGGCGGTGGCCATCAGCGACGACTACGAGGACGCCGAGCCCCGTGTGGTCCTCACCGTCGAGGAGGTCGGGTCGGCGGGGGCCGGGCTGGTCGCCCACCTGAGCCCGACGGTCGCTCGTCGCTTGCGCCTGGCCCTGCGTGACGCCCTGCGGGAGGTCGGCGAGGACGACGGCGCCTGAGCCGCGCCTCGGGTGCGCTCAGAGCGCGCCGCGGCCCTGGCGGCGAGCGGCCTCGGCCACGGCCTGCTCGGCCCCTGGGGCCATGGCGTCGGAGCCCATGGCCGCCAGGGTCTCGGCGTCGGGGCTGATGACGACGACCTCGGCCACCGTCGGGCGGACGACCGCGATCTCTCGGGTCAGGAGGCGGGTGTGGTACGCCCGAGCGGGCTGGCGCCAGTCGTTCGAGCCCGCCATAGGGGCGGACACGATCACCCGGTCGAAGCCCAGCCCGGCCACGAGGTCGACGTTGGTGGGGGAGTGCACACCGCCGTCGACGTGTTCGGCGCCGTCGACGATGACCGGGGCGAGCATTCCCGGCACCGCCGACGAGGCGGCCACTGCCTGGCCCACGGTGGCGTCGGACGGGTCCCGCCCGAAGACTCGCAACCGGCCGTCGGCCACCCGAACCGAACAGATCCAGAGGGGCTGATCGGGCCACGGCGCCCCTGCATAGAGCCCGTCGATCCTCGCCGCCATGCGCAGGGTGTCCATGCGCCCGCGGGGCAGCAGGCCGGCGAGCAGCAGGCCGGGGCGAGGCAGGCCCCGGCGCAGGAAGGCCCGGCTCCCGAGTCCGGCGTCCAGCGGCCAGCGGTTGGTCGGTCGCGCCGGATCGGTGAAGTCCAGGCGGGGCGGCAGGTCGCGGCGACGGGCCTCGGTGGCCGCCGACACGACCCCTCCGGTCTGGTCGGCCCAGTGGTCGGCCACGGGGATGCCCGCCCGCAGCGTCGATCCCGTCGACGATCCGGCGGACGTCCCCACGACGAGGTCGGCGTCGGCGGCGTCCCACCCGGCGTCGAGCAGGCCTTGCAGGACGCCGGCGTGGAAGGCCCCGCCGGTCAGACCACCGGCCCCGAGCACGAGCACGGTGCTCACGAGCGGCTCCCGGGGGACTGGGGGCGGGTTTTCACGCTCGGATCGTGGCAGATACTGCGACCCGGCGGGGCCGGTAGGATTGCCGGTTCCCTATGGGCAGCGATCCCGACCTGGAAGCCGAGCAGGCACACCTCGACAAGGCCTACGAGGCCCTCGAGGCGAGCCGCCGTTCCGCGTCGCGCCTGGCCGGCATGGTCGAGGTCGGGCGGGGGGGCACGAACCAGGCCCGTTTCGAGCGGGAGGTCATCCACGACAGCATCGTGAGCCGTCTCACACAGCTGTCGATCGGGGACGCCTCTCTGGTCTTCGGTCGCATCGACCGCGCGGAGGCCGTCGGCGGGGAGCGCTACCACATCGGTCGCATCGCCGTGTCCGACGAGGACTACAACCCGCTGGTCATCGACTGGCGGGCCCCGGTGGCCGAGCCCTTCTACCGGGCCACCGGTCGTGAGCCCATGGGCCTCTACCGGCGGCGCCACTTCGCCACCCGGGGCAAGCGCCTGCTGGCCATGGAGGACGAGGTCTTCGACGGCGAAGCCCTCCTGGCTGAAGGCGCCGGGTCCGACCTGGTCGGCAAGGCCGCCTTGCTGGCCTCTTTGGAGGAGGCCCGCACCGGGAAGCTGGGCGACATCGTGGCCACCATCCAGGCCGAGCAGGACGCCATCATCCGCTCCGAGCTGCCCGGTGTCCTGGTGGTCCAGGGCGGACCGGGCACGGGCAAGACCGTGGTCGCCCTGCATCGCGCGGCCTACCTGCTCTACACGCACCGCTTTCCGCTCGAGGGTCAAGGGGTGCTGGTCGTCGGCCCCAACCGCCTCTTCCTGGGCTACATCGAGCACGTCCTGCCCTCCCTGGGCGAGGTCGGCGTCGAGCTGGCGGTGACCGCCGACCTGGTCGCCGGCGTTCCCGCCGCCGGGCGTGAGGCGCCTGAAATCGCCCGCGTGAAGGGCGATGCCCGTATGGGCACCGTCCTCTCTCGGGCCATCGACGACCGCGAGCGGCCCCTGCGGTGGGATCTGGTCGTCCCGTACGGCCGTAGCCGGCTGCGGCTGACCCGCCAGCAGTCCCGGAGCATCGTGGGCAACGCCCGTCGCCGGTTCCGGGGCCACAACGCGGGCCGCCGGTACGTGGAGCAGCAGGTCTTCGCCGCGCTGGCCGCCAGCACCAGCCGGGAGCTGGAGCCGGCGGAGGTCCGGTCGGCGCTGCGCTGGACCCGGGAGGTTCGTGAGGCCCTCGAGTGGATGTGGCCCCGCCTCACGCCCGAGCACCTGCTCCACGACCTGTTCGGCTCGAAGGCCCTGCTCCGGCACGCCGCTCGGGACACGTTCGGCGCGCTCGCGGCCGATTCGTTGTACCGGCCCCGGTCGGACCACGTCTCGGAGGTGGTGTGGACCGTCGACGACATCCCCCTGTTGGACGAGGCCCACGCGTACCTCGGACCGGTGCGAGGCCGCGAGGCGATCCGGACCTTCGGCCACATCGTCGTGGACGAGGCCCAGGACCGCTCGCCCATGGAGTTGCGGATGCTGGCTCGACGCTCCTTGTCCGGGTCGATGACCATCGTCGGCGACATCGGCCAGGCCACCGGACCGTGGGGAGCTGAGAGCTGGGAGGACGTCCTGGCCCACCTCCCCAGCCGTCGCGATCCCCGCCACATCGAGCTGACCGTCGGCTACCGCATCCCGGCGTCCATCATGGGCCCGGCGGTGGCCGTGCTCGAGGTCAGCGCCCCGTGGCTGACCCCACCGATCGCCGTGCGCCCCGGTGAGGACCCGCCCGAGTTCGTCCGGGTACCGGAGCCGTCCGGCCTGCGCGCCGAAGTCGTGGCCGCGGCCGTCCGGGCCAGGGACCACGTCGAGCCCGGCAACGTGGCCGTCATCGTCCCCCGTTCGCTCGTCGAGGACGTGGCCGCCGGCTTCGAGGCCGCCGGGGTCGAGTACGGCCGCGCCACCCGCCGTGGCCTGGACCGCCGCATAACGCTCGTCCCGGTAGACCTGGCCAAGGGCCTGGAGCTCGACGCCGCCGTGGTGGTCGAGCCCGCCGCCATCGTCGCCGAGGAGTCCGCCGGCCTGCGGTCGCTCTACGTCGCGCTCACCCGGGCCACGCGCCGCCTCGCCGTCATCCACGCCCGCCCGCTTCCCGACCCCATGCGGGAGCCCGCCACCGCCGCCGCCTGAGGCGAGGGAAAGGGCGTTGCTCCTATCGGTTGGGGACCCACCGGTACCCTCCGCGCCGTGCTCCGCCCCGCAGACCCGTTCTGGAACCTGAATCTCGCGGCCCGGCGCGACATTCAGGGGCCAGAGCGGGGGGTCGGCCCGCGTCCGTGAGCGCGGACGTTGTGGTGATCGGGGCGGGACCGGCCGGGCTGATGGCGGCCTGGCGGCTGGCCCGGGCCGGTCGGTCGGTCGTCGTCCATGAGGCCGCGTCCCGGGTCGGGGGGATGGCCGGCAGCATCGAGGTCGACGGGGTCCGGGTCGACATCGGCAGCCACCGCCTGCACCCCTCGACGGCGCCGGACCTGCTGGCCGAGGTGCAGGGTCTGCTGGGCGAGGACCTCCAGGTCCGGCCTCGCAACGGTCGGATCCGGATGGCCGGACGCTGGTTGCGGTTCCCCCTCCGGGCCCAGGAACTGGTCACCCGCCTGCCGCCCCAGATGGCTGCCGGCGCGGCCCGGGATGCGCTGACCGCCCCGTTCCGCCGACCCCATCAGGACACCTTCGCCGAGGTCGTGCGGGCCGGCCTGGGCCCCACCATGGCCGACGCCTTCTACGCCCCCTATGTCGAGAAGCTGTGGGGTGTGCCACCGGACCAGCTGAGCGGCGAGCTGGCCCGCCGCCGGGTCAGCGCGGACGGCCCCGTGGCCATCGCCAAGCGCCTGATCAGGGCCCGGTCCGGCGGGGCCACCTTCCTCTACCCCCGGCGGGGCTTCGGTCAGATCAGCGAGGCCCTGGCTGACGCCGCCGTCGCCGCGGGGGCGGACATCCGCCTGTCGTCACCGGTCGAGGACCTCGAAGGCCTGGACGCCGGCCTGGTCTTCAGCACGCTGCCGATCACGGCCCTCGCGGCCATGGCGGGTGGTCCGACGAGCAGCCTCACGCATCGGGGGATGGCGCTGGTCTATCTGACCCTGGAGCGGCGGCCGTATACGCCGTTCGACGCTCACTACTTCCCCGAGCCCGATGTGGTCTTCAGTCGGCTGTCGGAGCCGGCCAACTACCGGGACTCGGTCGACGACCCCCCGACCCGGACGGTCCTCTGTGCTGAGGTGCCGTGCAACGCGGACGATGCCACCTGGTCGGCGTCGGACACGGACCTGGGGCTGCAGGTGGCCGAAGGCCTGGCTCGGGTCGGCCTGCCTGTCGCCCGCCCGCACGAGGTCCACGTCGAGCGCCGGGCCGCGGTCTACCCGCTCTACCGCGTCGGCTTCGAGCAGGAGCTGGCCGCGGTCTTGGACTGGGCCCATGAGCTGTACCGGGTGGTGGTCTTCGGCCGCCAGGGCCTCTTCGTGCCTGACAACACCCACCACGCGTTGGCCATGGGCGCCGCGGCCGCCTCTGCCGTCGGTGACGACGGGTCCTTCGACCGTGGGCAATGGAACGAGGCGCTCGCCTCCTTCAGGGGCCATGTCGTGGAGGACTAGGGCGAGTTGTGCATTTCTATTAGGTCGGCTTAACATCGGCCGTCATGCGCAAGTCGATCATCACCGTCCTGGCCCTGATCTTCGTGTTCGGCGGCGCCCTCGCCGCCTGCGGGGACGACGACGGGGCGGCCGTTCGGGACTGTGACGAGGGCTCGGCATCGGGCGGTTCGGCGTCCGCGGGCTCGGCCTCCGGCGGTGGTTCCGGTTCCGGCGCCGACTGCAGCTCGTCGGCGCCGGTCGACACGTCGCTCACCGTCGACAACGCCCTCGTGGACGAGGCCCTGGTCCAGTACAAGGCCTACGTGCTCGATCAGATCGAGACCACCATCGCCGCCACCACCGAGTTCACCGATGCCGTGCGGGCCGGTGACCTGGAGGCGGCCAAGGAGCTCTACGCCCCCTCCCGCCAGGGTTGGGAGGCCATCGAGCCCGTGGCCGGCCTCGTCGAGGAGATCGACGGCGCCGTCGACGCCCGGGTCGACGACTTCGAGGGCGAGGACGACCCGGCGTTCACCGGCTGGCACCGCATCGAGTACATCCTCTGGGAGCTCGGCACCACCGACGGTGCCGCCGAGTTCGCCGACGGCCTCGACGAGAACCTGCAGGTGCTCCAGGACGAGGTCGAGGCCATGGACGAGATCCCGCCCGCGGCCCTGGTCGTCGGCGCCTCCGAGCTGATCGAGGAGGTCTCGACCGGCAAGATCACCGGTGAGGAGGACCGCTACTCCCACACCGACCTCTGGGACTTCGCCGCCAACGTCGAGGGCTCCGAGTACGGCGTCGAGCTGCTCGCCCCGGCCCTGGAGGAGGCGGATCCCGACCTGCTGGCCGACATCCGAGCCAACTTCGAGGAGTTGGACGCCCAGCTGGCCGAGTACGAGGACGGCGAGGGTGGCTACGTGTCGTACGAGGAGCTCACGGAGGAGGACAAGACGGCGATGACCGCCACGCTGGCCGAGCTGTCCGAGAACCTGTCGCTGATGGCCGGGGCGCTCGGCCTGCAATGACCGACGGCTGCCCGGGAGCCGTCTCCCGGCGACGATTCCTACAGGGGACCGGTGGTGCCGCATTGGTGGGCGGCGCCACCGGTCTTCTTGGCGCCTGCTCGAGTGACGACCTCAGCGGGGCCCGGTCGGCATCCTCGACGGGGGCGGAGGGCGAGCACCAGTACCTCGCGTTCCGGGGGCCGCACCAGGCCGGGGTGACCGCGCTCCACCAGGCCAGCAGCATGATGGCCAGCTTCGTCGTCACCGCCGCGGACCGCGACGAGCTGCGGGAGCTGTTCGTGACCCTCACCGAGGAGTCCGAGCGCTTGATGAGCGGGACCCCCTACGACGAGCTGGATCCGGCCTATCCCGCGCTCTACACCGGGCACCTGGGCAACCCGCCGCCGGCGGCGGACCTCAGCATCGTCGTCTCGGTGGGCGAGTCGCTCTTCGACGATCGCTACGGCCTGGCCGACCGCAAGCCGGTCGAGTTGGAGCACATGCCCTTCCTGGCCAACGACCGGCTGGACCCGGAGCGCAGCCACGGTGACCTGCTCCTCTCCATCAGCAGTGCCAACGAGGACACCGACCTGTTCGCCCTACGCCAGCTCATGCGGGTCACCCGGGGCAGCCTGGTCCTGCACTGGATGCTCGACGGCCATACGCGGCGGGCCGAAACCGGCCCCGGTGAAGCAGGGGTGCGCAACCTCATGGGGTTCGTCGACGGGACGGCCAACCTCCGCCCGGAGGACGATGACGCGATGGATCGCTTCGTCTGGGTTGCTGAGGACGACGGCGAACCGGCGTGGGCCGTGGGCGGCTCGTACCACGCGGTTCGGGTCATCCGGATGCTGGTCGAGTTCTGGGACCGGACCCGGCTGAGCGAGCAGGAGGCTCTGATCGGCCGCAAGAAGGACAATGGCGCGCCCCTGGACGGTGAGGTCGAGACCGACATCCCCGACTTCGCCGCCGATCCCGACGGTGAGATCACCCCTCTGGACGCCCACATCCGCCGGGCCAACCCACGCACGCCCGAGACCGACGGTCAGCTCATCCTGCGCCGGGGCTTCAGCTTCTCCCGCGGCTTCGACGGCAACGGCCAACTCGACCAGGGCCTGGCCTTCGTCTCGTACCAGCGCAGCATGTCGAAGCAGTTCCTGCCCGTGCAGGAGCGCCTCGCCGGCGAGCCTCTGGAGGAGTACATCCTCCCGGTCGGCGGTGGCTTCTTCTTCGCCCTCCCCGGCGCCACCGAAGGTTCCCACCTCGGCGAGGCCCTCGTCAGCTGATCAGCCCGCGGGGGCCTGGCTGGTGGTGAGGGGTGCGCTCTCGCGGGCGGCCCGGAGGCGGCGGCGCCCGGTTTCGGCCGCGTCGGCGTCCCGGGGCGGGAGCCGGAAACCGGTGTAGAGGACCTTGCGCTCCCGCTCGGTCGGGGGCTGGGCCATGTGGAGGGTGCAGCTCAGGTGCACGGTCACGTCCCCGGCCTCGGTGGGCAGGGGGAGGTCGGGGAGGTCGAGCTGCGCGGCGTCGAAGAGCGACGGCCAGACCAGCGCCCGGTGGGAGCCGGGGACGACCCGGAGCTGGCCGGAGGTCGGGCCCGCCCCAGTGACGGAGATCCCGATGGTCAGGCTGCAGCACTCGTAGCTGTGGCGGCCGAGGCTGCAGTCCTTGTGCCACGGCACGTCGGAGATCCCCTGGCGGACCCCGAGGGGCTTGAACAGGGCCTCGACCCGGTACTCCCGACCCACGTCGACGGTGTGGCCGCAACCGGGCAGGCGGCCGAGGGCGCGCAGGCGATCGTCGTCGAGGAGCGCGGTCGTGGTCGGCGAGCGGTCCTCGAACCTCTGCATGCGCACGACCCGACGGCTGCCGTCGCTCAGCGTGGCCCACCAGCTGTGTCCGTCGCCGTCGGCGTACTCGGCTTCGGCGGCGTCCATGTCGTCGCTGATGCGTTCCATCTCCTCCGGCGTGTAGACGCCGCGGAGGTGGAGGTAGCCGGCGCGGGCCAGGTAGGCCCGCAGCTCCTCAGGGTCGTCGTCCAACGTGAAGCTGCGGCCGAGGTCGTCGGGCAGGTCGACGCCGCCGGAGGTGTGGACCGGGCGTTCGTCGAGGAGGCTGCGCAGCACCAGCCACCAGTCCATGAGCCCGCCGATCCGCATCGGCTCCAGGTCCAGGGTCCCGGCGGTCATGAGGCCGACGGGGGTGATCTGGTCGTTGACGAGGTCGCTCAGCTGGTCGGCGGTCAGCCCGAGGGTGAGCGACGTGTCGCCGTCGCCGGTCACTCGTGGCGTGCCCTCGGCATCCCGCTGGAGGACCCACGAGCGTCCGTCGACCTCGATCCGCAGCGGTCGTAGGTTCAGCCCCACGAGCCGGTCGACGAGGTCCGGGTGCCTCTCGACCGCCGCGGGCAGGTCGACGGCGAAGAACTCGGCGGCGTCGACCTGTCCGACGTCCGCATCGAACCGGGTCCGCAGGTCCACGCTCACGCCTTCACACCGTACGCCTCCGCCCTAGTCTCGGGCGCGTGATCGATGGCGCGCACGTGATCCTCAACAGCCACGACCCCGACGCCGACCGGGCCGCCCTGCGGGACGTGCTCGGCTTCCCGCACGTCGACGTCGGTGGGGGCTGGCTGATCTTCGCCCTGCCCCCGGCGGAGGTCGCCGTCCACCCGACCGACGGGCCACCCAGCCACGAGCTCTACCTGATGTGTGACGACGTCGAAGCCACCGTCGCCGACTTCACCGCCGCCGGCATCGAGGTGATCGAGCCGGTCGAGGACCAGGGCTGGGGCCTCTTGACCAGCATCCGCCTCCCTGGCGGCAGCGAGCTCGGCCTCTACCAACCCCGCCACGACCGCCCACCCCAGGCGTGACGATCAGCCCGAAGCGGGCTCCAGGAGGTACCAGCCGTCTCGGGCGGCGGCGGTGAGGTGGCGGTTGTCGTGCATGGCGTGGCCGAGGGTGGCGCGGACGGCGCGGCGCCACTTGGCCGCGACCTCAGGGTTGCTGACGCGGAGGGCCTCGATGTCGAGGGCGACCTGGGCCAAGGCCGGTCCTTCCGACAGGGGGTCGCCGACGACGGGGCCGCCGTCAGGTCCGGCCGAGATGAGCACCGGTACGCCGGCGGCGCGGAGTGCCTCGACGTCGGCTCCCACCAGCGCACCCGCCGCCGCGGCCACCACCTTGGCGTCGTCCAGCGTCCAGCGCACGAGGCAGCGGTCGCTTTCTTCGCCCCGCTCGATGGCGGTGGTCATGCGGCCGTAAAGGTCGATCTCGTAGGCCACCGCCCGGGCGCCGAGCTTGGTCAAGTTGAACCAGCCGTTCCGGGCGACGAGGGGGTCGTAGGTCCACTCGACGGTGCGGATGCCGCGGTCGAGGCACCACCGTCGTTGGTGCCACTTGAGGGCCAGGCCGATGCCCTGGCTGCCGAGGCCCGGGGCCGTGCAGGTGGCGTGGGAGTGGAGCAGGACCTCGCCGTCCAGGTAGCCGATGAAGGCCAGCGAAGCGCCGAGCAGGCGATCACCCTCCCAGGCCCCGGTCAGGTAGCCGCCGGCGTGCTGTATGGCCCGGCAGATCCCGGTGTCCAGGAAGTCGTCACCCCACACCTCGGCCATCAGGGCGGTCACCGAGCGGATCTCGTCCATGCCCTCGGTCTCGCGGATGACGATGGCCATGGTCAGGTCGGCGTGAGGTGGTCCTGGGCCACCCGGAACCGGGCCAGCGCCTCGCCGTCGACCTCGACGCCGAGGCCGGGACCGGTCGGCACCCGCAGGCGCCCGTCGTCGAGCACGAAGGGTTCGGTCAGGTCGGTGGCGTAGTAGCGATCCGACGCCGAGGAGTCGCCGGGCAGGGTGAAGCCCGGCAGGGCGGAGAGCGCCACCAGGGAGGCCCGGCCGATCCCGGTCTCCAACATCCCGCCGCACCAGACCGGGATGTCCGCAGCCACGCAGCGGTCGTGGATGCGGCGGGCCTCCAGCAGGCCGCCGACCCGGCCCGGCTTGATGTTGACGATCCCGCACGACCCCAGGGCCAGCGCGGTCTCGAGGTGGGCCAGGGACTCGATGGACTCGTCCAGGCAGATCGGCGTCTGCAGGCGGCGGGCCAGCTCGGCGTGGCCGACGAAGTCGTCCTCGAGCAGGGGCTGCTCGACCAGGAGCAGGTCGAACTCGTCGAGCCGGGCCAGGTGGTCGGCGTCGGTGACCCGGTAGGCCGTGTTGGCGTCGACCTGCAGGGGAAAGCCGTCGCCGGTGAGCTCGCGGATGGCGGCCACCCGCTCGATGTCGGCGCCGGGTTCGATCTTCAGCTTGATGCGGCGGTAGCCCTCGTCGAGGTACTCGGCCACCCATCCGGCCAGGACGCCGGGGTCGTCGGTGATCCCGACGGACACGCCCACATCGACCGCATCCCGCACCCCCCCGAGGTGCTCGGCCAGCGAGACCCCTGCCGCCCGTAGCTCAGCGTCGAGCACGGCCACCTCGAGGGCCTCCTTGGCCATGCGGTGGCCCTTGACCGGCTCGAGGAGGTCGGCCACGGCGGCGCCGGACAGGTCGTCGCCGGCGGCGAACAGCATCGGCACGAGGTGGTCGACCAGCGCCAGGCGGGCACCGTCGTTGAACTCGGGGGAGTAGTGGGGATCGACGTCGGCCGCACACTCGCCCCAGCCCTCGCCGACATCGGTCACGGCCTGGATCACCAGCACCTCGCGGACGGTCTGCTCGCCGAAGGACGTCCGGAAGGGACGGACCAGGGGGAGGCGGACGCGGTGGAGGTCGACGGCGTGGAGGCGCACGGGCGGATCATCGCACCCGCCTCGGTCACTCGCGCCGCTCTTCGTCGCCGGGCGGGCGAGTCAGCCGTGGTGCTCCCGGAGGAGGGGGACCAGACGCTCGTCCGGCGTGAACAGTCGGCGGCCGGCGCCCAGGGTGACGACCGTGCTGATCGTCGCCACGCCGCCGAGGATCAGGAGCATGAGGGCGAGCTGGACGAGGACGGCATCGACCGGGTCCACCCCCGCCAGCACCAGCCCGGTCATGGCCCCGGGCAGGAACACCAGCCCGACCGCCTTGGTGCTCTCTATCTGTGGGGTCATGGCCGTGCGCAGGACCACCCGCAGGTAAGGCCGCGAGGCGTCCGGCACCGAGCAGCCGAGGGCCAGACGGGCTTCCAGCTCGTCCCGCTTGTCGGTGAACTCCTCGACCAGTCGTCGGGCGGCCAGCACCCCCGAGCTGAGGGCGTTGCCGAGGATCATGCCCGCGACGGGAACCAGGGTGCGGGCCTCCAGCGGGAAGATCGAGAGCCCGAAGATCACGGTGAGGCTGAGCGCGGCGGTCACGACCTCGCCGGCGAGGGCGACGCGGAACAGGCCGGGGATGGCCGGGGCTCGGCGCTGAATCGTGACCGCGGCGAACAGGATGATCCCCAGCACCCAGAGCCACGACCACAGCAGCGGGGCGTCGTCGGCCAGGACGAGGCCGAGCCCGAACCCCACGAGGAGGAGCTGGACCGTGGCCCGGCCCACGGCGACCAGGATCGAGCCCTCGAGGCCCAGGCGCTGCCAGCGGGAGATCCCGACGGCCACGCCGATCAGGACGAGTGACGCCAGGAGGCCGAGCGCGTTGACGTCGCCGTTCATGCGGTCGCCACCCGACCCGCGGCGACCCGCACGGCGTGGTCGGCGATCCGATCGATCTGCTCGTGCTCCTGGGTGACCCAGAGCACGGTGATGCCTTCGTCCCGGAGCGAGACGGCCAACTCCTCGAGGCGGCGGGTGGCGTCGGGATCGAGCGACGAGGTGGCCTCGTCGACCAGCAGCACCTCGGGGTCGGTGGCCAGCGAGCGGGCCAGGCACATGCGTTGGGCCTCGCCGCCCGACAGGCGGTCAGCCGGTCGGTCCAGGAACGACCTCGCGAGGGTCACCCGCTCCAGGAGCGCGGTGGCCTCGTCGTCCGACAGGTCCGGAGCGGCGACCTGGAGGTTCTGGCGCACGGTCCCGGCGAAGGGGATCGGGTGCTGGAAGAGCATGCCCACCTGCCGCCGGTGGGCATGGATGTCGAGGGCGGCGAGGTCCTCGCCCCGGAAGCGGACGACACCCTGGGTCGGGGCCTCGAGGCGGTTCCCGAGGCGGAGCAGGCTCGACTTGCCCGACCCCGAAGCCCCGACGATCACCGTGATGGCCCGATCGGCGACGGTCAGGTCGACGTCAACCAGCCGCGATTGGCCGTCGGTGACCAGGCTGACGCCTTCGAAGGCGAAGATCGGCTGGCCTGACGGCACGACCGCAGTCTGACCGCCGGTCGGGCCCTGGGCCCGTTAGGCGGGCTTTACGGGTGGGTACCGTGTCGCCTCGTGCGTCCCCGTCACTCCTTCGCCGGGCTGGTCCTGGTCGGCGTGGTCGTGGCGGCGTGGGCGATGGTGGCCCTGCCGGGCCAGGCCACCTACGGCGCCCGGGTGACCGCCGACGAGCCGCAGTACCTGCTGTCCGCGCTGAGCCTGGGTGCGGACCTGGACCTGGACATCAGCGACGAGATCGCGGCGCGGGCCTACGAGCCGTTCCACGAGGTCACCCTCGACCCCCAGACCGACGCGAACGCCGACGGCCGGGAGTTCAGCCCCCACGATCCGCTGCTGCCGGTCCTCCTGGCCGTGCCGATGGCGATCGGGGGCTGGGCGGCGGCGAAGGCGACGCTGGCCCTGCTCGCCGGCGTGCTCGCCGCGCTGCTGGTCTGGCTGGCCGTCGAGCGCTTCGGCGTGCGTCGGGGCCCGGCCACCGTCGTCGTCCTGGCCTTCGCCCTGAGCGCGCCCCTGACCAGCTACGGCACGCAGGTGTACCCAGAGCTCCCGGCGGCTCTGGCCGTGACCGTCGCCATTGCCGCCCTGACTGGGCCCCTCGTGCGCCGGGGCCAGTGGGTCCTCCTGGCGGCGGTCGTGGCCCTGCCCTGGTTGAGCGTGAAGTACGCCCCGGTCGCCGTCGCCCTGGTCGGGGTGGGGGAGTGGACGCTCTGGCGACGGGGGGACCGGGAGGCCGTCCTCCGCAGCGCCGGGATCCTGGCCGTCGCCGGCGTCGCCTATCTGCTCCTCCACCAGCTTGTTTATGGCGGCTGGACCGTCTACGCCGCCGGAGACCACTTCCAGGAGACCGGACAACTCGCGGTCACCGGCGAGAGCCCGCACTACCTGGCCCGCAGCCAGCGCTTGGTCGGCCTCGTCGTCGACCGGGGCTTCGGCCTGGCTGCGTGGGCGCCGGTCTACCTGGCGGCCATTCCGGCCTTCGGGGCGCTGGCCCGCCGCCACCCGCCGTTCTGGCCCGCGCTGGCGCTGCCCCTCGCCGCCGGGTGGGCCAACGCCACCTGGATCGCCCTGACCATGCATGGCTGGTGGTGGCCCGGCCGCCAGACCGTCGTCGTCCTCCCCTGCGTCGTCCTGGCCACCGCCTGGTGGGTCGGCACGTTGGGCGGCGCCCGGCAGAGGCGGGTGGTGGGGGTGATCGCCGGGCTGGGGGCGCTGGGCATCGCGCTCTGGGCGTGGCTGGTGGTCGAGGTGCTGCGGCTGCGGCTGCGCCTCATCATCGACTTCGAGTCGACGCGGGACCCGCTCTACCGGGTGTGGCGACTGGCCCTGCCCGACCTACGCCAGCCGGGTGGGTTCACGCCGGTGCTGTTGGCGGGCTGGACGGTCGGGCTGGGGGCGCTGGCCTGGTGGGGCTGGCGCCGGGCCGGGTCAGCCGGCGGTGACGAGGATGCGGGCGCTGGCGAAGGAGCCGATGCCCACGGGGCGTCCGTCGATGTCGAGCGTCAGGGTGCCGTCCGGTGAGGCGGCGGTGACCGTCCCGGACTGACCGGGGACGACGGCCGCCTCCTCCAGGAACTTCAGCAGGCCGGGGGCGAACTCCAGCTCTTCCGGGATGCGCGAGACCGTGAAGGTGCTCCCCGGGGCGAGGCCGTCGAGGGCGACCGCAGCCGGCGGGGCGTAGTCCGAGCCCGGGATGGGGTTGCCGTGCGGGCAGGTGGTGGGATCGCCCAGCACCCGCACCATGGCGGCCTCGACGGGCTCGGAGATGACGTGCTCCCACTTGCCCGCTTCGGTGTGGGCATCGGCCCACGACAACCCGAGGATGTCGGTCAAGAAGCGCTCGGCCAGCCGGTGCCGGCGAACCACCTTCTCGGCCAGCCGGTTGCCCGCCTCGGTGAGCTTGATCGCGCCGTCGATGTTGACCAGCCCGGCGCCCTCCAGGCGACGGATCATCTCGGACACGGCGGGCCGGGAGATCTCGAGGCGCTCGGCGATGCGGGCTTGGATGACCTCGACGTCGTCCTCGCGCAACTCGTAGATGGCCTCGCAGTACTCCTCGAACGCCGGGTGGAACTCGGGGGTCTGGTACTCGGCCACGCCCGCATCCTAGAGGTACCTCGATCATCCGGGTCCGACCAGTCGTGAGGCTGCAGAGTCGGAGCGGAGCAGCCACGACGTCCGGCAGCTTCGGCGGAGCCGGACTTGCCGAGCGCAGCGAGGCCAGTCGAATGTCGCGGTCACAGGGCGCTTGTACCGTTCGGTCGTGGTGCTCGAGCGGTTCTCGGAGCCGGTGCGGACCTGGTTCGAGACGACCTTCGCCGCCCCCACCGCGGCCCAGGAGCAGGGGTGGCCGGCGATCGCCGCCGGGGACCACACGCTGATCCTGGCCCCGACCGGGTCCGGCAAGACCCTCACCGCCTTCCTGTGGGGGATCGACCGCCTGATGAACACGCCGCCGCCGGAGACGCCGGGGCCGCGGGTCCTCTACATCTCCCCGCTGCGAGCGCTGGCCGTCGACGTGGAGAAGAACCTGAGGGCCCCGCTGCAGGGGATCAGCCTGGCGGGGGAGCGTCTCGGTCATCCCGTCCGGGTGCCGACGGTCGGCATGCGCACGGGCGACACGCCCCCCGACGAGCGGCGCCAGCTGGTGCGCAACCCACCCGACCTGCTCATCACCACGCCGGAGTCGCTCTACCTCATGCTCACCTCGGCGGCGCGGGAGACCCTGGCCGGGGTCGAGACCGTGATCATCGACGAGATCCACGCCCTCGCCGCGACCAAGCGCGGCTCCCACCTGGCTCTCACCCTGGAGCGGCTGGAGGAGCGGTGCGAGACGCCGCCCCAGCGCATCGGCCTGTCCGCCACCCAGCGGCCGCTGGCCGAGATCGCCCGGTTTCTCGGTGGCCAGCACGACGGGACTCCCCGTCCGGTCACCGTGGTCGACGCCGGGGTGCGCAAGACGATGGAGATCGAGGTCGTGGTGCCCGTCGAGGACATGGGTCGCCTCGGCGAGATCATCGACGAGCCCGTCGAGGGCCCCGCCGCCGCCGGTCCGGTGCGGCGCTCGATCTGGCCGTCGATGCACCCGCGCTTGCTGGAGCTGATTCTCGAGCACAACTCGACCATCGTCTTCGTCAACGCTCGTCGCCTGGCCGAGCGGCTGGCCACTCGCCTCAACGAGCTCCACCTGGAAGGCCTGTCCCGAGCGGCCGAGGCGGAGGGCAGGCCGCCCCCTCCCGGCCACGAACTGGTCAAGGCTCACCACGGTTCGCTCAGCCGGGAGCGTCGCCTGCAGGTCGAGGACGAGCTGAAGCGGGGGGACCTGCAGGCCTTGGTCGCGACCAGCAGCCTCGAGCTGGGCATCGACATGGGGGCCGTCGACCTCGTCATCCAGGTCGAGTCACCCGGCTCGGTGGCCAGCGGCCTGCAGCGCATCGGTCGCGCCGGTCACCAGGTCGGTCAGCCCAGCCGAGGCCGCATCTTCCCCAAGCACCGGGCCGACCTGCTCGAGACCGCGGTCGTCGTCGAGCGCATGCACGAGGGCGCCATCGAGTCGACCCGCTACTTGCGCAACCCCCTCGACGTCCTGGCCCAACAGATCGTGGCCATGGTCGCCCTCGACGAGTGGCCGGTCGCCGACCTGGCTGCGGTGGTCCGCCGCACCGCGACCTACGCCGACCTGTCCGACGAGGTCCTGAACAACGTCCTCGACCTCCTGGCGGGCCGCTATCCGTCCGAGGAGTTCAGCGAGCTCCGTCCCCGCATCGTCTGGGACCGGGTCAACGGGGTCATCCGGGGCCGGGCCGGGGCCCAGCGCTTGGCCGTGACCAGCGGCGGCACCATCCCCGACCGGGGCCTCTACGGGGTCTTCCTCCCCGACGGCACGCGGGTGGGCGAGCTGGACGAGGAGATGGTCTACGAGAGCCGCCCGGGCGAGACGTTCCTGCTCGGGGCGTCCACCTGGCGCATCGAGGACATCACGCCCGAGCGGGTCGTCGTCACCCCGGCGCCGGGCGAGCCGGGGAAGATGCCCTTCTGGCACGGCGACGGGCCGGGCCGTCCCATCGAGCTGGGCCGGGCCATCGGGGCCTTCACCCGGGAGATCCGGGAGGACAAGGGCGCCGCCGCCCGCCTGACCGAGCGCCACGGCCTCGACCCCCTGGCCGCCGACAACCTCCTCCGCTACCTCGACGAGCAGGTCGAGGCCACCGGCTCGCTGCCCGACGACCGCACGATCGTGGTCGAGCGCTTCCGGGACGAGATCGGCGACTGGCGGGTCTGCATCCTGTCGCCGTTCGGCGCCCGGGTCCACGCCCCGTGGGCCATGGCCCTCCAGGGCCGCCTGGCCGCCGAATGGGGCCTGGAGGTCGAGATGATGTGGAGCGACGACGGCATCGCCCTGCGCCTGCCCGAGGCCGTCGACGACCTCCCCCTCGAGCAGCTCCTGGTCGACCCCGAGGAGATCGACGAGCTGGTCATGGCCCAGCTCCCCAACACCGCCCTGTTCGCCTCCCGGTTCCGGGAGGCCTCGGCGCGGGCCCTGCTCCTGCCCCGGCGCCGCCCGGACCGACGCACCCCGCTCTGGATGCAACGCCAGCGGGCGGCCGACCTGTTGGCCGTGGCCGCCCGGTATCCGGACTTCCCGCTCCTGCTGGAGACCACACGCGAGTGCCTCAACGACACCTTCGACGTGCCCGCCCTGCGGGAGGTCCTGACCGGGCTGCGCTCACGCGACGTCCGGGTGGTCACCGTCGAGACCCGCCAGGCGTCGCCGTTCGCCCAGTCCCTGCTCTTCGGCTGGATCGCCGTCTACATGTACGAGGGGGACGCCCCCCTGGCCGAACGCCGGGCGGCGGCCCTGGCCCTGGACCGTGACCTGCTCCGGGACCTCCTCGGAGCCGAGGAGCTGCGGGAGCTGATCGACCCCGGTGTGCTGGCCGACCTCGAGCTGGACCTCCAGCGCCTGACCGACGGCCGCCGGGCCCGGGATCCAGACGAGCTGACCGACGTGCTCCGGGCGCTCGGGCCGCTGACCCGGGACGAGGTCGACGCCCGTTGCGACGGCCCGGGCGCCGACTGGTTGGGCGAGCTCGTCGCCGCCTCGCGGGTCATCCGGGGATCGGTGGCGGGGGAGGAGCGCTACGCCGCGGCAGAAGATGCCTCCCGCGTGCGCGACGCCCTCGGCCTCGCCCTCCCTCCAGGCCTGCCCCAGGCGTTCACCGACCCCGTCGAGCGCCCCCTCGTCGATCTCGTCGCCCGCTACGCCCGGACCCATGGCCCGTTCCTCACCAACCACGTCGCCCAGCGCCTGGGGGTGCGGAGCGAGCCGGTGCTGCTCGCGCTCGAGGCGCTCGAAAGCGAAGGCCGGGTCGTCCGGGGCGAGTTCCGGCCCGACGGCTTCGAGCGGGAGTGGTGCGACGAGGAGGTGCTGCGCCTGCTGCGCCGCCGCTCCCTGGCGGTGCTGCGCAAGGAGGTCGAGCCGGTCGACGGCACCGCCCTGGCCCGCTTCCTGCCCGCCTGGCAGGGCGTCGGCGTCCCTCGCCGCGGGCCGGAGGGCCTCGTCGAGGTCCTCAACGCCCTGCAGGGGGCGGCGCTACCGGCGTCCATCGTCGAGACCGATGTGCTCCCCGCCCGCATGGCCGCCTACCGCCAATCCGACCTCGACGCACTGTGCACCGCGGGCGAGGTGGTCTGGGTCGGCGCCGGTGCCCTCGGGGCCATCGACGGTCGGGTCCGCCTCGTCTACCGGGACCGCCTCGGCCTGCTCGTCCCCACCGCTGACGACCCGCCGGGCGGACGGGTCCACGCCGCGCTTCTCGCCCATCTCGACCAGCGGGGGGCGTCCTTCTGGCCCGACCTGGTCGCCGCCTCGGCCGAGAACGAGGTCCCCTACGACGAGCCCACGGTGCTGGCTGCCCTCTGGGACCTGGTGTGGGCGGGGCTGGTCACGAACGACTCGTTGGCCCCGCTGCGGGCGTTCCTGGCCGGCAAGCCCCGTCGCGCCGGCAAGCGCCGCCCGGCCCCGGGTCGGCTGACCCGCCTCGGCCCGCCTCAGGGCGCGGGTCGTTGGTCCCTGGTCGACCCGCTGCGCCGCCCGGTGCCGACCGAGACCGAGGCGGCCCACGCCAGGGCCCAACAGCTGCTGGAGCGCTACGGGGTGCTGACCCGGGAGGCGGCGCTGGGGGAGGGGGCCGAGGGCGGCTTCGCCGGCGTCTACCCGGTGCTGAAGGCCCTCGAGGACCGGGGCCAG
>DATDAH010000098.1:0-6609 GCA_036525535.1 Acidimicrobiales bacterium
ACCACTGCCGCCCGGATGCCGGCGTCGCGCACGACGTGGGCCACCTCCCGCTCGGTGCATGCGGTGTTGGCCGGCACGGCGACGAGCCCGGCCCGGTCGGCGGCCACGTGGGCCATGACCAGGGCGATGGACGGCGCCGTGCTGAACAGGACCCGGTCACCAGGCGCCAACCCGGCCCCAGCGAAGCGCCCGGCCACCCGACGGGTCTCCGTCTCCAGCTCCCCGGCGGTCACCCAACCCCGGCCCGCATCCCACAGGACCTTGGCCTCCGGCGCGGCCGCCCAGCGCTCGGCCCAGGCCGCGGGCAGGCTCCGCCGGGCCAGCGGCTCGTACCCCGCCGGACCCTCGCCCGGTCCGAAGTGCGCGGTCATGGGAGGGCCAGGGGGCGCAACGGCTGGTCGGGGCTGTCGGTGACGTAGAGGTCGACCTGGTGGCCGGCGCCGGAGGCGGCCTCCTGGCTCAGCAGGATGCTGTAGGCCGACTCGGTGTCGACCATCGGGAACAGCGGGGAGAAGCCTTGGATGACGCCGTCGACGGCGACGACCACCCAGGGGTCGGCGCCGGCGCCGTCGACGTCGATCTCACCGCCGAGGTAGGCCGGTAGGGGCCCGTCGTCACCGACCTCCAAGGCGTCACGTTGGTCGAGCGTCGCGGTGCCCGCCGGCTCGCCGACGGGCAGGTCGGTGACCACCTGCCCGTAGAGGTCGCCCAGCGGGTAGCGGCGGTAGAAGCCGGCCACGGGGTCGTCGACCGCCACGACCGGCCAGTGGTCGTCCAGCAACCGGGCGTAGTTCGCGGCGGTGTCGATTTCGAGTAGGGCGTCGGGCTCGACCTGGAAGGCGTTCTGCAGCCGTTGGTACCGCTTGGTCCCCGACGTGTCCGGCGCCGACACGGACGACGCCCCATCCACGTCGTAGGGCAGGTCGACGTCGAGCAGGTCGGCCATCGTGGGGAGCAGGTCGGTGGCCTCCATGTCCGTCTCGTCGATGCCGGCGGCCAGGTCGGGGTCCCGGATGAACAGCGGGGTCCACATGACCTCGAAGGCGTTGTTCTCACCGAGGGCCCGTCCGGGCTCACCCACGACGAAGGCCCCGCCGTGGTCGGCCACGACGACGAACAGAGCGTCGTCCCAGAGGCCGCTCTCCTGCATCCGGTCGATGGTCTGTCCGACCAGGGCGTCGGTGTACTGGGCCTGGAGCTCCAGGCGGAAGCGCGTCAACTCGGCGGGCCAGGCGTCGGTCCAGGTCCCGGCGATCTCCCCTTCGGGGTCACCGTCCGGCGACACGTATTCGGTGCCGTCCGGGTAGAACCGCCACGGGCCGTGGGGCAGGATCAGGTGGACGAAGTGCAGCGTCGGATCCTCACCCCGGACCATGCCGTCGAGGAAGTCGGTGAAGCGGGTGGGCTGGTTGGTGACCTGATTGCGGTCCTCGACCCCCATCTCCTCGGGGGCCGGTACCGACACGGTCTCCTCGGTGAACTCGTCGATCGCCACTTCGGGCTCGGCGTTGAGCGAGACCAGCTGGCGCACGACGTCGGTGGCGTCGCCGACCGCCCCCTCGAGGCCCTCACCGTCGACCGGGGTCCGTTGCGTCACCGTCCGGGAGTCGTTGCCACACACGTCCGGGGGGCAGAGCTGGGTGACCGTCTCCTGCACGGCCATGTCGTAGCTGCCGCCCAGCAGGGTGAACAGGTTTGTCGGCCAGTCGGTGACCAGCGGGGCCCGCCCCCTGGTGGGCAGCTGCCCGGACAGTAGGGAGGGCACCGCCTGCACCGTGCCCGCGTTGTGGGTCGTGTAATTGCGGAACCAGGACGACCCCTCGGCCAGCCGAGCGAAGTTGGGGAACTGGGTGGCGTCGATCTGTCCCCTGTCGTCGAGCAGCGTGGCCGTCGGGAACTCGTCGAGGACCAGCATGACCACCGGCTGGTCGCTGCCCACGTCCTCGACGACCTCGGTGTCACCCCCGTCCAGCAGACCGGAGACGGGCGACGAGAAGAGGAACAGCGCGGCGGCCACGAGAGGGAGGGGCGCGAGGTAGAGCAGGAACGAGCGGACCCCGGCGACCCGGCTGTAGAGGACGCCCCCGGCGACGGCGGCGGCCACGGCGATGAGGAGGGCGGGCGGCCCCTTGGTCAGGTCGGCCAGGCGGACGGCCACGAGCACGGCCACGCCGACGAGGGCGGCGACCGTCGCGAGGTGCACCCCGGCGCGGACGCGATCCCCGAACACGCGGGTGGCGGCACCCAGGGCCCAGAGGGTCAGACCGGGCACGAGGGCGACGAGCAGGGCGAAGACGACCAGTTCGGCCCCGTCCACCCCGCGGAACACGAAGGTCTCGGGGCTGTTGCCGAGCACATCGAGCACCGGTTGGGTGAGGGCCAGGCCCGTGAGGGCCAGCAACTCCGCACCCCGCCGAAGCTCGGTCGTCCCGCTCGTCCCCCCGGTCAAGGACGCGATGTTGTCAGCTCGCCCGCTCCACCAAGCGGCGGGTGATCACCCTCATGCAGAGGAGCTCGTCGGTGCCCTCGAAGATCGACAACACCCGGGCGTCGACGAAGTACCGGCTGACGGGGTACTCCTCCGCATAGCCGAACCCGCCGTGGATCTGCATGGCCTCACGGGTCACCCACTCGGCGGCCTTGCACACGTAGGCCTTGACCATCGACGCCTCGAGCGCCCCGTCGCCCTTGGCCATCATCCGGGCGACGACGTAGCTGAACTGGCGGGCGGCCTGGATGGTGAAGGCCATTCGACCGAGCTTGGCCTGGGTCAGCTGGTACTCGGCGACGGGTTGATCGAACACCACCCGGTCCTTGGCGTACTGACGGGCTTCCTCGTAGGCGGCCTGCATGATGCCGACGGCGCGGGCCGCGGTCTGCAGGCGCCCGTTCTCGAAGCCCTCCATCTGCAGGTAGAACCCCCGGCCCAGCCCCTCCTCCCCGCCGACCTGGTTCTCGGCGGCCACGAACCAGTTGTCGAGGGCGATCTCATAGGAGTGCATGCCCCGGTAGCCGATGGTGTCGATCGGCCGGCCCTCCATCGTCCCGCCGCCCGGCGCCCCACCGTGGTCGCCCGGCTCCTGGGTCAGCTCGAAGCCGTGGCCGTCGCCTCTCGGCTTGGGGACGACGAACATGGACAGCCCCCGGTGGGTCTTGGACCGGTCGGGGTCGGTGCGGGCCAGCAGCATGAGGACGTCGGCCCGGGCGCCGAACGTGCACCACGTCTTGACGCCGTTGATCAGCCAGCCGCCGTCGGTGGGGACCGCGGTGACCTTGATGCCGGCGACGTTGGAGCCGAAGTCGGGCTCCGTGACGGCCACCGCGGCCATGACCTCGCCCGACGCCAGTTTGGGCAGCCACTCGTGCTTCTGCTCCTCGGTCCCGCCCTTGACCAGGGCCCGGGAGAGGATCTCGGGGCGGGTGATGAGCGACCCGCCGCAGCCCAGGGAGCCGCGGGACAGCTCCTCGGTGGCCACGACCATGGCCAGGTAGTCCGACTCGCCGCCCTCGGCGAAGCCGCCGTACTCGGCCGGCACGGACAGGCCGAAGCCGCCCAGCTCGGCGATGCCCTGGATGATCTCCTCGGGGACGTCACCGTTGGTGCGGTGGACGTGCTCGGCGACCGGGCGGATCTTGTCCTCGGCGAACCGCCGGAACGTGTCCCTGACCAGCTCGAACTCCTCGTCCAGGTGCAGCGGGCCGGGGGCTTCGGCCAGCGAGGCCAGGAAGGCCGGGTCCCGGTGGGCGGCCACGAACTCCCGAGTGGTGTCCAGTGCTCCCGGCTCGACCCCCCACGCCGCCTCCCGCCCGTAGAGCTTGCCCGTCAGATCGGCCACGCCATCGGCGATGTAGGCGCAGGTGACGGCCCCCTCCTCGTCGCCCTTGCCGCCATAGTCCAAGAGCGCCCGGCCGGTCTCGACCACAGCCGCCGCGTGGGCCAGGTCGTAGGCGATCACCTGGTTGGCGTCGACGCCCCCGTTCGCGGCCAGCGTGACGGTGGCCCGATCCACCACGGTGCCCGCCAGCTCGATGGCCGACGCCGCGGCGGTCAGATCTCCGGTCATGGCCGGGAACGGTACCGAGGCGGCTGTGGGCCGTACCATCCGAGCCGTGACGATTTACGACCGACCCTTCGGCCGCTACCTCGAGGACTTCGAGGTCGGTGACATCTACAAGCACTGGCCGGGCAAGACCATCACCGAGTACGACGACCACCTCTTCAGCATGATCACCATGAACCACCACCCGTTGCACACGAACGCGTGGTTCGCCGAGCACGAGACCGTGCACGGCAAGAACGTGGTCGTGGGCAACCTCGTCTACTCGTTGGTCCTGGGCATGAGCGTGCCGGACGTCTCCGGTGCCGCCATCGCCAACCTCGCCGTCGAGACCCTGACCCACAAGAAGCCGACGTTCCACGGCGACACCATCTACGCCGAGACCCGCGTGGTCGACGTCCGGGAGTCGGCCTCCAAGCCCGATCGCGGCGTGGTCACCGTCGAGACCAAGGGCCTCAACCAGAAGGGCGAGGAGGTCTGCTACTTCAAACGCCAGGTGATGGTGTGGAAGAAGGCGGCCGGCCCGGAGCGCCGTCGGCCTTACGACGAGGCCGCGATCTGGGAGTGACGGCTTGAGCGAGCGGGTGATCGACGAGGCGGCCGCCGTCGGGTTCGGGCGGGGCGCCGACGACTACGTCGCCGCCCGCCCCAGCTACCCGTCGGCGGTCTTCGACCTGCTGGCCGACGAGCTCGGTCTCGGCCCCGAAACGGACGTGCTGGACCTCGCGGCGGGGACCGGGAAGCTGACCGAGGACCTCGTGGCCCGCGGGGCTCGGGTCGTCGCCGTCGAACCGGTCGCCGCGATGCGGGAGCGGCTCGTGGCGCTGCTGCCCGACATCGACGCCAGGGACGGCACGGCCGAAGCCCTTCCCCTCGACGACGCCAGCGTCGACCTGGTCACGGTCGGCCAGGCCTTCCACTGGTTCGACGCCCCGACCGCCCTGGCCGAGATCCGACGGGTGCTGCGTCCGGGCGGTGGCCTGGCCATGATCTGGAACGTCCGCGACGAGACCGTCGACTGGGTCCGTGAGCTGGGGAAGATCAAGGACGAGGTCGACGGTGGCCCGCCCTACCGCCATCACCGGGACGCGGACTGGGAGGGCCTGGTCGACGCCGACGGCGGCTACGACGCCTACACCGAGGACTGGTTCCCCAACTGGCAGGACGCCTCGGTCGAGATCGTGGTCGGCCGGACGGCGTCGACCAGCTGGATCTCGGCCCTGCCCGACGACCGTCGGGAGGCCGTGCTCGACGATGTGCGGGCGCTGCTGGCCCGGCATCCGGCGACCCGGGGCCGGGATCGCTTCTGGTTCCCCCACGACACCGTCGTGCAGTGGTGCCGCCGGCGCTGATCGCCTCCGGGGTCCTCGCCTGGTGGGACGGCGACCGCCGAGACCTGCCGTGGCGTCGGACCCGGGATCCCTGGGCCGTGCTGGTCTCCGAGGTGATGCTCCAGCAGACCCAAGTGGATCGGGTCATCCCCAAGTGGACGGCCTTCCTGGATCGCTTCCCTGACCCGGCTCGCTGCGCGGCCGCCCCGGTCCGTGCCGTCATCGACGCCTGGGCCGGGCTGGGGTACAACCGGAGGGGCGTGGCCCTGCACCGGTGCGCCCGGGTGGTGGTCGACGAGCACGACGGCCGACTGCCGATGGACCTGGCCGCCCTGCTCGCCCTGCCCGGTATCGGCCCGTACACGGCGCGGGCGGTGCTGGCCTTCGCCGGCGAGCAGGACGTGGCCGTGGTCGACACCAATGTGGCCCGGGTCTTGGCCCGCCAGGCCGGCCGTCCGCTGCGGCTGGTGGAGGTCCAGGCCGACGCCGACGCCTTGGTCCCGAGCGGCCAGGGGTGGGCTTGGAACCAGGCGATGCTCGATCTCGGGGCCACGGTGTGCCGGGCCCGTGCCCCGGACTGTGGCCGGTGCCCCGTCGCCACCAGCTGTGCCTGGCGAGGGGGCGCCGGTCCGGACCCGGCGGTCGGCTCGGCGGGGGTGTCCGGCCGCCAGTCCCGCTTCGAGGGGTCGGACCGGCAGGGCCGGGGCCGGTTGGTCGATGCGCTCCGGCATGGACCGGTCAGCGACGTAGCGACGGCGACGGGCTGGCCCGAGGACCCCGAACGGGCCGAACGCGTGGCCCAGACGCTGGTGGCCGACGGCCTCGCTGTCCGCGTCGGCGACACCCTGACGCTCCCATGACCCGCCCCGACGCCGGTTCTGGCCCCTGGATCTCGCGGCGGATCACCAACGACCGGTTCCAGAACGGGTGGGGGCGGCATCCAAGCACGACGATGGCTCCGTACTGCTGCTGATGACGTGGGACCACCGGCGGTGAAGGACCTGCAGGAGCTGAGCGACGCCGCGCTCGTGGTGGCCGTCGGGCGCTACCGCCAGGACGCCCTGGCCGAGGCGTACCGCCGTCACGCGGGGTCGGTCACCGCCCTGGCCCGCCGCCTGCTCGGCAGCGAGAACCTGGCGGAGGAGGTCGTCCAGGAGGTCTTCCTCCACCTGTGGAACGCCCCGGACAAGTTCGACCCCGAGCGGGGCACCCTGCGCAGC
>DATDAH010000099.1:0-14944 GCA_036525535.1 Acidimicrobiales bacterium
CTCCATGCCGGGCAGGAACTCCTCGCCCCGCCGGAGGAAGACGTTGAGGAACAGGTCGTCCTTGTTCTCGAAGAACGAGTACACCGAGCCCACCGAGAACTCCGCCAGCTCGGCGATCTCCTTCAGGGTGGTCTCGTGGAAGCCCTTGGCCCCGAATACCTCCTCGGCCGCATCGAGCAGCTGGGTGCGGCTCAGGTCCTGGTGCAGCTGACGGCGCTCCTCGCGACGGCTGGCGGTGGTGCTGCTCACGACGGGACCGTGGCGTTCGACGGCCATTCGGGGCGGTGGTAGCCGTTGAACTCGAGCTCACCGTTGCGCAGGTGGCGGATGGTGAGGAAGTCGCCCTTGTAGCCCTTGCGGTCGTGGGGACCGAACTGGATGTACGTGCCGGGCCCGCCGTTGGTGGCCGGCATCCAGCGGATGCGCTCCATGCCCTCCTTCACCCAACGGGGCTCGGGGATGGCCGCGTTGCCGATGCCGTGGATGGCCACCCGCGCCGTGTCGTAGGCCAGGGCCACCACGACGTTCCGGCTGACCCGGCCGAAGCGCTTCTCGAAGCGCTTGATCATGGCGTTGTAGTTCGGGTTGGCCCCGTCCTCGCCCAGTTGGTCGACTCCGTGCCAGCCCTCCAGGCCCTCGGCCCAGGCGTTGGAGTTCGAATAGAACATGAAGGCCGTGCCCATGACCCGGGGCGGGTCCCAGTCGAGGGCCTTGAAGGCGTCGGCGAAGTGGAACGTGGCGTAGCCGTAGCCCCCGTAGTAGATGCCTTCCGTCCCGAGGTCGCGCATGGCGGCCAGGTCGTCCTGCAGGCCGACGGGGTTGGGCTCGAGCTTGACCTCACGGGTGATCGTCAGGCCGAGGCTGAGGGCGGTGTCGCGGAAGAACTCGCAGTAGTCCTTCCCCGACGACCCCTGCTCCCAGAAGAGCCCGACCTTCTCGTGGCCCTGCTGCTTGAGCCAGTGGGCGCACATGGCCCCCTCGGACGGGATGTCGCCGTTGGCGATGGTGAAGGCGTACTCCGACGCGTATTTGTGGGCCCCGGTCCAGCCGACGGACGGCACCCGCAGCTCGTTGACCGTCTCCTGCAGGATGAGGCAGTTGTCCGAGATCATCGGGCCGAGCACGACGACGCACCCCTGCTCGACGAGCCATCGGTAGCCCTCGATGACCTTCCGGTAGTTCTCCCGGGGCAAGGCCCGGGCGTCGGCCACCACCAGCTCGATCGGGCCCCGCCGCCAGATCCCCTCGTTGAGGGCGTCCTCGATGGCCAGGATGGTCGGGTCGATCCAGTCGGCCAGGAGCTGACCCAGCTCCATGTCGATGAGGATGCCGATCTTCACCGGCTCGAAGGGGTCGCCCTGGGTCTTGATGCCCCGGAGGGGCGGATAGATGGTGATCCCCTTGACCGCCTGGTCGCCGATGGCGCCTCCGCCCTCGTACCAGTTGGTGGCCTCGCCGCCGGCGCCCTCCAGATGGGCCCGGGTCCCGGCGGGGACGTTGGTCACGGCCCGGTCGTCCTCGGCGATCCCGAGGTCGACGGGCTCGGGGAACATGCGCTCCACGTACTCCGGCATGCCCGGACACTAGTCCAGGTTCAAGTCGATGAACGCTGGTTCAGACCGGCCCGGACCTTCGCGCCCTCCGCTCCCCCGATTGGGTGGCGACTACCGTCTGGGCACCCCGCCCGGAGGCCCCGGTCCGTGAACATCCTGCTCATCACCCTCGATCAGTTCCGGGGCGACTGTCTCTCCAGCGCGGGCCACCCGCTGGTCCAGACCCCCAACCTCGACGCGCTCGCCGCGGCCGGCGTCGGGCTCCGTCGGCACTACAGCCAGGCCACTCCCTGTTCTCCCGGCCGGGCGTGCCTCTACACGGGCGCCTATCAGATGAACAACCGGGTGGTCGCCAACGGCACCCCGCTCGACGCCCGCTTCGACAACGTGGCCCACGCGGCCCGGCGGGCCGGCTACACGCCGACCCTGTTCGGGTACACGGACCAGAGCATCGATCCCCGACAGGCCACCGGCCCCGACGACCCCCGACTCTCCGACTACGAGGAGGTCCTGCCCGGCTTCGAGGTGGCGCTCGACCTCCGCGGAGCCATGTCGCCGTGGACCGACTGGCTCCGGGACCTCGGTCACGAAGTGCCCGACGACATCGAGGCGGCGCTGGCCACCGAGCCGAAACGGCCCGCCGAGCACAGCATCTCGGCCTTCCTCACCGATCGGGCCGTCGACTGGCTCGGGCGGCAGGACCAGGAACCCTGGTTCGCCCACCTGAGCTACCTGCGCCCCCATCCGCCCTACGCCGCGGCCGGGAGGTGGGCCGACCGCTATGACCCCGGCGAGGTCGGTCTACCGATCCCCGCCGAGCCCCTCCACTTCCTGCACGAGACCGCCCTGACCCTCGCGGTCACCGCCGCCCCCAGCGACGAGGCGAAGCTGCGCCGGCTCCGGGGCCAGTACCTGGGGATGATCAGCGAGGTCGACGATCAGCTGGGGCGGCTGTGGTCCGCCCTGCGGGCGTCCGGCGCCTGGGACGACACGTTCATCGTCGTCACCGCCGACCACGCCGAGCAACTCGGTGACCACGGGCTGATCCAGAAGCTCGGGTACTTCGAGGAGAGCCACCACATCGTCGGCATCGTCCGCGACCCCCGCCACCCGGAGGTCCACGGCACCGTGCTCGACCGCTTCACCGAGAACGTGGACGTGTTCCCCACGCTGTGCGACGCCATGGGGATCGACGTCCCGGCCCAGGTCGACGGCCTGCCCCTGACCCCCTTCCTGGCCGGCGACGAGCCGCCCTGGTGGCGGGACGCCGCCCACTGGGAGTACGACTGGCGGGGGATGCTCATCGGCGACGAGGCCGCGCCCTGGCCCTGGGACCGTCGCCTCGAACGCCAGCACCTCGCCGTCCTCCGCAACGACACCCACGCCTACGTGCAGTTCGGCAACGGCGACTGGATCTGCTTCGACCTGGCCATCGACCCGACCTGGCGGACGACGACCGAGGACCCTGCGGTTGTCCTCCCGCTGACGCAGGCCATGCTCACCTGGCGCAGCCAGCACACCGAGCGCACCCTCACCGACATGCTCGTCGAGCGGGGCGGCATCGGGCGCTGGCCGCCGCTCGAGCCCGCCGGTCGGGTCAGTCCTTCCCCAGCCAGCACAGCGCGGCCGTGATCATGGCCTCGATGCCGGCGCTCAGGGTGGGCGCTCAGCTCGGGCAGGAGGTCGGGGATCCACCGCGGACTCCATCCTGCCCCGCCCGCCCGCTTGGGCGAGACTGCGGCCATGGGCAACGGTGACCTGGCACAACTCGAACGGGGACGGCTCTGCGACCTGCTGCTGGAGGTCGGGCCGGACGCCCCCACGCTCTGTGAGGGGTGGACGGCTGCGGACATGGCCGCCCATCTGGTGATCCGGGAACGCAAGCCGCTGGCCGCGCCCGGGATCGTCGCCGGTGGGAAGCTCGGCGAGTACACCGAGAAGGTCCAACGGGCCGCCAAGGACGGGACCGCCTTCGCCGACCTCGTGGCCCAGGTGCGCAGCGGCCCGCCCGCCCTGTTCCGCCCGCTGGACGGGGCCATCAACCTCTCCGAGTACTTCATCCACCTCGAGGACGTCCGCCGCGGCGACGGGACGACCGGGCCCCGCCCGGTCGACGAGATCGGGGACGTCGAGGACGCGCTGTGGGCCATGCAGGGGCGGCGCACCCGGTTCCTGACCCGGACGCTCGACGACATCGACCTCACCCTCGCCCTACCCGACGGCGGGACCAAGCCCATCGGCGGCGGCTCGCGGCCGGTGACCCTGAAGGGACGGCCGGGTGAGCTCACCCTGTTCCTCGCCGGCCGTCGGGAGGCGGCGGAGGTGGAGCTCACCGGGCCGACCGAGGCGGTCGACGAGGTGCGCACCGGGAAGCTCGGGATCTGACGGCCGACCACCGCCGCGGCGCGTCGGGGTCAGGACAGGTTGGGGGGTGGGGCTCGGCGCTGGCCACTGTCGGGCCGGTGGGGTGGGGGCGGTTCTGGTTGTTGGTCTTCCAGCGGTTGTGGGGCCGCAGAGGGGTTGGCCGTTGGTGATGTCGGTGGTTCCGCCGTTGTGCCACTCAGCGACGTGGTCGGTTTGAAGGAGCGGTCCGGCGCGATCACAGCCGTAGGGGTGGACGCAGCGCCGGAACTTGGCCCGGATGGCGGCGGCTTGGGCCGGGCTGAAGAGCCGTTTGCCGCGGCCGTAGGAGAGCAGCTCGCCATCGGCGGAGAACACGGCCCGGCGGACCTGGCCGATGAGCGAGAGGTAGACGGCGGCGATGGGGCTGCTGACGGTGCCGTCGGCGGTCTCGCAGAACCCGCCGGCGGGGTACGCGGTGTCGTCGTCGCCCAGGGATCGGGCTGCGCCGGCGTCGTAGGTGTCCTGGGTGACATGGACGACGACCTCAGCGGCGGCGGCCACGGCGCCCCCGGCGAGGGTCTTGGAGCGTTCGGCCATGACCCGCAGGGCGTCCGCGGCGCGTTGCCCGTAGGTGCGGGTGAGTTGGGCGAGCTCGGCGTGGTCGGGGTCTCGGCCGAGGATCTCGCGGGCGGCGGCCCAGTCGGCCTCGAACTCGAGGCCGTACAGGCGGTCGTGTTCGGCGACGAAGATGGCGTAGGTGATCGGGTCCAGCCAGCCGCGGAGGTAGCCATACCCGTCGATGGTGGTCGCTTTGGAGAACCGGCGGCCGGCAAGTTGCTCCTCGAACCGGTCATCGGCGTCCTTGGGGGACAAGCGGTCAGCGAACCGTTGGGCGTGGCGGGCGAAGTCCTCGAAGCGGCCGCCCGTGACGACGTAGTCGACGAGAAGTGGGGACAGCTCGACCCAGGCGTCGTGGTGGCGTTCCCGGTAGGCGTCGGCGATGGCTTCGACGTGATCGAAGCTGATGACGCCGTCAGCCAGCGCGTCGGCGAGCGAGGGGAGCTTGTCCACGAACCGGGACAGGCGGGCCACGCGGGACGCGGTGCGCTTCCGGAGGCCACAGTGGTACTGGAGCCAGCCGACCGCGCTGGCGTGACCCTCGCCGCGGTGCCCGCACCGACCCGAGAACGACCGCACCGCCGCCAACAGCGCCGCGTCGGCCTGGTTGCGGGCCCGGCAGAGCGCTTCGATGCCCTCGCCCACCACCACCGGCGGCAGGTTCCCCCACGCGACCTTGGCCGCCAGTCCACTGGCGTGGCAGAGGTCGTCGATCTCAGCGGGCACGGTCCCTCCCCCTACGGGCAGGATGCAGACATCGGGTAGCCGTGCCCGGCCAGCGAGATCATCGGCGGCCCCCAGTCGGCTACGAACTGGTGTTCGTCACGTTAGCCGCGCGCTCTGACCGATGCAAGGATCGGTCGGGATTTCTCGGCGATGTTCAGCGGAGCCATTCGCGGACGAGGCCCCGCAACCGGTCGATCCCGGTGCCTTTGGCGGCGCTGACCCAGATGACATCGCCCTTGTCGAGCAGGCAGGCCTCGGCCAGCTCCTTCTTGCGCTTCTCCCGCTTGGAGGCCTTCACCTTGTCGTGCTTGGTGGCGATGACCGTGTGGGGGAGGACCTCGGCCCGCAGCCATTCCAGCATCTGGAGGTCGAGCTTGGTGGGGCCGATCTCGCCGTCGACCAGGACCAGGATCATGGCCAGCTGCTCCCGGGTGAGCAGGTAGTCCTCCATCATCTTCTGCCACGTGGCCCGCTTGTTCGCCGCCACCGAGGCGTAGCCGTAGCCGGGGCAGTCGATGACGGCGGCGTCGTTGCCCAGGGCGAAGCAGTTGAGCAGCTGGGTGCGGCCCGGGGTCTTGGACACGAGGGCCAGCTGCTTCCGGTTGGCGAGGGCGTTGAGCAGCGAGGACTTGCCCACGTTGGAGCGGCCGACGATGGCCAGCTCGACGCCGTTGTCGGGCAGTTGGTCGGCGCGGGCGGCTGACAGCACGAACTCGAGCGGGAGGGGGCCTACGCCGGACACCGACCGATCATGGCGGCTCGCCGCCCGTTCAGCGAGGGATGTGGGACGCGGAGAGGACGAGCCCGGCATGCATCAGCGTCACGGCCATGGCCACGCCGCCGAGGCCGAGGGCCGTCCACCAGAGCATGGACACCAGCCGTCGGGGCGGGGCGATGTCCCCGAGATCGAGGTCCAACTCCTGGAGGAGGACGATCTCCTCGTCGCTGAAGGCAATGGGCTCAGGCACGCCGGCTCGAGCCGATCACGTGGACCCGTCCGGGGCACGGCGTCTCCGGCCCGGCGTCGTCGGTGGCCCCTGTCCGGGACGGCAGCCTGGACTCACGCTTGAGCGACCAGAGGGCCTCGCCGTCGGCGCCCCGGTGGGTCGGCGAGCAGCAGGACGCGGCGATGAGCACGCCCCGGACACCGGCCATGGCGACCTGGCGCCACCGGTCGTGGCCTTCCGCGCTCGCGGTCCCCATGTGACGTCCCCCCGGTCGTCGTCCCCCTGAACTCGCCTCCACCTTCGCACACGGTGCTCCGGCCGTCACGGCTCCCGGCGCCGGCCAGCCCCGCGACACCGGTCTCCTGGTCGGCTGGGTCCGCCCCTCAGAGCCACGCCGGCGGCGTCGGAGGGTGGCCGGACGGGTCCGTCGTGCTGAGACCCTGGCCGTCGCCCCGGCCGGAGAGCCAGAGCAGCACGTCGGCGGCAGGGCCCGACACCTCGACGGCGTCGACGCCCTCACCCAGGGTCCACGAGCGGCCCCGGTCGTCGGCGGTGACCACGAGCGGCGGATGCGCTGACGCCGCACTGGGCCAGCCCGCGATCTCTGCCACCAGGGCGTCGACCAGGGCCGGGGGCTGCTCGGCGAACGTGGCGCCCGCGCCCAGATCGACCACGTGGATCCAGCTCTCGCGCACCCGCATCCACGGGACCTCGGACGCCGGGATGGGACGGCCCCGAGCGGTCAGGACCTCGCCGGCCCAGGCCTCCGTCGGCATCGCCTCGACGTCGGCGACGAGCCGGGCGACGGCCTCGGCCAGGTCGGCCCGAAGCGGCCCCGGGGCCAGACGAGCCGTCGCCTCGATGCCGTCGGTCCGCTCCTCGACGGAGCGGTACATGGGTGACGGGTCACCGGTGCGCGCCCACGCCAGCAGGTTGCGCAAGGCGTCGGCGTTGCGGGCGAGGTGGCCGACGACGTGGGCCCGGCTCCACGCAGGCAGAAGCGACGGCCCGGTCAGGTCGTCGTCGCTGAGGTCGGCGACGGCATCGAGCACGTACTGCTCGCCGCCGCGGAACCAGTCGAGGCGCTCAGGATCGACCGGCAAGGCCGGCGACCCCCGCTGACGTCATCCCACCAAGTCTGACATTTCGTGCCGCTGACGTGCGCAGATCGGACCACGAGGATGCTCGGCATCACCGCCGTCCAGCAGAACACCCTCGGTGGCGAGCCCATCACTCCGGAGCAGACGCGGATCATCGCGGCTCACCGTTCGACAAGACTGACCGGCTTGGCCGACGACCTGCTCGACCGCGTGCGCACCGTCGCCGACGACGTGCTGTTCGCGGCGGCCCTCGACGTGGACCGGACCGGCGTCGTCCCGGAGTCCCACTGGCAGCGACTGGCCGGCGAGGGCTTCTACGGCCTGGCGTCACCCCCGCAGCTCGGCGGGCCGGGCCTGCAGCTCCCCGAGATCATCGAGGGACTGGAGATCATGAGCGGTGGCTGCCTGGCCACCGCCTTCACCTGGGCCCAGCACCACGGGGTCGTGGCCCGGCTGGCCACCACCCCGAACGCGGCACTGCGGGACGAGCTCTACGCCGACCTGACGAGCGGTCGGCTCCGGGCCGGCGTGGCCTTCGCCGGCGTCGTCCCCGACCCGCCCAGGATGCAGGCGACCCGCTCCGACGGCGGCTGGCACTTCACCGGCGACGCCCCGTTCGTGAGCGGCTGGAACATCGTCCAGGTCCTGATGGTGTCCGCCGGTGACGTCGAGACCAGCGACGTGGTCGGGGCGATCGTGCCTGCCGAGCAGCAGCCCGGCGTCACCTCGGTGGACCGCCTCGAGCTGGTCGCGGCCGACGCCTCCAACACGGTGGCCCTGCGCCTCGACGACCTGTTCGTGCCCGACGACCGGGTCGTGTCCCGCGAGCCCCGAGCCGACTTCCTGGCCGGCCTGCACTTCGCCGCCCGGATCAACGGCGCCCTCCCCCTCGGCCTCGTCCGCCGTTGCATCCGCCTGCTCGACGACGCCGGCCAGGTCGAGCCCGCGGGACGGCTCCAGGCCCAGTGCGACGCCGTCCGGGGACGCCTGGACGGGGGCCTCGGTGATCCGCCCGCTCTGATGCGGGCCCGGGCCGAAGCCGCCGAACTGGCCGTTCGGGCGGCGTCCGCCTTGGTCGCGGCCGGGGGCGGACCGTCGCTCGACCGCTCGCACCAGGCCCAGCGCCTGGCTCGCGAAGCGATCTTCACCCTCGTCGCCGCTAGCCGCCCCGAGCTCAAGGCCGCGCTCGTCGAGCGCCTCAGCACCCGCTGACCAGGTCCCGACCTCGTGGGTAGGGAGGCGTCATGGCCAAGCTGATCTACACCGCGATCACGTCGCTCGACGGGTACATCGAAGACGAGCACGGCAGCTTCGACTGGTCGGCACCGGACGAGGACGTCCACGCCTTCGTGAACGACCTCGAGCGGCGCATCGGCACGTACCTGTACGGGCGGCGGTTGTACGAGACGATGGTCTACTGGGAGACCGCCCCGGCCGACTCCCCCGCGGTCGAGCTGAACTACGCGCGGGTCTGGCGCTCGGCCGCCAAGATCGTGTACTCCACGACGCTGCAGGAGACGGCCAGCGCCCGGACCCGGATCGAGCGGACCTTCGACGCCGACGCTGTCCGGGCCATGAAGGAGGCGGCGAACGCGGACCTCGGTGTCGGTGGCGCCGAGCTGGCCGCCCACGGGTTTCGCGCCGGGCTCGTCAACGAGGTCCGGCTGCTGCTCAACCCGGTCGTCGTGGGCGGCGGCAAGCGGGCGCTACCCGACGGCGTGCGTCTCGACCTCGAGCTGCTCGACGAGCGCCGTTTCGCCAGCGGCGTCGTCTACCTCCGCTACGCCACTCGTTGAGCCGTCCTACGCTCCGGCGATGGCGACCTGTTCGTGTTGCGGCGAGGAGCGGGAGCACGTGGCGGCCCTGGGGTGCCACCCGGAGGTGGCCATCTGTGGCCCGTGCATCAGCTGGCTCCGGTCCTCACTCCCCCGGTCGGTCGAGTCCACGCCCATCCTCGCGGTCACCGACCTCGACCAGGCTGCGGCCTTCTGGGCGGCCGTCGACCAGGACGTCCGAAGGTGGGAGGGCGGGGGTTTCGCCTTCGTCGGCACCGACGAGTCCGTGGTGGACCTGGGCGAGGAGCCTGAGGAGACCGCGGGCGGCGGCACCTGCTACCTGCAGGTGGGCGACGTCGACTTGTGGCACTCGGGCTGGACCGCGGCGGGCTACCAGCCGAGCGCCATCGAGGTCATGCCCTGGGGCATGCGGGAGTTCCGGGTCGCCGACCCGTCCGGGAACACCATCCGCGTCGGCCAACCGTCACCCCCCTGACGCCCGCCTTCGTCCGGGGGCGTGGCGGTGGCGGTAGGCCTGGGCTTTGACGCGGTTCTGGCAGGTGGTCGAGCAGAAGCGGCGGCTGGCGTTCTTGGTGACGTCGAAGAAGACCCGATCGCAAGCCGCGCAGGTGCCCAAGCGGTGGGCCTCGCCGGCGCCGAGGACCCGGGCGAGGGCCTCGGCACAGATGGCGGTCCACATGGGGACGAGCTCGACTTCGGCGGGATGGTGGTGCAGGCGCCAGACCCCGTCCTCCTTGGCCAGGTGGGGGTGGGCCGGGTGCTGGAGGAGCAGGGCGTTCAGGCGGGCGGCGGCGGAGTCGACCGCGCCCCCGCGCAGGTCGGCGAACACCTCTCGCAGGCGGGCCGCCAAGGCCACGAACGCGGGCTCGTCGGCTCGGCGGAGCTGAGTCAGCGACGGCGGGTCGACGGCGAGGATCACCCGCAGCGCCTCGAGGTCGAGCCCGGGCGCGTTGACGAGGTCGACGGCCACGAAGCTCCCGGTGTCGGCGTAACTGTCTATCTTCACTTGACCAGTTACTCTAGTCGTTCTACGGTCGGGTCATCGACCTCCGCCCCGCCACCTCCGACGACCTCGACGTCCTCACCGCCGTCTGGCACAACGCGTGGGGGGACGGTCACCTCGGCCACGTACCGGAAGAGCTGGTGGAGCTCCGCACCCCCGACGACTTCCGCCGCCGCCTGCCCGAGCGGGTCGAGCGCACCACGGTCGCCGTGCACGACGGCGAGGTCGTCGGCTTCGTGACGATCACCGGCGACGAGCTGGAGCAGCTCTTCGTCGCCGACGCCGCCAGAGGCACCGGAACGGCCGCCGCCCTCATCGACCACGGCGAGCAGCAGATCGCCCGCGAGCACGACCGTGCTTGGCTGGCCGTCGTCGCCGGCAACGTCCGGGCCCGCCGTTTCTACGAGCGCCAGGGGTGGGTCGACCGCGGCGAGTTCGCCTACGGCGCCGACGGCATCACCGTCACCTGCCTCCGCTACGAGAAGCCCGTCCGCCCGACCTCGTCGGAGCACGCATGACCGGACCGCTGGACGGCAAGGTCGCGCTCGTCGCGGGCGGGACCCGCGGCGCGGGGCGGGGCATCGCCGTCGAGCTGGGCGCGGCGGGGGCGAGCGTCTACGTGACCGGGCGCACCACCCGAGACGAGCGGTCCGAGATGGACCGGCCCGAGACCATCGAGGAGACGGCCGAGCTGGTCGACGAGGCCGGCGGCACGGGCATCCCCGTCCCGGTCGACCACCTCGAGCCGGCCCAGGTCCGGGCCCTCGTCGAGCGCATCGACGCCGAGCAGGGGGCGCTGCACCTCCTCGTCAACGACATCTTCGGCGCCACCGTCATGGAGTGGGACAAGGCCGTATGGGAGTCCGACCTGGACGTGGGACTACGGCTGCTGCGCCTGGGCGTCGAGACCCACGCCATCACCAGCCACTTCGCCCTGTCCCTCCTGATCCGGGCGCCGGGCGGTGTGGTGGTCGAGGTCAACGACGGCACCGACGACTACAACGCCGACAACTACCGGGTCTCCTTCTTCTACGACCTCGTGAAGTCGTCGGTCGGGCGTATGGCCTGGGCCCTCGGCCACGAGCTGGCGCCGCACGGGGGGACCGCCGTGTCGCTCACGCCGGGCTGGCTGCGCTCCGAGGCCATGCTCGACGCCTACGGCGTGACCGAGGCCAACTGGCAGGACGCCACCGAGGTCAGCCCCCACTTCGCCATCTCCGAGACGCCCCGGTACGTCGGCCGGGCCGTGGCCGCGCTGGCCGCCGACCCGGACGTGGCCCGCTGGAACCAGCAGTCCCTGTCCAGTGGGCAGCTGGCCAAGGTCTACGGGTTCACCGACGTCGACGGCAGCCAGCCCGACGCCTGGCCCTACGTGGTCGAGGTCCAGGACGCGGGCCGGCCCGCCGACGTCACGGGCTACCGCTGAGCGGTGGGCGACTACTCGGACCCGCCCGACACCCTCGTGGCCCAGGTCCGGGCCATCTGCCTGGCCCTACCCGACGCCTACGAGGAGAAGGCGTGGGCCGGCACCCGCTGGATGGTGCGCAAGAAGACGTTCGCCCACGTCCTCGCCGTCGACCGGGAGTCGCCGCCCGTCCTGGCCAAGGCCTACGACAAGACCGGTCCGGCGACCGTCGTGACCTTCCGGTCAGCCGGCGAGGAGCTGGAGATGCTCCGCCACGCCGGCCACCCCTTCTTCTACGCCGGGTGGGGACGGGACGTCATCGGCCTGGTCCTCGACGACGACACGGACTGGGACGAGGTCGTCGAGCTGATGACCGAGAGCTATGTCGTGATGGCGCCCCAGAAGCTGGTGGCCCTGCTCGACCTCCCGCCCCCCGTCGACTGATCTAACCGGCAGCCGCGTCGGCCAGCTCGGCCAGCACGAGGGCGTGGCACGGCCCCGGCTGCGGGCACCAGCAGGCCAGGGTGACACCCGCCAGCTCGTGGACGTGCTCCCGGATCCATCGGGCCTCGGGGTCGTCGCTGCCGGTGACCCAGGCTCGGAAGGCGGCGACGGACTCGGCGCGGTTCGTCGGCGTGACCTCGCCGTCGGGCGTGCGATGGGCCTGGCCGATGACGAACGGGTTCCCCCACCGCGTCGGCCGGGAGACGGTGACCACCCCGTCCGGCTTGCGCCAGCCCTTCGTCCGACGGAGCTGGATCACGGCGCTCACGGACCCGTCCTACCCGTTCGGGGCGACGCGGCTGCAAAGCTGAGGCCGACGCCGGACCAGAGGACGGGACGACCCATGATCGAGCAGACCGAGACGTTGGCGACCGAGGACGGCCCGATGGGCGTGCACGTGGTGCGCCCGGACGGCGACGGGCCCTTCCCCGTCATCGTCTACTTCCACCACGGACCGGGCCTCGACGACGGCTCGAAAGCGTCGATGGCCCGCATCGCCGAGGCCGGCTACTACGTGATCAGTCACGACCGCTACCACCGGGAGCAGCCGTGGCTGGTCGTCGAGCGGGGCAAGACGGACGACAAGACGATGGAGCGCTTCTGGCAGATCCTCATGGGCACGACCGACGAGATGGTGGCCACCGACCTCGACGCCGTGCTGGAGTACGTCGACGGCGATCCCGCCGCCCGGGACGCGCCCATGGGCGCCATCGGCTTCTGCATCGGCGGCCGGTCGGTCCTGCGCACCATCGCTGACCACCCGGACAGGTTCCGGGCGGGGGTCGGCTTCCACCCGTCGTACACGGTGACCGATGACGACGACTCGCCCCACTTGGCCGTCCCCGCCTTCACGGGCTCGATCTACCTGGGCTACGGCGCCGACGACACGATGCAGTCCCCCGAGTCCCAGCAAGCCCTCATCGACCTGGTCGAGGCCCTGGGGGACCGGGGCCAGGTCGAGATCCACGAAGGGGCCAACCACGGCTACTCCGTGCCCGGCCGGGCGTACCACGAGCCCGCCGCCGACCGCTCCTACGAGCGGGCCCTGGCGGTGTTCGACAAGGAGCTGTAGGCCGCCGCGCTTCCCCGACGGCGTGGCGTGGACCAGTCAGGACCCGCTTGACCGGTCGGCGTCACGGGAGGACCCTGGCCCCGAAGGGACCGTCCGATGAAGGGGAACCCGATGTTCGCTCAGGTCATCGAAGGCAAAGCCACCAGCCCAGAGGCCATGGCGGCCGCAGGCGAGGCCTGGGAAGCCCAGGTCCGTCCCGTGGCCCAGGGCTTCCTCGGCAGCACCGGTGGCGTCGCCGCCGACGGCACGGCCATCCTCGTCGCCCGGTTCACCGACCGGGCCGCGGCCGAGGCCAACAACGACCGACCCGAGCAATCCGCGTGGTTCGAGGCCCACGGGTCGACGATGTTCGACGGGCCCCCGACCTTCACCGAGAGCGAGGACGTCGACGAGTTCCTCCGCGGCGGGTCGGACGACGCCGAGTTCGTGCAGATCACCCAGGGCCGAATCGTGGACCGGGAGGCCCTGGCCGACTTCGAGGCGAGGACGATCAAGCTCCTGGTGGGCGCCCGCCCGGACCTGATCGGCGGCCTCCGGATCTGGCACGACGACAACCGCTTCACCGAGGTCAACTACTTCACCTCGGAAGGCGAGGCCCGGGCCAACGAGGCCCAGATGGGCGAGACCATGGCCGACGACTTCGAGGAGTACATGGACCTGGTCAAGGTCGACCGCTGGATCGACCTGACCGACCCCGTCCTGCAATGACCCGAACTGGCGCCTGATCCTGGCGCCATAGGCCCGCAATCGGGCGCCAGAACGCGTAAGGGTCAGCCGGGGGACCAGCTCGAGGGGTAGTCGGGGTCGCTGGCGGCGCGGGCGGCGTCGGACACGCCGAGAGGGCGGAAGGTGTCGAGCATGACGGCCAGCTCCTCGGTGCGGTCCTGGTCGACCGAGCGCTCGTAGCTGCCGGGCTGGGGGCCGTGGACGAAGCCGGCGGGGTGGAACGAGATCGACCCCACCCCGATGCCCGACCCCTGCCGGCTCATGAAGTTGCCGCCGGCGTAGAAGAGGACCTCGTCGGAGTCGGCGTTGGCGTGGTGGTACGGCACCTTCACCGCGTCGGGGTGGAAGTCATAGGGCCGAGGCACGAAGGAGCAGATGACGAAACCCGGCCCGGCGAAGGTCTGGTGCACAGGGGGCGGCTGGTGGATGGCCCCGGCGATGGGCTCGAAGTCGTGGATGGAGAGCGCGTGGGGGTAGAGGCACCCGTCCCAGCCCACGACGTCGAACGGGTGCCGGGCGTGGACGAGGCGGGAGAGGCCGGCCCGGTTGCGGACGAGGACGGGTACGTCGGTGCCGTCGACCAGCAGCGGCTCGCCCGGGCCCCGCAGGTCCCGCTCGGAGAAGGGCGCACCCTCCTTGAGCTGGCCCCGGCTCGACAGGTAGCGCTCGGGGAAGCGGACGTGGCCGCCGGCCTCGAACACCAACACGTCGAGCCGGTCCCCACCGAGGACCCAACGGTGCGTGGTGCCGCGGGGGATGACGAGGTAGTCCCCGCTCGTAACCGACAGGGCGCCGAAGCTGGTCTCCAGCGTGGCCTCGCCGTCGTGGACGTAGACCAGCTCGTCGCCGATGGCGTTGCGGTAGAGGTCGCTGTCCTCGGTGGCCGCGACCCAACAGAGGACGACGTCCGGGTTGCCGAGGACGGGCTGACGACCGAAGACCACGTCGCGGCCTGCCGGCAGCCCACCCGTGCGGATGTGGCGCGGGCTCAGCGGCAGGTCGGCGGAGAAGTCGGCGCCGGAGGGCTCGTCCACCACCTCGATGGCACTCAAGGCGCTGGGCGAATGCCGATGGTAGAGCAGGGAAGACTCCTCGGCGAAGCCCTCCTGGCCCATCAGCTCCTCACTCCGTCGCCCCTCGTCGGACGAGGC